>CAXTAP010000045.1:16598-24507 GCA_964241965.1 uncultured Mucilaginibacter sp.
AGAATAGAGATACGCTTGATGACAGACTCGGTACCCACCACCACGCGCACAAAGTAAAAGCCGCTGGTTAACTTGTTGTTGAGGTAATAAGTAAATTTCTGCTCGCCCGGTTCAACCCGCTGTGAAAACAGGGTTGCTACATTGTTGCCCAGCACATCCAGTATTTTAATGGTAACATTGGTATTGCGCGATACCACATATTTAAGGTTAATCTGGTCGGTAATAGGGCTGGGGTACACCTGCACATTGCTCAGCAGGCGGTCGTCGGTTTTTTCAGGAACGGGCTTAATGTTCACCGTTGCCATTTTGAAAGGCGGCATATTAACCTTTATGCCGTTTTTAAGGTATGAGCTTCGTACCGTGTTTTTAATCCTGGAATGAAGCAGGGTGGTAGTATCTGCTCTCAGGGGGCCGGCCAGTACAATATTCATGGATATTGCCAAAGCAAGCAGCAGTGTCCATGAAAAATTAAAGGTATGTTTTTGCCCCATATTTTAGTTTCTGCGCAAAAGTATAAATAAAGCATTTATCAATGGCAAGAATTGTATTTTTGCCGCCTGTATTTAACACAATTTAACAAATATTTGTTTAGTAGGCAGTGCCCTGTTCAATCAGTATATGCATGCCTGCTGATCATGTTAAAGTTACAGGTTAATGTTTATATTATTGTTATAGTAATAAATAAAAGTGTCAAGTCATAAAGATTTACAAAAACTAACTTTATCCGGGCTGCTCATCAGTTTAGGTATTATTTACGGCGACATCGGTACATCGCCGCTGTATGTTTTCAAAGCCATTGTTGGCAATCAGCCAATTTCCGAAATACTGGTTCTGGGCGGCGTTTCGCTCATTTTCTGGACGCTTACGCTGCAAACCACGCTCAAATACGTAGTTATTACCCTGCGTGCGGATAACAAGGGCGAAGGCGGCATTTTCTCACTGTTTTCACTGGTAAGGCGCAGGGCAAAGTGGCTTATCCTGCCGGCCATAGTAGGGGGGTGCGCCCTCCTGGCCGATGGTATCATCACGCCGCCCATCACCATTTCTTCGGCTATTGAAGGCTTGCAGATATTTTACCCTAATGAGCCTACCATGTATATTGTAATTGCCATTATCGCCGGGCTTTTCTTTATTCAGCAATTTGGTTCGTCAACCGTAGGCAAGGCTTTCGGGCCTATTATGTTCTTGTGGTTCAGCATGATGGGTGTGCTGGGTATAATGTACATTGTAAAAATGCCTTATGTATTTAAGGCCCTTAACCCTTATTACGCCTATAAGCTGCTTACCGGCAGTGCCTCCACTGTATCATTCGCTATTCTGGGCGCTGTATTTTTATGTACCACCGGAGCCGAGGCCCTGTACTCGGATTTAGGGCATTGCGGGCGCACCAATATCAGGATAAGCTGGGTTTATGTAAAATCATGCCTGGTGCTTAATTATCTGGGGCAGGGCGTGTGGCTGCTGCAGCGCATAGGCCCTAATATTGATTTAAACAAGCACAACCCGTTTTATGAAATTATGCCGCCGGGCTTCCTTATTTTTGGTATCGGCATAGCTACTGTGGCTGCTGTCATTGCCAGCCAGGCATTAATTTCGGGTTCCTACACGCTTATTGCTGAGGCGGTGCGGCTGAATTTATGGCCTAAGGTTAAAATCAACTACCCGTCCGAGCAAAAGGGGCAGCTTTATGTACCCAGCATCAACTGGTTATTAGGCTTAGGCTGTATCGGCGTGGTGCTGCTGTTCAAGCATTCCAGCAAAATGGAAGCCGCTTACGGATTGAGCATCACCATTGCCATGCTGATGACTACTATACTGGTATCGCGCTTTTTGCGCCGCCGAAAGGTACCCCGTTACATCATCAACATCTTTTTGCTGGTGTACCTGCTGATTGAGGGCACTTTCCTGATGAGTAATCTGGGCAAGTTTGTGGAGGGCGGCTGGTTTACCGTTACCATTGGCACCCTGTTATTTACCGTAATGTGGACCTGGCACAGCGCCCGTAAAATACGTAACCGGTACATCAAGTTTGTAGAAATTGAGGATTACTACAAAATCATTAATGAACTGAGCGACGATACAACGGTGCCCAAGTATGCCTCGCAACTGATTTACTTAACCAGCGCCAACTTTAACTCCGAGGTAGAGTCAAAAATTATTTACTCCATCCTGCAAAAGCAGCCCAAACGCGCCGATGTGTACTGGCTGGTGCATGTGGATGTCATGGATGAACCTTACACCCGCGATTACGAGGTAGATTTTTTAGTGCCCAACAAGCTGATCCGTATCGATTTTAAACTGGGTTTCCGGGTGGAGCAGCAAATTAATCTGCTTTTCCGCAGGGTAGTGGAAGACCTGGTGAAGAATGGCGAAGTGGATATCACCAGCCGGTACGAGTCACTCAATAAGCACAAGATTGTGGGTGATTTTCGCTTTGTGGTCATTGAAAAGGTAGTATCACGCTCGCACCACCTGCCGCTGTATGAAACGGTGATTATGGGCTTTTACCATTATCTTAAAAATTTCAGTTTATCTGAGGAGCGGGGCTTTGGCCTGGACCTGAGCTTTGTAACGGTTGAGAAAGTACCGCTGATACTCTCCGAGCCTGAAAGCGTACAGATACACCGCATACAGTAAATAACAGTTCTGGGCTGCTAAGCGGCTGTTTAGGAACAAAAAAACTCAGGCTTATGAATAGAACCAGTAAAATTACAGGACTATACTCCAGATCAAAAAAGAACTCATTGCTGATATTGGCGGCAACAGCCATCATTTGCTCTAAGCTGTTTTTCTTCCTTTTAAATGATCCTGAAGGCCCCAATCTATTGATAGTTACAGGCCTGGCATCGGCTGTATTTATTTTATCCTCCTTAATGTATTTAGTCAGTCCATTTCAGGTCAGTGGAGTTAAGAAACTCTTGGCACCAGTTTGCATTCAACTACTATCTGTGGTTGGTCTCTATTTTTGCCTGAGATAGTTTTTGCGTTCACTTGAACAGTAAGAAAGCGGATTATTCAGCTTCCGTGGTTAATGCCTTTACGTACCCTGCTATGCTGCAGGTGTTGCAGTAGGTAGTTTACTGGCGTTGCATAGAGCGTTTGTACGTTGCAAACGTACCTCAGCCGAAGCATCAAATTTTAAACGGAGGCATCACCTGTATCAGGCTGCCGTATCCTGTTCAGTGCACTGTGCTTGTAGCTGTAAGTGGCGTAAATCACCAGCCCGATAACCAGCCAGATCAGGAAGCGCAGCCAGTTGGTATAACCCAGCTCCGTCATGAGGTAAAAGCAGCTGAGCAAGCCCAGTACCGGTATCAGCGATAGTTTTTTAATAAATGCCAGTACGGTTAATACCGCCGAGAGGATAATAAACAAAAAGAACGGAAAGCGCTCATGGGCATTGGCGGCCAGAAACAAACCCTTAATGGGCTGCCAGAAGCCCGCCATGCCTGCTACAAAAAGTACGGGTATAATAAAGCGGGAATTAATATAGGGAATGTGGAAGCGCCCGCCCGAGGCCTGTTCGCGGGGCAGCAGCAGCACGCCGCCGCATACCAGCACAAAGGCAAATAGGGTGCCGATGCTTGTTAAATCGGTAACTTCGGTTAAGTTCATGAACAGGGCAGGCACCGCTACCACAAAGCCGGTAACCACGGTAGCAAATGAGGGTGTTTGATACTTGGGATGGATGCGCGAGAACGCCTTAGGCAGCAATCCGTCTCGGCTCATGCTCATCCAGATGCGGGGCTGGCCCAACTGGAAAATGAGCAGTACACTGGCGGTGGCGATAACCGCGCTGATGGAGATAACATAACTTATCTTCTTCATCCCGATGCTGGCAAACACAAAGGCCAGCGGGTCGCCCACGTCGAGTTTCTGATAACTCACCATGCCGGTAAGCACCAGGGCAATCAGCACATACAATACGGTACAGATAATCAGGGAGTAAATCATGCCGCGGGGCAGATCGCGCTGCGGATTTTCGCACTCCTCAGCCGTAGTGGATATGGCATCAAAGCCAATGTAGGCAAAAAACACGCCCGATACCCCCTTCATCACCCCGCCGAACCCGTTTGGGAAAAAGGGATGCCAGTTGGCCGGCGTAACGTAAAAAAAGCCCATGATGATAACAAAAAGCACAATGGCAATTTTAAGCATCACCATAGCATTGGTTGCCTTTTTGGTTTCGCGTATGCCAACATACACCAGGTAGGTAATGGCAATTACAATGGCTAAGGCGGGCAGATTGGCAATCAGTTTTAAGCCGCCTATGCCAGGGGCGCTGCTCCAGGCGGCAGCCTCGGCCTTTAAGCGGTCGGTTATCGCATTCAGATGGCCGGATTGCGTTAGCGCCTGCACCTGATGATAACCCTTGTAGGCCGAAAAATAATCCATCGTTACAAAGCCCGGCAAGCGGATGTGGAAGCCTTCGAGCAGATTTACAAAGTACTCACTCCATGATATAGCCACTGCAATGTTGCCGATGGCATACTCCATGAGCAAATCCCAGCCGATGATCCAGGCAATCAGTTCGCCGAATGAGGCATAGGCATACGTGTAAGCGCTGCCGGCTACCGGTATGCGCGAAGCAAACTCGGCATAACATAAAGCCGAAAAGCCGCAGGTAATGGCGGTTACCACAAATAAAAGGGTAACACCCGGGCCGCCGTTGAACGAGGCAACGCCTATGGTAGAAAAAATGCCGGCCCCTACCACAGCGGCGATGCCCATCAGCGTTAAATCCTTAACGGTAAGTTCCTTTTTAAGCTGGCTGCCGGAGCCCTGGTGCTCGCTGTCGCTAAAACCGCTGGCTACATCGGCCAAAATCTTGTCAATTGATTTTTTGCGGAATATACTTTTCGACATTTAGTTTAAAAAATTAAGGCGCACACCAAACATAGCCATTTTTTTTATAACCAGCCGGGCATTATTTGGTTAATTTGTAACATGCAAACCCGTTTACTTGATGTATTGCGCCAAAGCAGGCTGTTTTTTATCCCGTATCTTATCATTGTAATCACCTGCCTTGTTATTAAGCTCACTTTTAGCCGCGAACAGATATATTTTTCGGTAAACGCACACAATTATCCCTGGGCCGATTTCATTTTCCCCCTGGTTACCCATCTGGGCGATGCTACGATGTTAGTGCCTGTTACACTGTATTTTTTGCTGACCAGTTACCGCAAGCTGCTGCTGTTTGCCACCAGCTTTGCCCTGAGCGGGCTGCTGATACAGGTGGTAAAGCGCATCTTCCACTCGCCCCGCCCCAAAGCATATTTTGCAGGGCAGGCGGTAAAGATTCATTTTGTAAAGGGGATGGTGATTTTAACCAACAACAGCTTTCCATCCGGGCATACGGTTACAGCGTTTTCGGCCGCGACGGTACTGTCGTACCTGGTGGTTACCAAACGCTGGGGCTTTATTTACCTGCTGCTGGCTATGGCCGTAGCTTACTCGCGCATGTACCTGAGTGAGCATTTTTTTGAGGATGTTACCGCCGGCTCTATCATTGGCGTAATGGGAACTGTTATGTGGCTTACCTATATGGACGGCCGCCCATTTCTGCGCAGCATGCGCTGGAACAAGGGATTATGGAAAAGGTAGAAGCAGGAGGAAAATCTGCCGGGCAAAATGATGCTGTAAGTTCAGCATTATCATACAGTTTCGTTATCTACTTGTGGCTGCAGGTGCAACTAAGGCGGAATATTTATAACTTTATACCATATCAACAATCAACTAAATACCTCATACAAAAAATCATGAAAAAGCTTTTAACCATCGCCGTAATGCTGTTAACCCAGCATCTTTACGCGCAGCATACGCTGCAAAAGGTATGGGAAACAGACTCGACCCTGTACACGCCGGAATCGGTTCATTATGACGCTGCATCAAAAATCTTGTATGTATCGAACATAGGGGATGCGCAAAAGCCGGGAACCGGTTTTATCAGCAAGGTTGGGCCTGATGGCAGCATCATACAAAACAGATGGGTAACGGGGCTAACCGCCATTAAAGGGCTGGGCTTGTATAAAAACCTGTTATATGCAGCCGAGCCTGCGGCAGTTGCGGTGATTGATGTAAACACCGCAACTTTGGTAAAGCGCATACCCATAGAAGGCGCAAAGCTGCTGAATGATATTACCATTGATGCACAGGGCGTAGTTTATGTAAGCGATACGCAAACCAATAAAGTGCACCGGATTGAGAACGGAACGGCTACGGTTTACCTGGAAAATATGAACAGGGCTAACGGATTGCTGGCCGTAGGCAGCGATTTATACATACTAACTAACGACCGGCTGCAGAAAGCCGATGCCGGCAAGAACCTGACAACCGTAGTGCAGGGATTAGAAAGCGGCGCTGATGGCATTGAAATGGTAAAACCCGGCGAGTTTGTGGTTACCTGCTGGAGCGGCATAATTTACGATGTAAAAACCGACGGCTCAAAGCAACTGTTATTAGATACGCGCAGCCAGAAGATGAATACTGCCGACTTAGGCTTTAACCCGGCAGCCAATGTAGTTTATATACCCACATTCTTTAAAAATAAGGTGGTTGCTTACCGGCTTAAATAGGCATTTGCCGGCCAGCCGCACGGAGTAGCCGCTTTGCCGGTCGGCAAATGCAATTGATTCGGAAAATTTGCTGTTGGAAATTAGTTAATCCGCTTTCGCCTTCTGCTTATCAGGAAGGCAATAAGGAGGATGATGAGTAAGCCGCCGCCGATCAGGCCCATTTTTAAGGCTTTGTGCATACCGGTAAACTGGCCGATGATGGAGTACTGATCTTCGCGGTCGATGCCGGGGGCAAAGGTAATGGAGTTAAAGAAAGCCTTAATTTCCTTATCGGCCACTTCCTTGCGGGCATTATCATACAGGTATTGAAAAATGTAGGTATAGGCCTTGGTATAAACAATGCGGAACTGCCGGTTCTGGGTGCCGCTGCCGGTATCCGTCTGCAGGGTAAAATCTCGGGCTACCAGGTTGTTGTTGATTACGGTGTCATGATCATGCACTACGTTGCCCTTGGCGGCGCTGATTAATACCTTGTTCTGGTAGCTTTTAAGCACCTTCTCTAAATCCTTCTCTTTTTTGAGCGGTTTGCCGCCCTGCGGGTTAGCGGTCCTGATCACCAGGATGTAGCCCAGCAGGCTGTTGGCTGAAAATATCTTTTCGCCCAGCGTATCCTGCTGGGTAAAATCCTTGGGCAGAGATACCGTTACCGAACTATCTATTTTAACGGGCTGTACCAGCTGACTGAACGCCGAATGACAGGCAATAAAAAGCGTGAGGAGGAGCAGTGATTTTTTCATAAGGTTACCAGTTGAACCAACAACCGGAATTATTGTTTTTAGCTGCGGCAACGGCAGTTGCCGCCTTTTGCAGCTAATGAATGCTTTGACGCAGCGGCTAACGGATCCCGCTGAATTCAATTAATGCAGCCTGATAACGCAGGTTACCATTAAGGATGCGTTAAACGCTTTAACTGCTTTTGGAGCTGTCTTCATTTTTTATTTGGGCGGGTAGATTATTTATAGCATGTTTACCCAAAACCGATAATGATGACTAACCAGCAGGAACTGATTACAGCGGCCTACCGCGCCTTTAACGCCAGGGATATTGATGCGCTGCTTGCCCTGATGCAGCCGGATGTGCAATGGCCCAGGGCCTGGGAAGGCGATTACGCCTATGGGCATGATGAGGCCAGAGCCTACTGGGAAAGGCAGTGGAAGGAAATTAACCCGCAGGTAACGCCGGCTGAACAGAAGGAACGCCCGGACGGAACACTTGAAGTGATGGTTGACCAGCTGGTGAAGGACCTGGACGGCAACACCCTGTTTAACGGCAAGGTAACCCATGTATTTACGATAGACCAGGGACTGATTAAGAAGATGGATATTGAAGCCGCC
>CAXTAP010000046.1:0-24330 GCA_964241965.1 uncultured Mucilaginibacter sp.
CAACTTCGCCGCCCTGTGATTCTATATGTGTTTTCATCAGAAACAAGCCAACGCCCCGCGCGCTGAGCGGTGGATGAAAGGTTGCATATAAATTAAACAGTTTGTGGCCGTAAGCCGGTAAATCCATGCCGAGGCCGTTATCGCGGCACTCCAGTACTACGCGGCCGTTGTCATTAATATAGGTGCTCAGGTGAATCTGCAGGGCTTCGTCAGGTTTCCGGTAACGTATGGCGTTGGCAAGCAGATGCTTCAATATACTATCTAAATACAGGGCAGGAAACCTGATACCGGCAACCTTGAAGGATAGGGATACCTGCGCCTGTGCACGGCTGATCTGCATAGTTTGCGCTTCAATGGCCTTCAGCGCAGCCTGCTCAAAACCAATGGTTTCTTTTACCAGTATTTCATCCTGCGCCTCAATAACCTCTGCCAGGTCATCGAGCGTAGTGGTAAGCGCATGGGTAACCTGTCTGCTTTTCAGCACCAAATCCCTATTCTCCGCGTCGAGCGCCTCAATCTCTGCCATTGCCGTTAGCGCCGCCAGGTTGCTGGTATGGTTGCGTACGTTATGGGAAAGCACATAGCCGAATTTTTTCAGCCTTTCCGATTTTTCCTGAGTGGCCTTCAGGGCTTTGCTCAGTTCCAGCTCGTGCTTTTTATACTGATCAATATCCGTCAGCGTCCCCCTGATTTTTATAACCTGTCCCTGCTGGTTGAATACAGGTTCGCCAATGTTGCGCACCCAGAGAGTTTTATTGGTCATGGTTACTGCTGGCGTTTCCAAATCCCATTTGGTGCCATGCCGGATGGCTTCGGTTGCAGCCTGGTTCAGCGAACTGCGAAAGGGAGCAGGAAAGTAAGATAGCAGGTGGTCCTGATAAATATCGTAATCATACGGAATTTCCAGAATGTGATGAACCGCCCTGGAATAGCTTCGCTTTTTAGTGATCAGATCATATTCCCAGCCGCCTACACGGGCTATCCGCCCGGCTTCTAAGAGCAGAAATTCACTGGCTGATAAACGCTCCTCAGTAAGTTTCCGCTTGGCTATTTCCAGCTTAAGCTCCCTGACTGAACGCAGGCCTATCAGCTCCGGGAAGACACGGTTCAGCGCATAGGCAGCAATAATGGAGATGATGGCCGCCGCCAGCCGCAGTAAAGCGCTCAGCCGGTAAGCCGGCCACCAGAAAATAACCGCATCGATCAGGTGCGTGAGGCCGCATAGAAATACGAAGGCTAGAAACAGGGAGATAACGCCGTTAAGCGCAATATCTTTCCTTTTAATCATAATGCGCAGCAGGAGTACAGGTATAGTAAAATATGCTGCCCAGATGGCTAAGTCTGATGCGATGTACAGCCAGCCGTGAAAGGCTGTCCAGTTGCCGCAATGCCAGCGGGCAGGAAAATCGTTTGTATCGAAAATCTTACTGAAGAAATCAGTTACCTGATGAATACCCGCCGGCTGAGCTTTTGCCGTTTGCCGACATAAGGTGCCGCACACAGGCGCAGTAACGGTATTGCCGGGTACAAGAGCTTTATGTATATTGGCAAGCATAAATGTTATAAATATTGACACAAAATATAGTCAAAACAATTCCTATGCATCTACCAACACACGGCTATCTGCATAGATTCAATTTAAACCGAATTTGTAAAACCTGAATGTTTGAAGCATCAGAATAAGATAAGCTGTTATACTAAAAAGAAAGAAGGTTTGTTACCTTAAACCTATGCTTGCTTTTATAAAAATTATGGGAAGGAGACATTAGTAAGGCCTTTAGCCGCACCGGATAAACCGGGCTTATTGAAAGGTTGCCATAACGCAAAAAAGCCCCTTACTCAAGGGGGCTTTTCAACCATTTGTTAACCTAAATTCACCGAAGAATAACTTTCCTGCTTGTACGGTGAAGGCGGGCAACAGGTTACAAAGTTTACACAAAAATATTTTTTTGCGGAAGACGAAGCAAGCAGCACCCCCTCTAACTCTCTCCTGCCGGGAAGATTCAGAGGGGGTGCTGCTTTCAGGATGCCTTACCTGCCGCCCGATACCTGCATCGGGTTGGTGGTACCGCTCGACTGGCCGCGTGCCGCCGCGTTGAGGCGCTGTTTAAACACCTGGAACTTGCTTGGCTCGGGTAGTTTGCCCCAAACGTTGTTGGTTTCATCAATGTCGGCAGTTTCGCGCATCGGGTCTAACTTAATAGAAGCCACCTCCTTATCCTGCACATAAAACTTGGAGGCCGTTTTCTCGTTCAGCCGCCATATCTGGGCCGGTATGCGATCTACCGTTTTGGTGCCATCCTTAAAGGTGAACTCCACAATAACCGGCATTACCAGGCCGCCCTTGTTGCTGAAACTTAATTCATAGAAATATTTGCGGCCATAATTACTTTTATCCGTTTCGCTGAAGGCCTGCTCGGCAGGGTTCAGCTGCGGCGGCACCTGCGACTTTTGCAAACCGGCAAACTTAGTGGTATCTACGGCCGCCAGGCCGCGGTCGTAACGGTAATAAAAGTCGCGCACGGCAGTATCGCGGTCAACATAAAACTTAATGTTCTTGTCTTCCCGGTTACGTATCTTCGAAATATCGTCAAAGCTGTTTACTGCCGGCGCTGCAACACGCTGAGCATTCTGGCCGCCTCTGCGGCCGCCAAAGCCTACAACAGTGTTCGGGTCGCCTTTCAAGTCGGCACGCCCCACCTTAACTGAGTCAAGCGAAATATCAACCGGGTCGGTGCCGTAAAACCAGCCGCGCCAGAACCAGTCCAGATCCTCGCCGCTGGCGTCCTCCATCGTCCGGAAGAAGTCGGCAGGAGTGGGGTGCTTAAACGCCCAGCGGTGCGCATACTGTTTAAAGGCATAATCAAACAGCTTGCGGCCCATAATGGTTTCGCGCAGCATGTTCAGGCCGGTAGCCGGTTTAGAGTAGGCATTGGGGCCAAAGCGCACAATGTTTTCCGAATTGGTCATGATAGGCTCCAGCTCATCCTTGGGCAGCTTCATGTAATCCACAATGGTATAAGCCGCACCCTTCTTGCTCGGAAACTTATTGTCCCACAATTCTTCGGTCAGATATTCTACAAAAGAGTTCAGTCCCTCATCCATCCAGGTCCACTGGCGCTCATCGCTGTTCACAATCATTGGGAAGAAGTTATGCCCCACTTCGTGGATGATTACGCCGATCATGCCGTTTTTAGTGCTTTCGCTGTAAGTGCCGTCTTTTTCGGTGCGGCCATAATTAAAGCAAATCATGGGGTATTCCATACCGTTGGAGGCTTCTACGCTCTGGGCAACCGGGTAGGGAAAGGGAAATGTAAAGTCAGAATAGGTTTTCACTGTGTGGGCAATCAGCCGGGTAGAGTATTTGCTGTACAGATTGTAAGCCTCCTTGCCGTAATAGCTCATACACATCACCTTTTTGCCCTCCACATTCTGGCCCATCGCATCCCAAACAAACTTGCGGGAGGAGGTCCAGGCAAAATCACGCACATTGGTGGCCGAAAATACCCATGTTTTTTTGGCGGCGCTGGGGTTGGCCTCTGCCTTTTTAGCTTCTGCCAGGGTAACTATCTCTACCGGCACGGCCGATGTTCTGGCTTTTTGATAACGGCCCAGCTGCTGCGGAGTTAATACGGCATTGTAATTAATGCACTCGCCGGTGCCGCCTACTACATGGTCGGCAGGTACGGTCATCTGCACCTTAAAGTTGCCAAAGGTAAGCGCAAATTCGCCGCGGCCGGTAAACTGGTGGTTCTGCCAGCCCTGAAAATCGCTGTACACGCACAGGCGGGGGTACCACTGCGCCATGGTAAACAGGTAATTGCCATCCTGCGGAAAAAACTCGTACCCGCCGCGGCCGCCAAGTGCGAGGCGGTCGGTTATCTTGTAAGTCCAGTTTACGTTAAATACAAACTGCTGGCCGGGTTTCAGGCGCGCGGGCAGGTCAATCCGCATCATGGTTTTATTAATGGTATAGCTCAGGTTTTTGCCGGCGGCATCGGTCAGCTTGCTTATCTTATCGCCATAGCCGTTATCTTCATTGCTTACCTCGGTACGCTCTAATTGCTGAGTGCTCACACCGCCTTTCGGCATTTTTGAGCTGGTTGGGTACCCGGCGTTATTAACGTTGCTGTGCTGGTTTTCATCCAGCTGCAGCCAGATATAGTCCAGCGGGTCGGGCGAGTTATTATAGTAAGTAATGGTTTCGCTGCCGGTGAGCATCAGCTTTTTTTCGTCGAGGCTGCACTTAATGTTGTAGTCGGCCCGCTGCTGCCAGTATTTAACGCCGGGGGCGCCGCTGGCCGTACGCTGCTCATTAGGCGTACTTAAAATGGTGCCCAGCTGTTCAAATTTATTACCGTGGTTACTGCCCGGATTATTCTGAATATCCTGCGCCTGTGCCCCGGTACACAGGCCGGCAGCTAAGCAAGTGATGGAAAGTAGTTTTTTAATCATAACTGATAGATATTTTTGCTGATGTGATGGTATAAAAATAGCTGATATTATTCAAAACGGCCACCTTTCTATCGCCATTTTTACAGAAAGTGCAAAAACCGCTGATGAAATAAAGAAAATCCAGTCCCTCCTTTTAATTTTTATGGTGTTCAGGCAAAAATAAGCCAGCGAGAGGATGATAAATACTACGAAAATCTGCCCGGCTTCCAGCCCCACGTTAAACCCGAACAGGCCCCAGCCCAGTTCCTGATCCTTAGCCAGCATAATGCGTATGGCATTGGCAAAACCCATACCGTGTATCAATCCAAAGCCCAGGGCCAGGTAATAGTTAATACGGGCGCTGCGGCCGCGGGTATCAATTTGCAACAGGTTGTTCAGGGCGGTGATGAAGATGGTGCAGGGAATGAGAAACTCCACCCACCGGCCCGAAAAGCGGATCACGTCAAGAACGCTCAGTACCAGGGTAAGGGAATGCCCGATGGTAAAGGCGGTAACCAGAATGAGTACCTGCCTGATATCACTGAAAATGTAAACCGATGCTAAGGCCAGCACAAACAGCTGATGATCCAGCGCATCAGCGCTGATGATATGCTCCCAGCCCAGTTTAAAATAAAAAATAAAATCAGACATCATGAGGATAGCCGCGAAACCGCTAAATTTAGCCCGTTTTATTGTAACTGAAAAACGCCAACGCCCCATGCACGCTTTAAAATACCTGATGCTGTTATATTGTTACCTGCTGCCCTGCTTTTTTAAGGCGATACGATCAACTTCCCCGTCAGTAGGGCAGGAGGAGGCTTGGCCCCACCCCCTGCATGTAAGCACGACCAGTATAAATTACAATGCAAAGGACAGCCAGCTGGAAATTACCTGCACTATTTTTACCGATGATTTTGAAGCGGCGCTGGCAAAGCAGTATAATGCCAAAACTGATTTAACCAAGCCTGCCCTTCATGCAGTTATGGATGGCCTGGTTAAAAATTATATGAGCAGCCATGTGAAGATTAAAACCGGCAGCAACCCCGCCGCCCTGAGCTATTTAGGCTACGAGATTGACCGCGAGGCGGTGAACGTTTACTTAGAGGCCGACAAAGTACCGCCTTTCAAAAAAGCCATGGCCGACATCAGCCTGCTGCACAACCTATATGATGACCAGATAAACATTGTGCACATTACCGAAAACGGTAACCGCAAAAGCGCCAAGCTGGAATACCCGGAAACCAGGGTAACGCAGGAGTTTTAGAAGCGCTTAGATTTTAGTGTATATCTATGCTTCGGACGAGCGAACATGCAGACAGAAACGGCTACTTACAATTTAAACAGCACCCCCAGCCCGGTGCAGGCATCCCAGCCGGGGCCGGCGGTGTAGCCGGTTTTTGCGGAGGTGGTTATGTTGTTTCCGCTCACAATATCGCGGCACAGCGCGGGTGTTTTGTATAACTGCGGGTGGATGAAGCCTGCCGGTGTATTCTTCTGTTCGTTAATCAATGCAATTAATCCGGCCATCAGCGGGGCTACGGCACTGGTCCCGCCTATTACCAGCTGCTGCCCGTCCACCAGTACCTTGTAGCCGGTGTTGGGGTCGGCATCGGCGGCAACATCAGGCACACCCCGGCCCTTAAACCTGGTATCCAGCGCCAGCGGTACTTTGGCATTGGCCTGGTAGCCGGGCAGCGGGAAGTAGTTACTCACGCCGCCGCCCGAAGCAGAGTCGTCAGACTCATGCCATACGGTTTCCGAAGTGATATGATTATTATTCACCGCCAGTTTTGTGCCGCCGCAGGAGAGGGCATAGGGGCTGGAAGCCGGAAAGTCAACGTGCACCTTGCCGTCCGTTTCGCCATCGCGCGAGCCGCTGTCGCCGGCGGCCACACAGATGCTTACCCCTAAGGCTGCCGCCGTTTTAAAGGCCTCGTTGAAATTGTCCAGCGCCTGCTGTGTCCAGTTCACCTCGGCTGCACCCCAGCTGATAGAGATAATGGAAGGCTTATTCTGCGTGTCGTGGATGGCTTTGGTAATGGCATCTAAAAACCCCTGGTCGGTATTGGGGGCAAAATATACGGCCAGCTTTGCGCCCGGCGCTACGGCGCCTGCCACTTCAATATCGAGCATTACCTCGCCATCGGCGCCATCAGCAGTAGTGGGGCTGTTTTTGCCGCCATCAACAGCTATGGCCTTTACCGCAGGTTTGGCAATGTTCAAGCCTTTGAAATAATTGGTAATATCGGCTGTGCGGAAACCGCCGCCCAGCTCAATAATGGCAATACACTGCCCCTTGCCGGTTACTCCCGAAGGAAAGCCGTATATTTTAGCCAGCTGATCGGGCGTGAAGGCCTGCGGCGCGGCCGCATGGGAGATAAACTTACCCTCCCTTTTAGCTATCTGAAACATGGGCCGGGCAATAGGCCGGTCATCAAGGCCAAACACTCCTGTAATGATATCTTTCAAGTCATCAGGCACATGCACATCGCCGGTTAATGAACGGTAAGTGCCTGCCTGCTGCCTGTGGCTCTTGAAGGTAACGCCGAATGCCTCCGAAAAATCATGAATAGTGCCGGTAAGCATGATGCTCCGGCGGGCCAGGTTAACCTCAAGGGTAGATAAATGGTGCTCATGCGCAAAGGCTTCAACCTCATCAGCATCTTCCTGCGAAGCAGCATAATCGTTTTCGTAAACTGCACGGGTAATTACTTCACTGCCCAGCGAGGCGGCGGGCAGCTCATTTTTGCGGCGGAGCCTGACGGTTACTGTAATAGCGGCCTGCTTGTCTGCATCAGTAAATACTATGCCTTCCGGTACAGCCTTATAGCTTCCGGGTATCGGGGTGCTGGGTAGCTTTGCCATGCGTATGAGCTTTAATCAAATATATCATTAAAGCCGCATCCGGGTACTTTGGTTTGTTGAAGAATAGTTAAAATTTGATGTTACAGATAACAGATAAGTTATTTTACTTCTGCATAAGCATTTACTGCAGCAGGTAAGGTAATATAGAACTCAGTTCCCTCGCCCTGTCGGCTGCTTACCCCGATCCTGCCGTTGCACTTTTCCACCAAATCCTTGCAAAACAGCAAACCCATGCCTGTGCCCAGCTCATTTTTGGTGCCTGAAGTACTGTCCACCTTGCTTTTAAACAGGTTGTTCAGTTGCTGGGGCGGCATACCTACGCCGGTATCCTTAACCCTGATGGTTACTGTGTGCTCATCTTCCTGCCGGGCCGAAATCTGTATGCTGTCGCCCTCGCCGGAAAACTTTAAAGCATTGGTAATCAGGTTGCGGATAACAATGCGGATGGAATTAGGATCGGCAGTTATCATCAGGGCTTCCTCTATGTTATCAATCAGGGTAATGCCCTTAGCCTGCGCCTGTTCATGGTAGGTGTCCATTTCGTGGTTAATGGCATCCCTGAGCGGAAAATTCCTTACCGCATTGGTAAAATTGTCCATCTGGCTGTTAATCCAGAATAGCAGGGTATCTAAAAAATCGGAAGTATATTCAAGTTTCTTTAATACGTTGGGTACCATCTCCAGCAATTCATCAAGCGTCAGGGTATTGTCCTGCAGCAAACCGAACAATCCCCTGAGCGTACTCAGCGGGGCCCTTAAATCATGGGCCAGTATAGATATTAACCGGTCCTTCAGCTTGTTCAAATCATTAAGCTTGTGCGCCTGTTCATCAAGGTTGGCCTTTTGGGTTAATACTTCGATATTTTTTTCTTCGAGTTTTTTATTTATCTGCTTTTGCTTTTGTTTTTCGTAATAATAAACGCCTAAAACAACCAGCATACCGGCAATGATGGTAACAAAGATAATGTTGGTTAAACGCTGTGTATGGGTACGCTGCTGAAATAACAGATCCTGCTCGCGGCGCTGCTGTTTCATCTGGCGTTCTTTGTCTGCAAAGTTCAGGGTCAAGCTGTAGGAGCTTATCTTCTCGATGTTTCCATTGTTATTCAGCTGGGCCGTTAAATCATTGTATTGACTTAAAAAACCGTAGGCTGCCTCATATTTGTGCAGGCCGGCCATGGTTTTATTCAACTGCGAAGCAGCGTTAGCCCTTACGGCGAGGTTGCCCAGTTTAATAGCAAGCTTTTGCCCCAGCATGGCATACCGGTAAGCATTCCGGTATTCCTTGGCCAGGTTATAGGCTGTTGCAAAACCTATGGCAGCATAAGCTTGGTTATATACAATTTTATATTTGCCGGCAATCTGCGATGCGGTATCGAGGCAGGAAAAGGCCAGATCAAACCGGCCCTGATTGGCATAGCATAAGCCCAGGTCGGTATAATCAGAACTGAGCCCTTCTTTATCATCGGTGGTTTTGGTAATGCGCAAAGATTTGTTCAGGTAGCTGATGGCACGCTTATAATTATGCTGGATTAAATAAATTTCGCCGATATTTTCATTGATGGTGGAGATAGCCTGGGCGTTTTTAATTTTTTGAAGGATGGCCGTTGCCTTGTTATAATAATCGAGCGCATTGGGGTACACCTCCATATCCTTCAGCACAACGCCGATATCATTATATATTTCTGCGGATAAGGATGCATAATGATTTTTAAGTGCAAAATACAGCCCGTTGTAATAGTAATCGAGCGCCTTTGAAAGCTTGCCCTGGCTGTAATATAAAATGCCAATGTTCTTATAACAGTCGGTTAAGGTTTTATCATCCTTAATCTGCCTGCTGATATCAAGCGCCTTGCTGAGGTAGCTTAACGATAGCTGGTAAGCCGCCAGCACCCTGTACATGCGCCCGTACTGCACATAGCAGCGGCTAAGCCCGTGCAGATCATTCAGGCTTTTGTATAAAACTATGGCTTCATCAAAGCTTTTTATTGCCCGGGCCGAATTGCCTTTAAAATAATCAACATTACCGGTGAGCAGCAGCCCGTTGGCTATACCCTGCCTGTAGTTGATTTTTCTGGACAGCCTGATGCTTTTCTGCCCGTAATAATAACTGCTGTCGGGGTTGATCTGGAAATATTCAGCAGCTAAGTTATTGATCTGGTTAATAACAACCGGGTTAGGGGTAGCTTTTTCATTTAAGGAAGCACCCAGCAGGTTTTTAATGCTGTCAACATCGCCGTTCCTGACCGCAGTGAAGCCCGGCAAGCATAAAAATAACAAAGCGGCTGTAATAAAAAACTTCAATTTGCTGAACTTAATAATATAATTTGTAACCAACTTATGTAACTGAACTACCTGTGTAATAATAGTTATACGGAAAGTGCGGCCTTAAATGTTAGCCCGAACTGACAATTTAATGCAGCCTGTTATGGTTGCAGGCAATATAACAATGTTGCCTGCATATTTACAAGTTGTTTGGCTATTGCATCATTTCAAAGCGGCCTGCTGTAATAATTACGGTATAAAGCCTGAATAGCCGGCAGGAAAGGTTACCTTTATGGCCTCAGCATTGAAACTATGGGACTGCCGCTTCGGATAACTTTTAATGATAAGGATTATGTTTACCAGATTGTAAACAGCAGGCTGATTAACCCGGAAACCACCGAACTGGAAGTACTGCTGAACGGCGAAAAGGTAGAAATGATTAAGGATATTAAGAAGCGCTGGATACAAAAGGACGGCAGGCAAACCTTAGATCCCGAACTGGTACAGGCGCTGGGGCGGTCTATATCCCTGCGTTTGAGAATGTAAGCCCGGATCAGGCAAACAAAAGGCAGGTTTTAAACTTTATTCAGGCATAATATTGATGATAACAATAATCAGCTATGAAAATCTTTATCAAACCAGCCATTATAATATTTGCAGCTTCCTGTTGTCTGGCTGCCTGTAAGGGCGGCGTAAGCGGCGAAAAGGAAGACTCAACCATGGTGAACAAGCAGGTAATGGACTCGACCGCCTCGCAGAATAAAAAGGCAGGCACCATGGCAGCCGACTCCGGCGCCGGGCCGAAGGCAGATACCTCTAAGATGAACAAGTAAGCAGCAGCGTTTTTACATTACCTATTACTCCATACTGATATTACCCGCCAGGCTGATGTAAGCTGCCGCAATTTAACAACAGCAATCACCTATGCTGTATTGCTATTATAAGAGCATGTATAATACATTTGCTTTAAAAACATGTGATAAACCGCTGTTTTTACTGTAAACTTGTACTATTGCTGTATGCACCGGCAGCAGTGCTCGTATTTAATCTTTTGCTGTTAATAAACCTTTATACCTGCATGAAAAAACTTATCTGCTTCATTTTTACCTTAATGGCCGGTCAGCCGTTTATAGCACAGGCTCAGTCCGTTAAGCGGGTTAAGCTAACTGATTTTCAGCTGCAGTCGTCAGAAATAGTGACAGCTAAGGGCAGCACCCTATCCTCGGCCAGTTATGTCAAAGCCGGTGAGCGCTGGTATGCCGTTAAGGTACCCTCCACCGTATTAACCGGACTGGTGGCCAATCATGTGTACCCCGATCCCTACCAGGGGCTGAACAATATGCTCATCCCGGATGCTTCGCCGCAATTCAGCAAAGAGTACGATTTAGATAAATACAGCCACCTGCCGGGCAAAGTAAATCCCTGGCGTAAACCGTATTGGTACCGTACTACCTTTAACGTACCCGCCGGCGATAAGGGGCGTACATTCCAGCTGCTGTTTAAGGGCATAAATTACCGGGCCGAGGTTTGGCTGAACGGCAAGCTGGTAGCCGATTCTTCGCAGATGGCCGGCATGTTTGCTGAGTATAATTTAAACGTAAGCAGCAAAATCATACCCGGCAAGGCGAACGCACTGGCCGTAAAAATTTATCCGCTCGATTTTCCCGGCCTGCCGGCTAAGGAGCAACTGCAGGCGCTGGGCCCTTTTTATGAAAATGGCGGCCCCACCGGGGATATTGGTAAGAACGTAACCATGCTATGCTCTGCCGGATGGGACTGGATACCGCCCGTGCGCGACCGTAACATGGGTATATGGCAGCCGGTTTACCTACTCACCACCGGCGGCGTAACTATTGGCCGGCCGCAGCTGCAAACTGCTTTGCCTAACCTGCCCGATACCAGCGTTGCCAAAATTTCTTTAAACCTTACGCTTACCAATCATAGTCAGGCAGCATCCCGGGGGCATTTACTGATCAGCATCCGGCCGGAAAACTTTGCAGGCAGCGCAGTAAGCTTTTCGGAGCCGGTAATAGTGAATGCCGGTGCAGCTGCAGAAATAAAATTAAGCGCCGATAAGGTGAAGGGCCTGCTGATGCACAACCCCAAACTGTGGTGGCCCAATGGTTATGGCCGGGCCAGCCTGTACCGCATCCGTATGCAGTATAGCGATGCAAAGGGCGTAAATGATGATACCACCATGCTGTTCGGCGTGCGCACGGTAAGCTCAAAGGCAACTGACGTAAATGGCTTCATCCGCCGCGAATTTTATGTGAACGGCAAGCGTGTGCACCTCAATGGCGGCGCCTGGGTGCCCGATATGATGCTGAACCGCGATTCGGCCCGGTATGATTATGAGCTGCATCTGTGCCGTAATGCCAACGTGAACCTGGTGCGCATCTGGGGCGGCGGCGTTACCCCGCCTGATGCCTTCTGGAATGCTGCCGACCGCTACGGGCTGATGGTATGGTCGGATTTTTGGGTAACCGGCGATACGCAAGGCGAATTTAAAGGCTCGCCCGACTGGCCGCTGGAGGGTAATATATTTGTGAAGAATGTAGTAAGCACCATCTACCGCATCCGCAACCATCCAAGCCTGCTGGTATGGACCGGCGGTAACGAGGGCCATGCCCGCAAAGAATTGTATGATGCCATGCGTAACAATATTATCGGGCTGGATGGCACCCGCCCGTTTATTCCCAGCTCATCAGGCTTTGCAAAACTGCCGGAGGGCTGGAAGGGCGCCTATCCTGATGATCAGAAATCGGGCGTGTACAGCGGCGGCCCTTACGCCTGGAAAGACCCCAAAGTGTATTATCAGCTGGCTGATGCCGGTAAGGACTGGGTATTTAAGGATGAAACCGGCATACCTTCACAGCCGCCCTATAACATGCTGAAAAAAATAATACCGGATACCGTTTGGGATAAATCTCTGCCCTATCCGCTCAATAACAGCTGGGGTTACCATGATGCGGCTACCGGCGCCGGGCAATATGATAAATATTACAGCGATATGGTTGTACGCTACCGGCAGCCTGCCGGTAAAAAAGAATTTTCTGATAAGATGCAGCTGATGAATGCCACCGGCTATCAGGGTATCTTTGAGGCGGCAGGGCACAAGCTCACTCAAACCGGCGGCGTAATGCTATGGAAGTTGAATGCGGCCTTCCCAAGCGTTATCTGGCAGATATATGACTGGTACCTGGAGCCTAACGCCGGATTTTACGCTATGCAAAATGCCTGCGAGCCGCTGCACGTACAATTTAACCAGAACGACTCTACTATAGCAGTAGTTAACCGCAGGCACCAGGCTACCGGTAAGCTAACCGCTGAAGCTACTGTGTATGACATCAACAGCAAACCACTGTACCGCCAGACGGCAGCAACCAGTCTGGCAGATGAAGGGGTGAATGAGATAATCCCATTGGGCAACGCACTGAAGCAGGCACAGGGGCTAAGCTTTGTTTTGTTAAAGCTGAAAGATGCAGCAGGCGAAACCGTATCCTGCAATACCTACTGGATGGCTCCGCAGAATGATTACAAGGCGCTGAACTCCATGCCGAAAACTACATTACAGGTAAAACTGATACATACTGAAAAAGGAAGTAAAGAACATCAATGGACTTTACAGCTTACCAACAGCAGCAGCAGGCTGGCATTTTTTGTACGGCCGCAGCTGATAGCCGGTGCCGAAGAAATAAGGCCAAGCTATTGGTCGGCCAGCTATGTAACCCTGAGCCCGCAGCAAAGCATCACGGTTACCGTAAGTGCGCCGGCAGCCGGATTATCCGCCGGTACCCCAGCCGTTGCCATTGAGGGCTGGAACGTGGGCAGGCAGGTTTTGCAGTTGAATTGATACCATCAAAAACACCACGAAACACAGAAGCCGCTCCTTTTGAGGCGGCTTCTGTGTTTTATCTCCGGCAGACAGGACTTAGCAGGAAAGGGCATCAAAGAAATAAACAATGTGTCAGTTCCGGTTAATTGTAGTGCCTGGTTTTATCTTTTACTGTGCTTGCTATGCGCAATAGCATAGCAGTAGCAGGTTTTTGTTTATTACAGCAGAGGGTGTTATCTGATGCTTTTAAAAGCGCTGACCTGCTCACGCATTACGTCCCTGTTATCTGTTATGGCATCGGTTCCATTCTTTAATACCACGGCATGGGTATGCGTTCCGGGTGCGCCTGTGCCGGTAAAATCCTGTATGCGGATGTGCTTAAAGTTGTTAACCTCAACGCCGCTGGTAAAATAGGGTTGGTTCAGGCTGCCGTCCCACTGTAAGTCAAAGCCGTTAATACGCAGCCCGTCTATATGGCTGGCCAGCAGGCCCGGAATATCACTTGCAAATAGCTGGTCGCGCTCAGCCAGGGCGCCGCGCAGGTCAATGTTACCTCCGGCTACAGCATTAAGCCTGCTGTTGTTAAACTTAAACTGAACATCATTTAGCCGCACATTGCGGATGGTGCTTTCCTCAGAACCATAAATCAGAATGCCGTTCTCGCCGGTGCAGGTAATGTGATTAAATTCCACATTGCTGATAGTGCCTAATTTCACGTTCTCTTTGCCCCTTACTGCCGATATATGGATGGGTTCGCCGTTTCCCCACCAGTCGCCGGTGCGCAGATGCGTTTCTATGTGGATATCTGAAAAGGTAATGTTTTCAAGCGATCCTTCATCACGCAAAAATATGCCGATGCCCCGGGTAGAATTGGTAATATTAACATGGCTCACATGAATGTTTCTGACCGTATTCTGATCCAGAAAGCCAATGCGGATACCGCTTGAATAAGATTGCAGGTTGCAATCGGATACAATAATGTTTTCGGAAGGATGCCGTTTGCCGGTAAAGCCGGGAATTTCAAAGTGATGATCGTACCCTGCAATTGCAATGGCATCATCGCCGGCTCGAATATCCGAATGGGTAATGGTTACGTTGGTGCAGCTGGTTACATCTATGCCATCGGTGTTTGGCGTAAGCAGTCCGCTCCAGAGGCGTATCCCGGCTACCGATACGGCATCGCAGTCGGCAAAATGCAGCGTCCAGAAAGGGGAGTTGAGCAGGGAAACGTCCCTGACCTGTACATTCCGGCAATTTGAAAAAACCACCATTTGCCTGGGGCGGTCTTTGGGTACTACCGGGCCGTCGCCTATGCCGCTGTCCACGTGCCGGTAGTTGTCTTTTTGCCGGGTAAGGCGGGTACCGGCTGCATCAATTTTTTTAGCCTGTGTAAAATCAAAATAAGCTTGGTTATTACCATCAATAGTACCCTGCCCGGTAATGGAAACATTCTGGGCATTAGCAGTGAACAGTACACCGTAGTAGTTTACGCCGTATACCGGCATGGTGTAGCTGGGGTAATCCTTCAGATCAGGGCTGCCCTGCAGCACAGCGCCGTTTTCAAGGTATAAATTTACATTGCTCTTTAAGTGCAGGGTGCCCACCCGGTAAGTGCCTGCCGGTACATATACCCTGCCACCGCCTTTAATGGTGCAGGCATCAATGACTTTTTGTATGGCTGCTGTATTAAGCGTTTTGCCGTCAGCAACGGCTCCATAATCAGCAATATTGTAAGTTTGGGCTGAAGCATATGTTTGCAGCAACACCGCTAAACACAAAACGTATAAAAATTTAAACATAGGTTTCAGGTTGATTAAATGAACAGGCGATTAGCCGCATGTATAATTTTACCTTTCCTTAATCAGCCGCAGCATTACCACATCATGGGCAGGTATCAGTTGTTTAAAGGGCTTAGCTGTGGTGCCCTCGCTTTTACCGGTCCAGACATTTTTAAGCTTATAGCCACGGTCTGTAAAGTTTAAGTCGGCATGTGAGGTGCTGTCCTGTATGCGGTGTGCCCGCCATGTGTAATCCACGTTTTGCGGATGATTTGACCGGTTGAGGAAACAAACGGCCAGATCTCCGTTCTGCAGGGGTTTTACCCATATTTCCATACCATCAAACGCATAATACCGGAATGCCGCCACACCGGCAGAATCCTGGTCAATGGCGATAGCTGCTCGGTTGGTTAAAACAAAGCGGGTTTGCGGCGACATTTTACGCAGATCGTTGCCGCCCATCAGCGGGGCCGACATCATGCACCACATAGAAAAGTGGGCTTTATCCTCCGTATAGCTCATGCCATTGCCTACTTCCAGCATGTCAAGATCATTCCAGTGGTTGGTATAGTTGTACTGCCTGATGGCGGGCTGCTTGTCCAGAATAGTTAAAACGCTCGAAGCCGTCCATGAGCCCATGTGTTTATCGTCGGCAAAGCTGTTCGTAATATCGCCGGTGGTGCGATACATCTCGCCAACGCCTTTCGCCCATAGCCAGGGCTGATGGCTGCCCCACTCGCATAAGCTGAACAAGATAGGCCTGCCGGTGGCCTGCAGCGCTTTACTCATGGTTTGATAGGCATCACGGGCATTTATGCTGTCGGTATTGCACCAGTCGTACTTTAAAAAGTCAACCCCCCAGGAGGCATACAGCCTGGCATCCTGATATTCGTAACCATGTGTGCCGGGGTAACCGGCGCAGGTTTTGGTACCGGCGCAATTGTAAATGCCAAACTTGAGGCCCTTGCTGTGCACATAGTCGGCAAAGGCTTTCATGCCGCCGGGAAACTTTTTGGGGTCGGCAACCAGGTTGCCGCTGGCGTCACGTTCCATGCTCATCCAGCCATCATCGAGCACAAAATAGCGGTAACCGGCATCGCGCATTCCCGAAGAAACGTAAATGTCAACCATGTTGCGCAGCATTTCCTCATTGATATTCGTCTGGAAGGTGTTCCAGGTATTCCAGCCCATAGGCGGCAGCGGAGCCAGGTTGCCGGTTTTAGGTGCCGGCATCTGCTTGCCGGCTGCCGGCGCTGCGCCCTCGGGCGCCTGGGCATGCAATGAACTCAGGGCAGCGAAGTATAAGAAGGCCGCTATAAAATTTTTTATCAAACTGCTTTTCATGGAATGCATTTAGTTAGGATTATAATCTTTATAAAATGGTTTAACACATGGTGCTTCGGTGCCATGCTTCAAAACTCAATGTTAATTTGAGCTGAAAGCTGCGGTTTGCTCATTAAGCAAACAATAAAGCACCGCCCCTGGGCGGCGCTTAAGATAAATATTACCGCTGCATCTGTATTAATGGTTTACGCCAATATGCTTTTTAACAATGGCAGAAAGTTCATCCAATTCAAAGGGCTTTTTAAGGTATCCGTCTGCCAGGCCGGCCTCTGTAATCTCCTGAATATTGCTTACTGCTGATACCATAATAACCGGTATATGCCTGGTAGTTGGGTTGGTTTTAATTTCTTTGCTCAGCTGCTGCCCGTTGGCGTCGCTTTTCCAGTCTGTCAGCCAGTTGTCGAGCAATATCAGGTCGGGCTTTATTTCATCAAGGGATTTCAAAATCCGGGCATTGTCTGAGGCGATTACTTCTATGCCTTCATCCTCAAGTGCATAAACAATAGTATCTCTGATGTCCTTATCATCCTCGATAAGTAAAACCTTGCTGGCCATAAGTTTAGTAGTAGTTTGAAATATTTATATTTACCACACAGGGCGGTATGCTGCTCTTTCTGTGTAAACGTAAACTGTAAACAATTAAAAGCACCTGTTTTGTTTTAAACGTCATGATTTAACTGCCGGAAACATCATTAACACAGGTACAATCAATGTATGCTGATTATGGCAGGGCAGCCAAAACAGCTTAAGCTCTGTTGCACAGCATCAGGGCAGCAGCCGGATGCAAATAAATCGGGGCTTTATCTGAATGCCTTTTACCCGTTCAGATCGCCGGCCAGGAAGCAGGTGCGGCAGCGGGGCTCATAGCTCTCCTTTTCGCCTACCAAAATTTGTTTGCTGCCTGGCACCAGCCGGTAAGAATACAGGGCCGGATTGCCGCAAACCACACACACGGCATGTACCTTGGTTACGCTTTCGGCCATGGCCATAAGCGCGGGTACCGGCCCGAAAGGCTGCCCTTTATAGTCCATATCCAGTCCGGCTACAATAACCCGTGTGCCTCTGTTGGCCATCATGTTGCATACGTTGGGCAGTTCATCATCAAAAAACTGAGCCTCATCAATACCTACTACCTGAGCATGGCTGCTGAGCAGCAGGATGGATGATGAATTTTCGACAGGTGTGGAGGGTATAGCTGTTGCATTGTGGCTTACAATATTAACCTCATCATACCGGTTATCGGTTTTAGGCTTGAAGATTTCAACGTTGAGCCGGGCAATCTGGGCCCGGCGCAGCCTGCGGATCAATTCCTCGGTCTTGCCCGAAAACATGGGGCCGCTGATTACCTCGATGCTACCGCCCGTTTCGCTTTTTCGCTTAAATACATCTTCGTTAAACAGCATCGTCCATTTTTACAGCCGGCTAATATCATAATTATATCTTACTTTTGAGTAAGCACGTTTTCCACAATACACAACTATGAAAGAGCAGGAAGTACTCAAAAAAATAGGCGGCATTATCAGTGAAATTAGCGAGCAGTATCAGTACCTGCAGTCGGAGCACAACCATGTAAACAGCCTGGAACTGGAGCTTTTTGTTGCCAATGCGCATTTTTTAACAGACCATGCGGAGATATTGCGAAAAATAATCGGCAGCAAGCCTGCCGGTGAAACCCCTGATGCCATAGCTGCTGATATAATGCCTGCCGAGCCTGTAGTGGCCGACAATCCGGTATTCAGTGCTGCCCAGACCGGCAATTATGGTGAGTACTTTCCGGAAACGGATATGGAGGAAACTGCCGCAATGCCCGAGCCGGAACCCGTACCTGCACCGGTGGCCACGCCTGAGCCGACAGTATCTGTTTCAGAGGAGCCGATAGCGCCTGAGCCGGCTGCAAATTCAGAGCCGGAGCCGGTACCTGTACCGCCCGGAGAAACTGCACCGCAACAGGTAATTGACCCTGACCCTATACCGCAAATAGATTTAGAGGGACAGAAGGATACCTACAATTACGTAAGGCAGGCACCCGAGCCTGCCGGTGAACATAAGCCGTTTGCCATCAGCAGCCATACAGCCGCTGAGCCGATTGCACCTGAGCAGCAAGCACCCCTTACCCTGAACCAGCGACTGGCAGCGCAGTCGCAGGGAGGTAATACAGCAACACAGCCTGCTGCGACAAAGCCTGTGGGCGACCTGAAAGGGACTATCAGCCTGAATGATAAATTGCTGTTTGTGCGCGACCTGTTTAACGGTTACAATTTAGCCTACAGCGAAGCACTGGAACTGCTGAACCGCTGCAAAACATTCGATGAGGCCGATAAATTTTTAAAGGCTAACTATGCAGCTAAAAATAACTGGGCTAACAAACAAGCCACAGCCGACAAGTTCTATACCTTGTTAAGCAAAAAGTATCCGCAGTGAACAGGATGAGGGTTCGTTGCCTGATGAATAAGCTGCTGATGATGCTAAGCAAAACAGCCTTCCGGTTGTAATACTTCGTAACCATGATTGTAAATTACACGGAGCTGGGGTGGGAGGTTATCACGCAGCGTGCTCATGGGCTGCTGGCCGCCCAGCTGGCCATGCAATGGAAAGCCCAAAACCGCCCCGAACGCTGGACAGAAACCATACTGGCTATTGCCGAACATGATGATGCACAGACAGAGCTGGAGGCCGATGACTTAATTACGCCGCAGGGCGGCCCTGTTAATTTTAATATGAAACTTTACGAGCCTGAACATTGCCGCCGGCTGAGTGATTTTTCATATTCCAAGAGCCGCTACATTGCCTTACTTACTTCCATGCACATGGTTTTTCTGTATAAGAAGGAGGTAAATACCAATCCGCTGGTAAAGCCATTTTTAGCCAGGCAGTTGAAACTGCAAAAGCAGTGGTGTAAAGAGTTAAGTATCAAACAGGCAGAGGCTGAGAAAATTTATGCGTTACTGGAATGGTGCGATGCTTTTTCCCTGCTGCTTTGCCGCCATGAGGTGCAGCCCGAACACCGGCTGATTGAAATTGGCAACGGCCCTGATAAAAAACAGTATAAGCTGCTGCAAACGCCGGATGGCAAGCTAACCGTTACTCCCTGGCCGTTTGAGCCGCAGCATTTTGCCTTGCGGATTGAAACCCGGCTGCTGCCGCAGTTGCAGTACAAAAGCAATGAGGAATTTAAAGCAGCTTTTTTAAAGGCAGATATTAAGGAGAAGGCGTGGATACTAAAGCCATAAGTTCTGTTCAATTCCTTTAAATAAGGCTGATTTTGAACGAGGCTGAATGGTTATATGCCCAGCACCTGCTTCAGTTTTACATATCCGGCCTTGCTCACTGGTATTTTAGCGCCCGATTTCAGGATAGCCAGATGCGCATCCTTTTCGTAAGGTTCAATGCGGGTAATTTCGGGTACACTGATGATGTAAGAGCGGTGCACACGCACAAATTGCCGCGTATCCAGCGTCTGCTCAAAAAAGCTCATGGTTTTATTTTTTAAAAAGGAACCCTCGGCAGTATGTACGCTTACGTAATCGTCGTCAGCAGCCAGGTAATGGATGTCGTGCACAGGGATTATCTTCACCTTGTTGCCTGTTTTTACCACTACGCGCTCTTGCAGGGCTTGCTGCGGGTTAACAGCATTGAGCAGGTTTTCGGTTCGGCGCTGCTGCTGCGCCATCGAGGTTTGGGCCAGGTATTTTTCAATGGCCTTATTAAAACGCTCACGGGTAAAGGGTTTCAGCAGGTAATCAATGGCGTAGGTTTCAAATGCTTTTATAGCATATTCATCAAATGCTGTAGTAAAAATTACGGCTGGCTGCTGCTCTATCAGTTCCAGCATTTCAAAGCCATTGATCTTAGGCATCTGCACATCCAGGAATATAAGATCAGGCTGGTGCTGCATAATCGCCTTAATGCCTTCAAATCCATCGCCGCATTCCTGCATAATCTCAATCTGGCTAAAGGGCTGTAAATATTCACGTACCACCAGGCGGGCTAAGGGTTCATCGTCAATAATCAGGGCGCGCTTCATAGCTGAGGTATGGTAATGATGGTGGTAAATATACCATCATTTCCAAAAGTTTCAACCAGATCGTTACGGGCAAACAACAAGTACAGCCTGCGTTTTAAACCCCGCAGGCCAAAACCTGTTCCCTCCTTGGGCCGGGCGGTTTGCAAATCAAAAGGGTTCTGAATGGTAACCACCAGGTTGTTCCGCTCGGTTTCGGCCCTGATGCTTACAATTACTTCGCCTGTGGTATCATAAAGGCCGAATTTGATGGCGTTTTCCACTACCGGCTGTAAAAGCAAGGCCGGCAGTACAGCTTTATGGCATTGCGCATCGCAGCTTATTTCGGTTTGCAGCCGGTGGCCGAAACGTACTTTTTCAATAGCAAGGTAAAGGTTTAAATGCTGTAACTCTTCGCTCAGGGTTACCTGCTGCTGGTCATCTTTTTTCAGGGTACCCCGTAAAAAATCCGATAACTGGTGAATCATATTCCTGGCCTCGTCGGGCTTAAAGCCAATCAGGGCGTTAATAGAATTCAGGCTGTTGAATAGAAAATGCGGCTGCAGCTGCTGGCGCAGATTATATAATTCGGCATCGCGGGCCAGTTTTTCCGCTTCGGCCTTGCGTTTTTCGTTTTCCAGCTGGTCAAGGCGGGTGTACCATACCACGCTGATCATGGCTATCCAGCCAATGGCTAAAAAACCAATGAAGAAGCGCAGCAGCAGCGACTGCATCAGGAAACTCAGGTAAACAGTATCGGGCAGCAGGTAAGGCAGCGCCAGCCAGGTAACTGCGGTACTCAGGCCGGCCAGTATAATACAGCCGATGAACAGATTAAGGTAACTGCCCTTGCCCGGCTGGTAATAGCGCAGGTTATTATTGATAAGCCAGCAGGAGGCAGCCAGCGGAACGGTACTGATAACGCCGTCAGTAAAGGCAGTGTACCACAAAAACCCAAAGCTATGGATAAGATAGGTTTGCAGTGCTGCCCATGCCAGGCCGCCGGCAGCAATGGTAAGATTTATTTTTGAAAACAGATTTGATGATGCAGACACGATTGAACCTCCCGGCCCCTCCGCGGGGGAATTTAAGAACTGTTAATACTGGACGTGGCTTTTGCTCATGCTATTGAGCAATCAGTAACTGCGGATATCGATCCCGGCCAGTATTGATGTACCCTTGAGGACAAGCACCTTATCTGCCGACTGCTGCATGGTACCCATCATTCTGCGCTTATCATCCACATTGCTGAATACTGCGGCCAGATCGGAGGTTACCTGCCAGTGCGGAGGCACAACAAGCTTGATGCCGCCGAAAAGCTGTGTAATATCGATAATGACACGACCATTAATATCGGCCTGGCTCAAATCAATTTCAATGCCGCCAAAGATGTTGACAATGTTGCCGCCCCGAAAATTTTTTGAAAGAATGATGCGCTTTACGCCGCCAAATACTGAGGTGGAATCAATAAAGTCTTCGCCGCGGGGCGGGATGCCGGCATCTGTAGCTTTGGCAAAGTCGCCGGCGGCATATTCTGCAGCTGGTTCGTCAGCCGGTTTTACGCTGCTGAACACGTCTGGCTGCGGGCTATTCATCCGGGCATCCCAGCTGATATTGTTCTGCGGGATGTTTCGCCGGAAAATCATCCATATACCCAGTGCGATGATGATAACCGGCCAGATAACGTGCCGCAGGGCATAGACATCAAAAATACGGTCGAACAGGAAGGCAGAACCGATAAGTACCAGTACCAGCCAGCCCGGCTTGCGAAAATTATGCCTGGCGCCGGTGAACAAACCGAGCACTATCAAAAACGTAGGCCAGCTAAACAGCCAGGAAGGAAAAAAGAAAATATCAAACTGGCGCAGCAGCAATATGCCGCCTGTGCCCAGCAAAAGCAGGCCGGCAAACACCCTGCTGTTTTGGGGCTTTCTTGAATATGGTGTATCAATGCTCATGGCGTTAACTAAATAATTGCTAAGTTAAAGTTAAACAGTCAATAAAAAATTAAGGCAATTAAACAGGTACTCTGGGCAGGAAAGTCGGTAAGGGGCCGGGTTTTGTCGGTAAAAAAGATGAGGGTAGCTTTATACCGGTTACTTTGCACTTATTACAAGAGATCATCAATCCGCTAAGCACTCTTTAAAAATACTGTTCAGGCTTGCTTGCAACAGTAAGTAATATAGCAATCAGGTTTATCCTATACTTCCGGTTCCTGCTGGCTTAGGCAATGAAAACTGCCCAGCCCCCATATCAGGTCCGTTGAATCAATGCCGATGACTTTACGGCCGGTAAAGCATTGCTGCAAAATATCAAGCGCCCTGCTATCATTGGCGCTGCGGTAGGTAGGTACTACTACTACTTCGTTACCGATATAAAAATTGGCGTAAGAGGCCGGCAGCCGCTGGCCTTGGTGCGTTACGGCGTGGGGCATGGGCAATTCAACAATATTAAGCTGCCTGCCGTTAAGCAAACGCATGGTTTTCAGGGTTTGCAGGTTTTCCTGCAATAAGTGATAGTTTTCATCCTGCCGGTTTTCTTCCACTACCGTAACTACGGTATCTTCATTTACAAAGCGGGTAATATCGTCAATATGGCCGTCGGTATCATCGCCCATAATGCCATCGCCCAGCCATAATACCTGCTCCACGCCATAATAGTGCTGCAGGTAACCTTCAATCTGCTGCCGGCTAAGCTGCGGGTTGCGGTTGGGGTTCAGCAGGCAGGCAGTGGTGGTAAGCACCGTGCCTGCACCGTTAAAGTCAACCGAGCCGCCCTCCATCACAATGCCCGGATGATACACCGGCAGCTTGAAATGTTCGGCAATGCGGGTAGGAATGACATCATCCAGATCATAGGGCGGATACTTGCCGCCCCAGGCATTATATCCCCAATCTATCACGGCCTTACTGCCGGTTTGCGGGTTAATTATAAAAGCCGGACCATGATCGCGGCACCAGGCATCATTAGTCGGGAAGCGGTAAAATTCCACCCGGCTTAAATCAGCGCCGGCCAGCTGCAGCTGGTGTTCGGCAAAAATCTGCATCTGCTCATCGGCCACATTAATCCGCACCAGTTCGCCGGGCGTTAAGGCTTTAATAAATGCACAGTAGGCAGGGTATATGCTGTGCAGCTTACCCGGCCACGAAGCCTCCTTATGCGGCCAGCTCAGCCAGGTAGCCGTATGTTTTGCCCACTCAGCCGGAAAATGGTAGCCGTTGGGGAGATGAGAAGTTGGGGAGTCGGGAAGTTGGTAGGTTAAAGGTGTTATATTCATAAATCAAATATTATTACAGGGAGCGAAGCACCACCCTTTAATTTCCCCCGATAGAGGAGAATTTTGTTTAGCGTTATTAAAGCCCTTTTTTTGAAAAGCTGCCTAAAATATTTCAAAAAATAACATTGCTGTCATTGCGAGTGGTAGCGAAGCAATCCTCGGCTTGCAGGGCCGCTTGATAAGTTCAATTTGCATAGCCGGGGATTGCTTCGTTCCTTGCAATGACACCTTCATTATATTACTTGGCCATTTGTAAATAATTTCTGAAAAAATTTAAATAACATTGATTCATAAATTACCATATCCCAACGAAGAATCAATTTCAATCCTCATCAATCAGCCTTTTTGTAATTGGCTGATAGCTGTCAATCCTCCTGTCCCTTAAAAACGGCCAGTGAGTACGATAGTGATCGGTTTTGGCTAAGTCGAGTTCTATTACCGTTACCTGTTCATCATGGTGCGAACCCTGAAACATAATCGTGCCAAACGGATTGCTCACAAAGGAGCCGCCCCAGAATTTTAGTCCGGCTTCT
>CAXTAP010000047.1:0-24204 GCA_964241965.1 uncultured Mucilaginibacter sp.
CAGCAGCTTATTCACCATGCCCAGGCTGATGTTCAGGCGGGCGGCTATCTGGCGCTGGCTTAATTGTGCGGCGTGCAGGGCGGCTGCCTGGGCGGTCAGTTCCTCGTGGTTGGCGTTACGGCGGCGGTACAGGTGCTCGCTCTCGGGCGTATAATCTACCGGTTCATAGCGCAGGCAGCCGCCCGTATGTTCCAGTTTGCATACGCAAACATTATCGGCCCCGTAAACCTCGGCGCTGCTGCGCTGCTTTATCTGTTTAATATAGCGGTGGCCGGGCATAGTAAGGCTTTCGCCAATGGCAAGGGCACTATCGGCAAAGTTGAGCAGCAGCTTGCTGCCCTGCAAATCATTACGGGTGAGGGGCTGCTGCGGTTTGCGCTTGGGTGTATGGGCCAGGGCTAATATGCTCAGCTTATAATCGGCCTTCAGCTTGCGCAGGCGCTGCATCAGCGGCAGGGCGCCGCCCGCATGGCCGGTATCATAATGCAAACTGGTAAGGTTATCAATAATCAGCACCTTGGCCCCGGTTTGTTTCAGTGAGTAAGTGATGGCGGCATTCAGGTACTCATCCATATTCTTGTACTCAGCCGGCATATATAATGGCGGCTTAAATTCGGCCCGGTAAAAGCGTTTGCTGAATAAGCTGCGGTTGTGCGCATCCACGTAGCGCAGCTCAAACTGCTTGGCGGTCAGTTCAAAATCGAGGTACAGCACGGCGGCATCATGCACCTGCATGGCAAAAGGGCCGCCGGTGGGCTGGCCCCAGCCAATGGCATTGCCGGCCTGTACAGCCAGCACGCTTTTGCCCATATTGGTATCGGCAAAGAGCAGGCACAGTTCCCCTTCGCGCCAAAACTCGCCCATCAGCATTCTCGGGGCGGCCACGTTCTTCATATCCTGCACCCAATGCTGCCCGGTGCGTATGGTAAACAGTTTAGTGGCGGCCTGGCCAATCTGATCCATAGGCTGGCCGGCCTTGTGCATGCGCTCGTGTGTGTCGCGCACCTCGGTCCGTATCATCTCAATATAAGGCGGCCGCTGCGAGGTGTTAAAAAAATCATTCATAAAATTATTATTGAAAAAGGTAAGTATTAAGTGTGTAAAACAGCCGGTAAGTTGTACGGGCAGAGGGTTACACTGAAAACGCAGGCAATATCTGTAATTTTTTTCAAAAAAGCACTGCCACAATTCTGTCAGTGTTCATGAACGTTCATGAACGTTCACGGGTGTTCACGCCTCCGTGAACGTGAACACCCGCCTCGCGGGGTATGGCTGCGGTAAACTATTCGTTAGCCCCTTTGTAGTAGCTGCATCAAACTTAACTTTAATGGCAACGGTTGCACTGGGCAGTACGGCGGGCAGGTGGGTGATGGTTTCGGCCATCCTGGCCTCGGCTATGGCTTTTATTGACAGTACCGCCCTTAATGTAGTGCTGCCCTCCCTGCAGCAAAGCCTGCAGGCTACCGGCACTGATTTATTCTGGCTGCTGAACGCCTACCTGCTTATGCTGGCCTCGCTTATCCTCATCTGCGGCGCTCTGGGCGATCAGTTAGGGCGCAAAAAGGTATTTATGGCCGGCATCCTCCTATTTATTACCGGCTCGGCGGCCTGCGGTTTTGCGCCGTCCATCGGCCTGCTCATTATATTTCGCATCATTCAGGGCGTAGGCGGCGCGCTCATGATACCGGGCAGCCTTTCGCTCATCTCCTCGTCTATCAATGAGCAGGAACGCGGAAAGGCCATCGGCACCTGGTCGGCTGTTACCACCATTGTTACTATGGGCGGCCCTGCGTTGGGCGGCGCTTTGGGCGATGCCGGCCTGTGGCGCTATATTTTTTTCATTAATGTACCCATCGGCATTGCAGCCCTGTTCATCCTGTCGGCACACGTGCAGGAAAGCCGTGACGAGCAGGGCAGCCACACGCTCGATGTACCCGGCGCTGTTACTATTGCGCTTGGCCTGGCCGGGCTTACCTTCGGCTTTTTACGCATACCGGCCCTTGGCCTGAGCAACTGGCAGGTCATCGCCGCTCTAACCACAGGGGCGCTGCTGCTTGCGGCCTTTATCCGGATTGAAAGCAGAAGCCCTAACCCTATGATGCCGCTCAGCTTGTTTGCCAGCGCTACGTTCAGCGGCACTAACTTGCTATCTTTCTTCTTGTATGCAGGGCTGGGCGCCGGTATGCTGTTCCTGTCACTCAATCTGGTACAGGTACAAGGCTACAGCCAGCTGCTGTCGGGCCTGTCCTTTCTGCCCTTTACTATAATGATGATTTTAACAGCCCGCTTTGCCGGCGGCCTGGCCGACAGGCATGGCCCGAGGCTGCTGCTTATGGGCGGCCCTGCCGCAGCAGGCACGGGGTTGCTGCTGCTATCCTTTGTGCAGCAAACCAGCGGCCCGGCAGCTTACTGGACTACCTTTTTTCCTGGCATCTTCATCTTTGGGCTGGGCATGGCATTTACCGTGGCGCCGCTTACTGCGGCTGTGATGGGTTCAGTCACCGATCAGCTTTCGGGCACGGCCTCCGGGGTTAACAATGCCGTAACCCGTATTGCCAATGTATTTGCCTACGCCATATTTGGCGCCCTGGCAGTGGTGTTTTATACAGGAGCGCTGCAAAAGCAGCTCAGCAAGCTGCCCCTTAACGGCAAGCAAAAGCAAGCAGTAATGATGCAGGCCATTAATTTGGGCAATGCCAAAATACCGGCATCGCTGCATAGCGAAGCAAAAGCTGCTGTTCGAAAAGTTTACCATGCCAGTTTTATTAACGCCTATGCCCAGATTATGCGCATTGCTGCCCTGCTCGCTTATGCCGGCGCGCTGATGTCGGCATTGTTTATCAGGAACGACAAGGTAAAGAAAGGCACGGCCGGTGCCTCCTGATATAAACTATTCCCTTGTTGTGTAACAAAACCGATGATTTGCTGCTTTAAGAATTCATCAGCCTATATTTAGCTACAATAGTTGAGCCTTTGATTATGAAATATAAATTTTTACTTCCCTTTGCACTATTTGCGTTGCCTGCTGCGGCGCAAACTACCATTATAAAGCAAGATGCCTATATTAAGCAGATGGATGACGAAGTATCAGCCAAAAATATTGAAGCCATTGTGCGTAAGCTGGTAAGCTTTAAAACCCGTAATACCCTGAGCGACACCCTCAGCAAAACACAGGGCATCGGTGCGGCACGCAACTGGATCAAGGCGGAATATGAGCGTTATGCTGCCGCATCGGGCGGGCGTATGCATGTGGAATTTGATACTTACACGCAGCAGCCCGGCGGCCGCTATGATAAGCCTACAGTACTCAAAAGCGTACTTTGCATACTCAAGGGCACCGACCCGAGTGATAACCGCGTCTATCTGGTATCCGGCCATTACGACTCGCGCGTTACCGATGTGATGAACCGCACCTCCGACGCTCCCGGCGCGGTTGATGATGCTTCGGGTACTGCCGTATCTATGGAAATGGCGCGGGTAATGGCGAAGCGCAGTTTTCCGGCAACCATTATTTTTATGGCGGTGCCCGGCGAAGAGCAGGGCCTGAGCGGCTCGGGCCATGTAGCCCAGCGGGCTAAGGCCGGGGGCTGGAATATTGATGCTATGCTGAACAATGATATTGTGGGTAACACCTACGGCATGGAAACCGGCCTGAAGGATAACCGCAGCCTGCGCGTATTCAGCGATGGCATACCTTCAGTGCTGGTGGCAGGCCGGGACAGCGCTGCTGTAAAACGGCTGGCGCAAGCAGTAAACAGCCTGGTGGGCAATGGCGGTGAAAACGACAGCCCTTCGCGCGAACTGGCCCGGTATATTAAAGAAGTGGCTGAACGGTATGTTGACCAGCTGGATATCAGGATGGTTTACCGCCGCGACCGCTTTCTGCGCAGCGGCGACCATGTGCCATTCCTGCTGCAGGGTTTCAGCGCCGTCAGGTTCACGGAAATGAATGAGGATTTTAACCGCCAGCATCAGGATATACGTACGGTAAATGGCTTTAAATATGGCGACCTGCCTGAGTATGCCGATTATGATTACATACAGAAGGTGGCCCGCGCCAACCTATCTGTACTGGCCAACCTGGCCCTGGCGCCTGCCGAGCCGCAAAACGTAGGGATAACTACCAGCGGCCTCACCAACCGCACCACGCTGAACTGGGAAGCGCCTAAGGCCGGTAAGCCCGCAGGCTATTACATCCTGATGCGCGAAACCATCAGCCCTTACTGGGAAAAGAAGTTTTTTGTAACCGGAACCACCGCTACGCTGGATTACTCTAAGGATAATTACTTTTTTGCGGTACAAGCCGTAGATGCCGGGGGGCACGAGAGTTTGCCGGTGTTTCCGAAACCGGTAAGATAAATTGTGGTGTAATACCATTGAAACATTCCCTACATGTTGAACCGGCTTAAAGAATATATTACCGCTATTGTCCCCATGCCTGATGAGGAATACCAGCTGCTTGCTGATGCAGTAACTACTCGTGCTGTGCAAAAGAAAGGATTTCTGTTAAGGCAGGGAGAGGTTTGCAAAGAAATATATTTTATTAATCAGGGTTTTTTCAGGATGTATCATGTTAATGCTGAGGGGAATGAAATAAACCACCGCTTTGCCGATCAGCATAATTTTATGGTAGATTATCAGAGTTTCCTGACACAAAAGCCCTCTAATTACTACTGGCAGGCCCTGCAGGACGCTGAGGTGCTGGTTATTATGTACAGCACTGCTCAGCAGCTTTACCGGCAATCAAAAAACTGGGAACGTTTTGGGCGGCTTATGGCCGAAGCCGTTTACCAACAAGTAAATGAGCGCATAGAGATGATGGAATTAATGACCCCTGAACAGCGCTATCAATACCTGCGCAGCACCAGGCCGCAGCTATTTAATCAGGTTTCGCAGTTTCAGTTATCATCTTACCTGGGCATCAAGCCCGAGTCACTGAGCCGGATCAGGAAGCGCCTGCTCAAAAGCTGATTTTCTTAACTCAGGTCAACGTTCCGGCCGGTTTTGCAGGCCTACTTTTGATGAAATTATCAATCAGATGGAAAATATATCAAAAGTAAAGTTTAGCATCCTGCTTAAACGGAACCCGCAAATGAGCCATGAAGAATTTGTAGCTTATCATCGCAACAATCATGCGCCGCTGTTTAAATCATTACCCGAAGTACAGCAGTATGTAAAGGGTTATGTACAGTGCCATACCCTGCCAATCAACTTTCTCGGTTTGCCGCCCCAGGCTTATGACGGCATTACTGAACTGTGGTTTGATAGTGCGGAAGATGTAGAGAAGCTGTTCACCGCCCCTGCCTATATGGAAACTATCCGCCCCGACGAAGCTAAATTTTTGGATTTGCAGGGCTGCGGTTTTCTGCTATGCTCAGAAAACAAGGTGATATAGGTTTAAGGCTGCATCATTCAACTAATGCTTAAGCACAGTTGAATGATGCCGTATTATTTACCAGACACTCTTTTCATTGATGCTGCAGAGCGCCTTTATCAGGTGTACGCCCTGATAAAACAGGGGTACCGGCTGCCGGGCGGCGGTATTGAGCGCTGTCAGATCATCGGTTTGCTTAAACTGGTAGTTCATGCCTAAAATAACGGCTGCCATAACAGGTATCAGGAGCAGAATAAAGGGATTTACCATTTCGATCAGCTTTTTCATGATGTGCTTATTTTGATGAAACAAAGTAACAGCAAAGGTTTAACCTGCTAAAAAGTATTATACCAACTGGCAGCTATTATAGATGAACGGCTGATTGTTTCCCTTTAAGGGTTGGTCGGTTCAAGCACCCTGTTCATCGTTAAAATTTACCGGTAGATATAATTAGCCCGGCGTTTGCGCCATTAAAACGTACTTTAGGGCATGAAAAAACGCCGGGAAGTATTTTGGCACATCACGTTCTGGCTTGCAGCCATCAGCTTTGTTTTTTATATAGCTTATATTAACAGCGCCCTTAAATCTCCGGCTATCTTCATCGTTATTATTGGTTACGGCATTATCAACATCAGTCTTTTTTACCTGAACCTGTTATGGCTGATGCCCCGGTTTTTGGATAGCAGCCAGTACAGGCGGTATGCGGCTGCTATATTGCTGGCAGTGTTGCTTTACGCCATTGTAAAATATGCGCTGGCCCTGTGCTTAAAACCCTATGTGCTTGTTCACCCCAATAATGAATCAATTACTTTCGGCGAGTACATCATCAGCTCTGTTATTACCAGTACCATTTTTATACTGCTGAGCACCGCCCTCAAATTTACCATTGACTGGTTCAACAATGAACGCATACAGCGCGATTTGGAAAACCAGCGGCTCAGTGCCGAGCTTGCCTTTTTAAAATCGCAGATTAACCCGCATTTTTTATTTAATTCGCTCAACAGCATCTATTCGCTGGCCTATCAGCGCTCTGACGATACGCCAGGGGCTATCTTAAAGCTGGCAGAAATCATGCGCTATATGCTGTATGAATGCAATGACAGCAAGGTTGACTTAGCTAAAGAGCTGCAGTACCTGCAAAGCTATATTGATATGCAGAAAATCAGGTATGGAGGCAAGGTGTATGTTGATTTCAGCGTGGCAGGCGAGGTTGCCAGCCAGCAGGTAGTACCGCTGCTGCTCATTGCCTTTATTGAAAACGCCTTTAAGCATGGCATTGCCAACAACCCGGAGCAGCCTATTGTGCTGCGGGTTACCATTAAGCCCGATAAAATCAGGTTTTATATGCATAATAAGAAGCATAACCATAACCGCGATGTTATTGGCGGCATCGGGCTGCATAACGTAAGGCGCAGGCTGGAGCTGCTTTACCCCGGCGAGTATGATATGCAGGTAAAAGATGAAGCTGATACCTACACCTGCGAATTATCCTTAGCCCTGTAAATTTTATTTACAGGGCTAAAAACCATTTTTGTTAATTACTTTAGTAAACCATTAGTAAATTACAGCATGATTAAGTGTTTAGTTGTTGATGATGAGCCGCTGGCCCTGCACGTGCTGGAAGATTATATTACCAAGGTGCCCTTTTTGCAGCTGGTAAAGGCAACAACCAACCCCATTGAGGCGCTTACCTTAGTGCAGCAGGGCCAGGCCGACTTGGTTTTACTGGATGTGCAGATGCCCGAACTTACCGGCCTGCAGTTTTTACGCATTGCCAATGGCAAAGCCAAGGTAATTTTAACTACCGCCTATCCGCAGTATGCGCTTGACGGTTATGAGATGGATGTGGTAGATTACCTGCTGAAACCCATTGCGTTTGACCGCTTTTACCGGGCGGTGCAAAAGGTACATGAAGCCATAGAACCGGTTACCAGGCCTGCGCTTAAAGAAGAACCCGCCCCAGTACCTTATGATGATTTTCTGAGCGATTTCATCTTTGTAAAAACAGAACATAAAATACAAAAGGTTTACCTGAACGATATTCTGTTTATTGAGGGCCTGAAGGATTACATTTCTATTTTCACCCCGGCCGAGCGCATTATTACTCTGCAGAATATGAAGAAGATGGAAGAGGCGCTGCCGGAACGGCACTTCATCAGGGTGCACAAATCGTATATCGTATCGCTCAATAAAATTGACAGCATTGAGCGAAGCCGCATCTGCATCGGCAATAAAATCATCCCGATCGGAGACACTTACCGGGATGACTTTTTTACGATGATTGAGGATAAAAACATCAACTAATGCCAAAAAACTGCTATGGAAAGCCTGAGCCCAAACCTTTTTGTTCGCGACATGCCGCAAACCCTTAACTTTTACCGGCAATTAGGCTTTGAAACCGTGCACACCGTACCGCCTGACAGCGGCGATAACGTGGTTTGGGCAATGATGACCTGCGGACAGGTTGCCATCATGTTTCAAACTTTTGATAGCCTGGGCGACGAACTGCCTGCCATCAGCCGGCAGAATGGCGGTTCTCTGCTGTTTTATATCAAAATTAAAAATATCCGTGCCTTTTTTGAGCAGGTAAAGAGCATAATAACCGTATTGAAAGAATTGGAAACCACCTTTTACGGCGCTACCGAGTTTTCTATAGCTGATAATAATGGCTATGTACTCACCTTTGCCGAGGATGAGTAAAGTTATTTCAATTCAGCAGCCGGGTCCCAGTACAGCTGCTGAAAGTTTTGCACCTGGTTATCTTTTACCTCTACGCCCTCACTTTCCAGCATTTGCTGCATTAAACCGGCGGCAGGGAAGTGAAACTTACCGGTAAGCAGGCCCTGCCTGTTTACCACCCGGTGAGCCGGTACGGCCGGCCGTACACTATCTGAGGCCTTCATGGCATAACCTACCATGCGCGAGGAGCCTTTGGTGCCTAAGTAGCTGGCAATAGCTCCATAAGAGGTAACCCGGCCGGCGGGTATCAGCCGCACTATCTCATATACCTGCTCAAAAAAATTATCCTGCGCCATAAATCAGGCTGTTAAAGTGAATTTCAGGTAGTTAATGTTTTTGCTATGTAATAAATATTTTTTCTCATAATAAGTTTTGATGGAGAGCACTTCATCTGCATAGACCGACTGATATAAATTTGTGGTTTGTATTACCGGTGTAATTCCTGCAGCAGTAATGGTTTCGAGCGTGTAGGCATAAAAGCCGTCATTATCCGTTTTCAGGTTGATAAAGCCGCCCGGTTTAAGTATCTCCTTATACATAGCTAAAAACCTGGGCGAGGTCAGCCGCTTCTTTTCACGGCTCAACTGCGGCTGCGGGTCGGGGAAGGTAATCCATATCTCCTCCACCTCACCCGGAGCAAAGTAACTGCTCAGGTTCTCAATCTGGATGCGCAGAAAGGCAACATTGGCAACCCCCTCCTCTAATGCTGATTTAGCGCCCCTCCAGATACGGTTTCCTTTATAATCAACACCGATAAAGTTTTTATCAGGGAACATCCGGGCCAGGTTCACCGTGTATTCCCCCTTGCCGCAGGCCAGCTCTACTGTAAGAGGCTGATCATTTTTAAAAAAACCGCTGCTCCACTGCCCTTTACAGGGCTGCCCGGCTTCCAGTTCCAGCACATTGCCAAAAGCGGCTATCTCCGCAAATCGCCTTAGTTTATCCTTTCCCACCTCTATATTGATAAAGGCGCAAAAATAATTTTTATTGCAGATGATTAAGAAACAAGATTTTATATTTGCCGAAACACAATTACTGCATTGGAAAAAGATTCAAAAATATATATTGCCGGCCATCGGGGCATGGTGGGTTCGGCCATTATGCGCAAGCTTGAGCGCGAAGGTTATACCAATATCATTACGCGCACCTCGGCAGAGCTTGATTTGCGCAGCCAGCAAAAGGTAGCCGATTTTTTTGATACCGAAAAGCCCGAATACGTATTTTTAGCTGCTGCCAAAGTAGGCGGTATTGTAGCCAATAATACTTACCGTGCCGACTTTTTGTATGAGAATCTGCAAATACAAAACAACATCATTCACTCCTCCTATTTAAATGGCGTAAAGAAGCTGATGTTTTTAGGTTCCAGCTGCATTTATCCTAAAATGGCGCCGCAGCCGCTTAAAGAAGAATATTTGCTTACCGGCTTGCTGGAGCCTACCAACGAGCCTTATGCCATTGCAAAGATAGCCGGCATTAAAATGTGTGATGCTTACCGGGCACAATACGGCTGTAACTATATTTCAGTAATGCCTACCAACCTGTATGGTTACAATGATAATTATCACCCGCAGAATTCGCATGTGCTGCCGGCTTTAATCAGGCGGTTTCATGAAGCTAAGGAGCAGCAGCTGCCGGTGGTAACTATTTGGGGAAGCGGTTCGCCGCTGCGCGAATTTTTGTTTGCCGATGATTTGGCCGAGGCTTGCTACTACCTGATGCAGAATTATGACGAGGAGGGTCTGATTAATATTGGCACCGGCGAAGACATCAGTATTAAGGACCTAGCCCTGCTGATTAAGCAGATTATAGGTTATACCGGCAATATTGATTTTGACAGCACAAAACCTGATGGCACACCGCGTAAGTTAATGGATGTTTCCAAACTGCACAGCAAGGGATGGAAACACCGCATTGAACTTGAAGAAGGTATTAAGCTGGCCTACCAGGATTTTCTGTCAAAGGCAGGTTAGTAGTAACCGCTGTTCCGGGCGTTGCGGTTATTACAGTTTGCTGCGCGGATATGGGTTTTGCAGGCTTTGGCTTCTTTTCAAATTTGCTTACCAGGCCCCTCACTTTGCTCCATACGCCGCCAACAGAATCCTCGCTGATATAGGTTGATGCTTTCTGAGAGAGCAGGCCGATTAATGATTTGACAATAAAGTTGGAATTTTTGAACAGCGTTTTGTTCAGCGTAAAGGGAAGCACCACCCTGGATAATAAACCCAGTATATCCTGATTAAAAATATTGTTCTTGTTGGTTTCCTCGTTTTTGCGCGGGAATAAGGTTTTAGCAGTAGCAAAAATTGCAGATGGACTGCTGAAACGACGCTTTAAGTCAATTTGCTGCTGCTGTTTTAAGGCGGTGAGCCTCAAAATCTCGCTCTGCAGATCGGTTATATTCTGAACAGGTAAATCCATCTTACTTGAAAATATTTTTAATCAGTAAATTAATCAGCGGTTTCTCTACCAACTTTTTGGCGAAGATGCAAACCAGCACAACTACCAGAAACAGAAGCGAAACACACCCAAAGCCCTGCCAGTTGGAATTTAAAACATGGTTAAGATACAGCGCCAGCGTTATAAAGGCAAACAGCAGCAGCAGCAGGCCAAAAACGGCCACCACAGCGCCGATGATAACGCCTGCAGCAATTGAGGTGCCCTGTTCAATAGCCTTGTATTTGGCCAGTTTAAACTGCGTTTGTGCAAAATCCCTGATCTGCTCTAAAATGGGCTGCGCCGGCGGTTGTTGTGTTTCCTTGTTATCTTCCATAAAATCGTTGTAAAGCCCCGGCGCTTGCCTGCCGGGGCTGCAAATATCTATGCGTGTTCTAAATCGTCCTGATATTCTTCTTCGGTACCGTTAATCTTGTTTTTAATGTTGGTTACCACGCGCTCCCGCAAATCGGCAAGGCGGTCAAGCTCTGAGGCAGCGGTTTCCTTGATGCTTTCGCTCAGGTTACCTATCGAGTCGGTTAACTTATCGCGCGTTTCTGCGCCTTTATCAGGCGCAAATAAAATGCCTAACACGGCGCCGGCTGCTAAACCGGCTAACAATGCAGCTGCAATAGCAGAACTGCTGGTTTCCTTCTTAACTTTCAGGTCGGGTATGCTTTTCTTTATCCGCGAGAATTGGTTGTTTGCCATGTGCTTATCATTTGAGGTTATACAACTTTTTATTTCGTATTTATCGTATTATTGGTAACCCCAAAGTAAGCACATTGTTCACATCGTTCTATATAAATATTCCGATTTAGGGGATAACTGAAGTATGCGCCCTGTGGCAGCCGGCAGGGCTGCCGTTGCCCAAACCTATACTAACATACCAAACAGGAGGCCGGCTTAGTTAAACCTGCCTTTAAACTCAAGCGGCGACAGGCTGGTTTTATTTTTGAAAAGCTTGTTAAAGGATTGCGGATGTTCAAACCCAAGCCGGTAGGCAATCTCACTTACAGTTAGCGGGGTAGTAGTAATCAGTTCCTTGGCTTTTTCAATAAGTTTGCTGTGGATATGCTGCTGCGTGCTTTGCCCGGTATAAACCCTCAGCATGTCGCTCAGGTACTTAGGCGAAACGTGCAGCTGCGATGATACATACTGCACGGTAGGCAGCCCGTGCTCCTCTACCTGGCTGCTGCCAAAGTAACCGGCCAGGATGGCTTCCAATCGGGTCAGCAAATCGTGGTTTGCCGTTTTACGGGTAATAAACTGCCTGTTATAAAACCGGTTGCAATAGTTGAACAGCAGTTCGATGTGTGAAATAATTACATCCTGACTAAAGGAGTCAATTACTGAACGGTACTCCTTTTCAATGTTCAGCATAATGCCGGAAACCATGGCTTCCTCATCGGCAGAAAGATGCAAAGCCTCGTTAACTGCATAAGAGAAATACCTATAGTTACTGATGTTTTTCCCCAGAGGATACGTTTGGACGAAATCGGGGTGTATCACCAGCCACCAGCCGGAAAGTTTGATGTCGGGCATAATCTCTGTAGTAATTACCTGCCCCGGCGCGAAAAAGGTCATTACTCCCTCATCAAAGTCGTAATAATTTTGCCCGTATCTCATCTTACCCTTGAAATTCTTCTTAATGGCAATGCAGTAAAAATTATAGGCAATGCTTATCAGACCTTCATCATCATAACATTTAATTTCTTCGAAATTAATAACGCTTATCAGCGGATGCCTGGGTTTGGGCAATTCCAGGATACGGTGCAGTTCCGTTATAGAATTGATAACATGAAGCTGGGACTTTTTAGTTTTCATAAACATTTATATGTTAAAGGCAACGGATGATCCGGCGCTAACCACCCGTTGCCATGGCACTTTTTTACCAGAGCAGATTAATGAGCCCTGATTGATCAGCTGTCAAAATCAGTAGATGAAGTAACTTCTTTCCATGCCTCAAATTCCTCTTTTTCCCTAAGCCTCTGCTGGATTACCAAATCATAGGCATCGGGCCCCAGCAGCAAATGTAAAGGCGGGTTGGGATGGTCGGCGATATCTGCTATAATCCTTACCAGCTTTTCAGGGTCGCCCTGCTGCTGGCCGCTGAACTGGGTAAAATAATTTTCGGCCTCGTCTATCTTATAAACATCAATCCTGTTTTGGGTAAAGGTGAGCGAGCCCTTGTTCATAAAATTTGTGCGGAACTGGCCCGGAGATACTACCGTAACTTTAATGCCAAATTCTTTTGTTTCATCAGCCAAAGCATCAGACAGACCTATTACGGCAAACTTTGAAGCATTGTAACTCGCCGCCTTGCCAAACCCAACATAGCCTGCAACGGATGAGATGTTGATAAAGTGCCCGGATTGCTGCGCCCTGAAAAAAGGCATAGCTGCCCTGATGGTATTCACCGTGCCAAACAGGTTTACATCCACCGTAGCCCTGAACTCCTCATCGGTCGTTTCCTCCATGCTGCCTACCAGTGAGTAACCTGCATTATTAACCACCACATCCAAACGGCCAAACTTTTCAACTGTTTGCCTGATGGCGGCTGTTACAGCTCCGTCCGATGCAATGTCAACCGCTAAGGGCAGAAAGTTTTCCTGATGCGCTGTAATATGTTCATTGAATGCTGCTATATCCCTTGAGGTAGCTGCAACCCTATTGCCGGCAGCTAATAACAACTTTACCAGCGCAAGCCCCATACCTTTGGATGCACCGGTAACAAACCATACTTTTTGTGTGCTCATTGTATTAATATATTTTGTGTAATACAAAGTTGAGCTATAAAGCTTTAAGAAAATTAGCCGGACCGCTTATAATTGTATCCAAAGTGCCCGGTACGCCTCCGGAAGCCCGTATAACAGGCCGGTACAGCTAAGTAAGCACCTATATATAAAAGCTGAAGCAGCGGCGGCAAATGAGCTGCTCACTTTATTTTTTCGAGCAGTTCATTAATGGCAGCGCAGCTTTTAGACAGGGTGTCCACACAAAAATCTGCAAAGGGGTCTGCATTGGCATCCTTCAGCTCATGCCTCAGCTGTTCAATGGCCAGGTACATGTTCGACAGGTGATTTTTAATGTCATGCTTTACCGTGCTCAGGTTTTCCCGGCCAGAAGCTGAATCAAGCGGCTGCTCGGCGGGCATTACTTTCCTAAATTAATGGCTCTCATTTTATTGTAAAGCGTTTTACGGTCAATCTTCAGTATCTCAGCAGCCTTTGTTTTATTGAAATTTACCTCGCGCAGCACTTTTAAAATGGTATCGTATTCAGCTTCCAGCGCTGCATTTTTCAAATCATGCCGGTGCTCCCTGACTGCAGGTGCATCTCCCGGAGCCGCAGGCAGATCATGTACCGACTGCCGGTTAAAGTTTGATATTTCGAGCGGCAGGGCCTTCATCTGTATTTCATCGCCTTCAGTAAGCAGTGCAGCCCGGCGCACCACGTTTTTCAGTTCGCGTATATTACCCGGCCAGCGGTAGTTCATAAATGATTCTGTTACTTCTGCCGAAAATGAGCTTACCGAGCGGCCCAGTTCCTGGTTAGCCATCTTTAAAAAATGCTCAGCCAGCAGCATAATGTCGCTGCCGCGCTCGTGCAGCGCCGGCATATAAATGCTGAATTCGTTAAAGCGGTGGTACAGGTCTTCGCGAAAACGGCCGCGCTGTATGCTGTCCTGCAGGTTTTCATTGGTGGCCACAATAATGCGCACATCCAGATCGATTTCTTTGCTGCTGCCGATGCGCCTTACCTTGCGCTCCTGCACGGTGCGCAGCAGGGCTGCCTGTATATCATAAGAAAGGTTACCTACTTCATCCAGAAACAGGGTGCCGCCGTTTGCCATTTCAAAATGCCCGATTTTGGTATACAGTGCACCGGTAAACGAACCCTTTTCATGGCCGAAGAATTCGCTCTGTGCAAGTTCCTTGGTCAGGGAGCCGCAATCCATAGCCACAAAGGGCTGGTCGCTGCGCAAACTGTTAAGATGGATGCTTTTGGCTACCGATTCCTTACCGGTGCCGCTTTCGCCTAAAATAATTACGCTGTAATTGGTGGGCGATACCAGCTCAATCTGTTTCATCAATTCCTTTGATGCCCTGCTGTTCCCTGCTACAAATTCATTGGCCAGTACCTGTTTTTTAATTTCACGCGCCGGCTTGGCAGCGCTGGCGGCTGCGGTTTCCTGTTCAGGAGCCTCAACCAGCGCATAATGTATCTCAATGGCCTTGTTGATGGTATTCAATATTTCATCAGGGTACAATGGCTTGGTAATATAATCGTAAGCCCCCATCTTAATCAGCTCAACCGCCATCTTGATATCCGAATAACCCGTGATGATAATAACGCCGGTTTTAGGGTAATGGAACTTGATTTTCTTCAGCATCTCCCGCCCGTCGGTATCCTCCAGCCTGAAATCACACAGCACAAGATTATAGTTGCCGGCCTTAAGGTGTTCCATAGCCGCAGTACCATTAGAAGCCGTGCTTACATCAAACCCGTTGCGCGCTAAAAATTTAGATAACAGCAACGCGGTGTTCACCTCATCATCAACGATAAGAATTCTCTTCATCTTCAAACTATTCTCCAAACGGGTAGATGTATGACCATGCAAATTACGCATAAATTTCAGCATTTTTTTAAATGCCAATACTTATACGGGCTGGTAAGGCAATTGGTTAGCCGGTTATTTGCCGGTAAATTCCGGTTTTCTCTTTTCTAAAAAGGCGGCCACTCCCTCATGCATATCTTCCGTATTGAAGCAGCCGGCAAACTGCTCAATTTCTGTTTCAAACCCGTTGCCCGGGCGGTTTGCCGCATTAACGGCCGTAATGGCTGCTGCCAGCGCCATAGGCGAACGGGTTAGCATCTTCCATAATAATTCCTCAGCTTCAGGCAACAGGGCAGCCTGGTCGGTTACACTGTTCACCAGGCCAAAAGTGCAGGCATCAGCAGCGGTAATCATGTCAGCGGTCAGTATCATTTCCAGCGCCCTTCCCCTGCCTACCAGGCGGGTAAGGCGCTGCGTACCGCCATAGCCGGGTATCAGGCCCAGAGAAACTTCGGGCAGCCCGAGTTTGGCATTGGCCGAAGCTATACGCACATGGCAGGCCATAGCCAGCTCAAGCCCGCCACCCAATGCAAAGCCGTTAATGGCTGCAATTATGGGTTTAGGCGCATTTTCAATGAAGTTAAACACCTGGCTGTGCGCGTTGCTGGCCATGGCCCGGCCGCTGCCGGCATCAAGCGAAGTAAGTTCAGTAATGTCGGCGCCCGCTGCAAAGGCCTTTTGGCCTGCGCCGGTAATAATGATGCCTCCGGTTGCCGGGCTGCTGAAAGCCTGGGTTAAGGCCGTATGCAGTTCGGCTAATGTAGCCTTGTTCAGGGCGTTCAGCTTATCTTCGCGGCTGATTATGATATACCTGATGCGTTCCTTATTTTCGATACGCAGATTTTCAAATGCCATACTCATTAAAAATTACGGTGCTGATGCACCCAGTTGGTAATATATTGCACAATGGCCTGTGTGCTGGTGCCGGGCGGAAAGAGTTCGCCTGCACCCATTTCTCGCAGCTCCTGCGCATCGTTTTGCGGAATAATGCCGCCGCCGGTAAGCAATACGTCATCCATCCCCTTAGCCTTAATCAGGCTGATTATTTTGGGAAACACCGTCATGTGCGCGCCCGACAGGATAGAGATGCCAATTACATCCACATCTTCCTGCAGGGCAGTGTTCACCACCATTTCAGGAGTTTGGCGCAGGCCGGTATAAATAACCTCCATCCCGGCATCGCGCAGCGTGGTAGCTATGATGCGTGCCCCGCGGTCGTGCCCGTCCAGGCCCACTTTGGCTACCAATACCCGGATCGGGCGGTTAAACTGATTACTCATTATATATTGAGCGGATTGCTTTAAGTAGAGTAAATGTACAAAAGATTTACCGCCAATATGTACTGAGAATTATAGCGGTTAAATGTTTGTCGGGGCATGCAATATGTACCTGTAAAACTTAGCCGGGAGATAATACTTATTAGAAAAGTGCAAAAACAGATTACTTCAACTTTCTGTATATACTTAAATTATGAAGGTATAAACAAGTGAGCTATAAATAATCTTTGCATTTTAGCCACATTAAATCCTGTTTAAGTTTAATAATTTCACACTTTTGCTTTTGATTTTATACCATAAAGCACCATGAGCGAAGAGAAATCGTTGAATTTTATAGAGGAAATTGTTGAGGAAGATATCCGCGGGGGCAAGCATATGGGGCGGGTGCACACTCGTTTTCCGCCTGAGCCCAACGGGTACCTGCATATCGGCCATGCCAAATCCATTTGCCTTAACTTTGGCCTGGCGCAAAAATATAACGGCCAGACCAATCTGCGTTTTGATGACACCAACCCTGTTACCGAGGATACCGAATATGTGGAAAGTATAAAGGCTGATGTGCGCTGGCTGGGTTTTGAATGGGCCAACGAGCTTTATGCCTCAGATTACTTTGACCTGCTTTATGCTTTTGCCCTTAACCTGATTAAACAGGGGCTGGCCTATGTGGACGACAGTACCGCCGAAGAAATTGCCGCTCAGAAAGGCACGCCTACGGAACCGGGCATGCCTAACCGTTACCGCAGCCGCACCGTGGAGGAAAATGTACAGTTATTTGAAGACATGAAAGCAGGCAAGTATGCCGACGGCGAGAAAGTGCTGCGCGCCAAGGTTGACCTGGCATCGCCCAACATGCTGCTGCGCGACCCGCTGATATATCGCATTAAGCATGCGCACCATCACCGCACCGGTGATAAGTGGTGCATATATCCCATGTATGATTTTGCGCACGGCGAGTCGGACTCTATTGAGGAGATTACGCACTCGCTTTGTACACTGGAGTTTGTAGCCCACCGCCCGTTGTATGAGTGGCTTATTGAGAAGCTGGAGATTTTCCCTTCGCGGCAGTATGAATTTGCCCGCCTGAATATGACTTATACCATCATGAGCAAGCGCAAGCTGCTGCAGCTGGTCAATGAAGGGCATGTGGAGGGCTGGGACGACCCGCGGATGCCCACCATCAGCGGGTTGCGCCGACGGGGGTACACGCCGCATTCGATCCGGGAGTTTTGCGAACGCATCGGCGTAGCCAAACGGGAAAATATGATTGATGTGAGCCTGCTGGAGTTTTGCATCCGTGAAGACTTAAACAAAACCGCGTGGCGCCGGATGGCGGTATTAGACCCGGTGAAGCTGGTGCTCACCAACTATCCTGAGGGGCAAACAGAAACCATGTACAGTGAAAATAATCCGGAAGCGGAAGGCGGCGAGGGCGGCCGTAATCTGCCGTTCAGCCGCGAACTGTATATTGAGCGCGATGATTTTATGGAAGTGCCTGCTAAAAAGTATTTCCGCCTGGGGCCAGGTTTAATGGTTCGGCTCAAAAGCGCCTATATTATCAGATGCGATGACTTTGTGAAGGATGCCGAAGGCAATGTTACTGAAATTCATTGCAGTTACCTGCCCGAATCCAAATCGGGCCATGATACCAGCGGCATCAGCGTAAAAGGAACCATTCACTGGGTAAGTGTAACTCATGCCAGGCAGGCCGAAATACGCCTGTACGAGCGCCTGTTTAAAGTAGAAGACCCAGGCAGCGAGGAAGGAGATTTTAAAGAGTACCTGAACCCCGATAGCCTGCATATCCAAACGGCCTATGTAGAGCCTGATTTAGCCGGGGCTATACCCGGCAAGGGCTACCAGTTTATCCGCAAGGGCTACTTTAACCTGGACAGAACTTCGGCTCCGGATAAACTTGTGTTTAATCGTACCGTTACCTTAAAGGATACCTGGGCCAAGGAACAGAAAAAGTAGAAACTTAACACTTGTTATGCAGCTCCTTATAATAAGGGCGGCTTCTTTGCCGTTTAACAGTTCAAGAGTGCAGGCTTCCGGATAAAAAAAACACAAATAAGCAACCGGCCTGTAACCTTTAGTTAAACACTTCGTATAAAGCAATAATACCATTGAGGAGCATTTTATGTCGGATATGAGCAAATACCAGAGATCAAAGCAGCAGGTGCTGGATATGATCGGTCAGTTAAAGCAAAGGCTGAGATTAGCTTTACGCAAAAAAAAGCTAAGAGAGGTTAAGGATTTAACTCAAAACATTAATGAGCTTAATAAAACGGTTCAGATCATTGATTATCGTTTAGCTAAGCTGGAAGAAGCAGCCTGATACCCCTATTTGATAATTGTTTAAACCGAAAACGCCTTTGCACTAAAGCACAGGCGTTTTTTTATGAACTTTGATATTCGGATGAATTTCCTTTAAAAGAAAGCTGCAAATTTTAAAAAGCTAAAACCACCGGCCTTTATACTGTATTAAATCATTTAATGAAACCGCCTGTTCAATGCCCCAGATGCGGAAGCAGCCATATTAAGGTGGCCGGCAGATGGAACTACTTAAAGTGGTTTGCCGTAAATTTATTACTTACCATCTTCTGCATATTTCTGCTGGTACGTGATGTAGCGCCTGTTGCCGTAAGCATCGCTATGTTTGTATTTTTGATTGTGGCCCTGGTATCATTTGTATCCTTCATTATGCACGAACGGGACAAGGCCACCTGCCAGAACTGCGGCGCTAAGTTTCAGGGTTGATCAAATTTCTGTTTTTACCGTCTCATCAGGATATTATGGGCATAACCTTGCCAGCATACCATCCTGCAATCGGCAAGTTACACAGCAAAATATACCTTTTGAATAAATAGCGCAGCAATTACTATTACAGCAAACCCGATACTTAAAATTTTAAACTCGGTCCATACCTGCTTTCGCCTGATGTAAGCGGCAGCATAATTCAGCAAAAAACTCAGCAGCAAAATAATGGCGATGGTTATCCCGATGAAATCCATCCAGTTAAAATTATTCATTATAACAGCGGCTAAAGGTTAATGTAAACATCATAAAATCAGGATTGATATCAGCGGCTGGCCGCTTTGATTCCTGTTTACGGGCGGAATATTTTCAGGGTTGCAGTTCCTGTCTCCTTTTGTTACTCAAATAACGGCGCACAGGAATATCGTACAGCACCATTACCAGGTAGGCTGCCCCGATCAGCAAAACAATACTGGTGATAACAATGAGCGGCAGTTGCGGAGCGCCCGGCTTGCGGCTGGTATAATAATTACCAAACATCCATAATACGGCGTAATGCGTCATGTACAAAGGATAGGAAATCCTTCCCGAAAATATGCAGACCTTGTTTAAGCCAGATGATAAAGTTGCCCCTGCCCCTAAAGCTACTATAAAAGGGAAATAGAACAATACTACCAAAGGTTCGGACAGCCAGTTCCATTTAGAGAATGGTATGATAAAGCTCAGCAACAGTAACACTGCTATACCAATAAACCCGAGTTTATTTTTAATAATCCAGTTAGACCGGTAAACGAGCAGGCCGGCCAGAAAGGAATAGGATATGCGGGCGCCGCCATCCCAAAAGGTTGGGCCGCTCCAGCCGCCCAGTAAATTGCCGGAGCGGTAAGCTACAAAGCAAATAGCCACAGCCGCGAGGATGGTTAGCAGCAGCAGATAGCCGCGGCTGATTCTGTATAGCACGAATGCGTAAATAATATTAGCAACATACTCCCAAAATAACGACCAGGCCGGCGCATTGAAACTGAACAGATTGAAAGAACGGTCGGCCACGATGGGTAAGGGAATAAGCAGTAATGAGCAGATAAATGTCAGAATAGTTTTGCCGGTGCTGTACAGTTCGGGATGGCCGCCGAACGGGTCGAACAAAAATGCCAGCAAACCCAATACTGACCCTGATATTACCAGCGGATGCAGTCTGATCAGCCTGGACTTGAAAAATTCCCGGAATCCCATTCTTCCTATACGGTCGTCATAAGCATACCCGATAACAAATCCCGAAAGGCAGAAAAAGAAATCAACCGCCAAAAAGCCATGCCCGATGAAATCCTTGCTGTAATCAGCGTAAATCCATTCCATGAAATGGAATGTTACAACGGCCAGCGCAGCTATGCCCCGCAACCCGTCAAGAATTTCAAAGTGCTGTTTGGTTTTTAAAATAGCCTGGGTTGGTGCATTCATAATATCGGGTTACCTGCAAAGGTCAATGTTACTGAATAAACGCCTTTCAGGCAAATTCTGCCTGCCTGTATTTTTGCCGCTTCTGAATCAGGCCCACCGGCTCAAAAATTCCGCAAAAACATCACGGTACTGATCTGAAACCTGAATAGTGACTGCTCCTATCTGAACCGAAGTTTTGGTTACCGCCTTAATCTTATCCAGCGATACGATGTAGGAGCGGTGCAGGCGCATAAAGCGGCCGGCCGGCAGCTTCTCTTCCAGATGCTTTAAACTGGCTATGGTAAGCAGGGGCTTGGGTTCATCTTGCAGATATACTTTTACATAGTCCTTTAAGCCTTCTATGTATAAAATCTCTGCGGTATCTACTTTCACCAGCTGATATTCTACCTTCAGATAAATATATTCCTTACCGGTTGCCGCAGCAGGCGGCTGGGGCGTACCTGCGGGCTGCGGGGCATCAATAATTGAAAAGTATTCCATAGCTTTTACCGCTGCCTTTGAAAAATCAACATAATTGAATGGCTTCAGCAGGTAATCAAGCGCGGCCACCTTATAGCCTTCCAGCGCATACTGATCATAAGCCGTAGTGAAAATGATGCGGAGATTCTTCCGGTTGGCCGACTGGTCAACAATCCGGGCCAGCTCAATGCCGCTCAGGTCCGCCATCCGGATGTCTAAGAAAATCAGCTGAATTTTCGGGTGCTCATGCAGTGTCTTCAGCGCCGTCATTGCATTGGAGCACCGGGCAACCAGGTTTAAAAACGGTGTTTGCTCCACATACGCGCTCACTAAGTTCAGCGCAATGGGCTCATCATCCACGGTCATGCAGTTCAGTATCATTTCAGGTTAAGTTTAAGTTTCACCGTAAATTCCGCGGCTTTGTCATCCTGCTTCACCTGCAGTTCATGCCGGTCAGGGTAAACCAGGTTCAGCCTGCGCCGGGTATTCATCAGCCCGATGCCGTTACTTTCCTCCAGATGCTCTGCCTTTTCATCAAAGATGGCATTGCGAACCTCAATCTGCAGCGTATCCCCGTCCTGCTGAATACCCGTGTAAATATAACTGGGGTGCACACTGCTGATGCCATGCTTAAAGGCATTCTCAATGAAAGGCAGAAAAAGCATGGGGGCTACGGGCACATCCTTCAGGTTTTGAGGCTTATCAAATATTACCTGCACATTGCCGGTTAGCCTTAGCTGCATCAGTTTAAGGTAGTCTTCTACAAAAGCCACCTCCTTGGTCAGCGTGGTTGTATCGTTGCGGGTTTCGTATAACACATAACGCATCATGTGCGACAGGGTATAAACAGAATCCTTGGCCCGGCCGGTGTCAGTTTCAATAAGCGCATAAATGGTATGCAGTACATTGAAAAAGAAATGCGGGTTGATCTGGGTTTTCAAAAATGCCAGCTCAGCACTAACCTTTTCCTTTTCAAGATTCTGCTCCCTGAAACTATCGCGCTGCACCTTTTGGGCTACGGCAGTAATAGTACTTACACCAAAGATGATGAGCAGCACAATAATCAGCCCGAACTCGGCAATGGGTACATGCTGGTAGGCCGTATCGGCATGTTTTGCAGAAGCGATCTTAGCCATCAGGGCAGGCAGGTTTAACCATTTATCCAGCAAATGGCTTAGCTCAACCATGACGACTAAAACGATAAATACCACGCCGGCAAACTGCCCGACCTTTTCCTTAAAGAGCAGATTGGGCACAATGACCCGCAGGTTCAGGTAAAAGATGCCGAGGTATAGTAAGCAGGTAATGGCCTGCTTTACCCAGAATTGAGGAGGCAGGCTTACCGGCCAGGTAAGCGGCAGGCAAAACAGCGCCAAAAGCCCTATAAAAACAATCAACTGCGAAGATACCAGCAGCTTTCTGAACCGGAGTAGTGCCATGTTACTAAGGTAATGAGTAAATACTGATTGCGAGCAGGCGCCTGTGCCAAAAAAAGGTGCGCTCTGTCTCTCACGCAGAACGCACCGTAAACTTAATCAGCGTAACTAAATTAATTTTGGCTGGCAGGCCTCCCTTTAACTCCTGCAAAAGACCAAATTATGCGCATATACGAAAGCCCGGCAGATACACAGGCGGTGCTGCCCGATGAAACAGCCTTTTTTATCGACTACTGCATTTATAATCATCCGTCATATCCGATAAGCCCTGATTGTTGTGCTTTTTAGTTAAAAACAGGGATTTAGTCTATTTACCGGGGGCAGCGGTCTATCGCGTTTTACAGATACTGAAATGAGTGGTTACTTTGAGTATTGAAAGCAAATAATTATTCAAAAAACACAAATTTAAAGTATAAAAACCATGAAAAATTCCATCAAAATCATCGCTGCATTTTTAATGTTAGGTACCGGCGCATTCGCCTCAGCTGCCGGCAAAAGCACCTCTAATAACGCATCGCCGCTGCCGGTTAAAAATGCCATCATCATCAAGGGGCTGTCGTCCAACATCGGGGTAAGCGTTAACATGGCCCAAACCCTTACCGGCATGCCGCTGGTTACCATTACCGACCAGGCCCGCCATGTATTGTACCAGAGCAAGCTTTCAGGCATGGCCGGCAGCGGCAAGGCCTACAACCTATCGGAACTGGACAACGGCGATTACTTTATCTCGGTTACCGCTAACCGCCAGGAAGTAAAAAAGCAGGTGCACATTTACGAAGAAAACGGCCAGAAAACTTACTTCATTGTGCAGTAAGCTAAGCGCACATTCAAAGCATAAACTACCGGTAAACACCCCGGCTGCCGCAAGCAGCCGGGGTGTTTATTTAAAACTATGTGATGGCTGCCGCATTACGCATTCAGCAGCGCTTCAATATCAAACTTGTTCATTTTCATAAAGGCCTGTGCAACGCGCGGGCCGCTTTCAGGGTTCGCCATGAGCTCACCCAGCATGGCGGGAACTACCTGCCACGACAGGCCGAACTTATCCTTACACCAGCCGCACCGGCCCTCACTGCCTCCATCGGCAGTAAGCTGATACCAGTAATGGTCAATCTCTGCCTGATCCTTACAGGAAATTACAAAGGAAACAGCCTCATTGAATTTATATTGCCCGCCCCCGTTGAGGCCCGTAAAAGGCTGCCCGTTCAGCTCAAAGGTTACCACCATACCGGCATCGCTGATGATTTTTGAATCGGGAAAAACGGTACAGTAAAAATCGGCAGCCGCCCTGGCTTGTCCGTTAAACCAAAGGCAGGGATGTAATGGCTTTTTCATGTTGATTACGTTTTCACCTATTGCGGAGGTGCCCAAATCTAATTTAAAAACTGCTGCCTGAACAAGGTGCATCGGATAATATTTTCATGACCGGGCATGGGTGTTCACGTTCACAGGGGCGTGAACACCCATGCCCGGTCATGAACGTTCATGAACACTGACAGGATATTGGCAGCGCCTGCCGGCAGCCTCATCTTCAGTTATCCTACCTGTAACAAATGTAGGTTATTAAGGCAACCGGCACCATGCCATTGCCTGCTGTTAAAAAATGACTTTAATCTGTAACGGTTGTTTCAGAATTAATATACCTTTGTTTATT
>CAXTAP010000048.1:0-24011 GCA_964241965.1 uncultured Mucilaginibacter sp.
TTCACGGAGGCGTGAACACCCGTGAACGTTCATGAACGTTCATGAACACTGACAGTATGATGGCAGTATCAGCTGCTTGCTTCAGTTCAAAATTAAAATTTGTTTCCGGTGGTGTGGAGTGATACTTGGCAGGTGCTGCCAAAAGTTTTATCTTGGCCTTCATGATCAACTTTAAACGGCTCGACCATGTGCAGCTTTGTTTTGCGCCCGGAAAGTTAGAGGATGCCCGGAGGTTTTACACGGAGGTGATTGGCCTGCAGCAGATTGACCGTCCGCAGGAGTTCAGCGGCAGTCAGGGTATATGGTTTCAGCTGAGCAATATGCAGCTGCATCTGGGCATGGAACCCGAAAATGGGGTATCAAACCGGCACCCGGCCTTTGAGGTGACCGACCTGGCAGCCGCCCGTGAGCACCTGGAACGGCATGGCATAGCCATTATTGAAGAGCTGCAGGTGCCCGGCCAGCGCAGGTTTTCATTTGTTGATCCCTTTAATAACCGTATCGAATTGTTAGAGTGGGAAAGAAAGAATTCTGATTAATACTTTATGCTTCGCGTATTTTGTATAATAACCTTTTATGGCGTTATCAAAAGACGATCAAAAGGTATTATGTTTAAAGGGATTTAGTGTTGCAGGCCAATACGTTGCTCATGCCTAATCTAACACCCGTACCGTCAATTTAATTATTAGTTTTTACTGAAGTTAAAACCAATTGATATTTGCAAATGGTGCTATAATCTGCACTTGGCAGTTATAATTTTTCACTATGAAACATATCAGCATTTCATCGCTTGTAATGGTACAATCTATTGTTGCCTTAGAGACTGCCACTTCTAATCCGGTAATCTTTAATTTTTTTGCTTAATAAAATTTAGGTAATTACACAAATAATTAAGGACATGAGTAAAGGAAAAAACGCTGTTAAAAACACAAAAAAATTGCCGAACCCGGCAGGAAAAAAAGAGCCGTCAGATTATCAGGCCGGTAAAAAATCATCTTCAAGTTCGGACAGTGCTCCTGCCAAAAAGAAATGATGCGCTGTACAGAGCGTATCATTCCATAATGCTGGCACAGCCACAAGGCTGATAGATTCCCATCAGCCGCCCTGTTTTCCCATCATCAGTTCGCGTATTGATTTTACCGGGGCGCTGCCGTAGCTCAAAAACTTTTCGTTGAATTCCTTGAGCTTATATTTATCTGCCATCTTCTTTTTATAGGCATCGCGCAGGTCGGTGATTTCCTTGTAACCGGTATAATAGCTGGCAAGCTGTACGCTGCTTACCGTAACCCGCTTCCATTTGCCCTCGGCCTCCGCCTGCTGCTGAAAAGCCTCGCGGGTCAGCAGGTTTAAGGCATCAGCCCTGCTCATATTGGCGGTATGCACGCTGTAATCAAGTATGGCATTGCAAACCGAGCGCAGGTTCCATTTATACCACATCAGCAGCATTTCGGGCTCATTATTGCCATAGCCATTATCCAGCATCATCTGTTCTGCGTAAACGGCCCATCCTTCAATCATGGCGCCGTTGCCCAGTACCGATTTTATCAGGCTGGGCGATTGGTTGGCATGCACCAGCTGCGTATAGTGGCCCGGTACCGCTTCGTGGATGCACAATATCTGCAGGGTATAGTTGTTATACTCACGCAGGTAGCTCTCCGCCCTGTCAGCGCTCCAGCCGTTCAGGCTGCACACGTTGAAATAGGTATTGCCGCCCTTATCATACGGGCCGGGCGAACTTACCGATGCCCCGGCTACACCGGCCATGTAAGCCGGCTCCCTGCGCACAATAAGCGGTTTGCCCGGATCGAGCACCAGCAGCTGCTTTGTTTTTACAAAATCCTCCAATTTGGGAATCAGCTTTGTAATGGCCTGCTGAAACTCATCCGGGGCTGCATGCCTGGCCGACAGGGTATCAATTACCGTACTGATCAGCTTTAAGCTGTCGGAAGGCATGGCCTGCTTGCCAAAATACTTGGGCCACAGCTTGCGGCTCAGTTTGGTCATTTCCCGGTGCAGGTACTTTTTGCGTTCAGTAGCAGCATTAAAAATCTGCTGCGGCGTGCTGGCTGATTGTATATCATATTTAAACTTATCGGTATATAAATCCCGGCCCAGCCGGAAACTGCGGGGGCTGCCGCCCTTTAAGTTTTGCAGGGCATCGGTAAAGCCTTTCATTGCCTGTACGGCAAGTTTGGCCCGTTCCAGCATTTTGGTCTGCTCAGCAGCGGGGATACCGCTTTTCTTCAAAGAATCGGCAAAATCCTTGTCCAGCACGCCGGTGCTGCCATTAATCTGGTCGGTTGCCAGGCTTACATATTCGGGCGCCGGGTTTTTAATCTGCTTCTGCGCTTCCTTATAATAGGCCGGTATAAATGCCATGCGCTGGTACAGGCTGCGCAGTCGCTTGCTGAGCGGTGCATACTTTTCATTCAGCATGTAGGCCAGTGTACCGGTAATATTATAATAATCCGGGTTCCATTCATATTCCTTCAGGTTTTTGGTTTCCCACTCTATTTTATCCAGCTCGTTTTGTATCAGCTCATAATCAATCTTATTGGCATCCGAAAGGTGGTTGGCTTCATAATGGCTTAAGGAGTCGGCCTGCGCCCTCAAAAAATTAATATGGCGCTTATGGCTGGCATCATCAGGTATCACCAGCAGGCTGTCATATTTGTGATAGCCTGCTTCGGTGGCGCGCAGGGGTTCCAGTTTCCATAGTGCATCTAAAAAATTATCTTCGTAACGGGTAAAGGCAGCATCATCTCTGGACATTTGCATGTTGCCCGCGCCGCCCTCTTTCTTACAGGCCGACAGCGAGCATACCATTACAACAAGGGGTATTAATTTCTTATACACGGCAGGCGGAATTGTTGATGAGATAAACATAAAACATTTATGGCACATCTGAATTAAATAATAAAGCGCTTCAACAAAATTTTGCCTGAATGAACACTAACCAGCTTTTAATTGATGAACTGATCAGATTGATGCAGGGCGGCGGTGCACATGCTACCCTGAATGATGCACTGGCAGATGTGCCGGGCGACGCAATCGGGCAAAAGCCGCAGGGATTGCCTTACAGTATATGGCAGCTGGCGGAGCACATCCGCATTGCGCAGCGGGATATGCTCGATTTTAGCAAGAGCGCCAGCCATCCGCAACTCAACTGGCCCGATGATTACTGGCCAAAGGAAGCAGCGCCTGCCGATGAGAGCGCCTGGGCAAACACTGTAGAGCAGATTACAAAAGACCAGGAGGAATTTATAAGCCTGCTGCACCAGGGCCGCCTGTTTGAGCCGCTGCCGCATGGCGACGGGCAAAGCCTGCTGCGCGAAGCGCTGCAGATAGCCGACCATAACGCCTACCATACCGCAGAAATTATTGTTTTGCGGAGGCTGCTTCATTGCTGGAAGTAAACTGTCCTGCGCTCATCGAAGAAGTTGAGGGCTCCGGCTAACTAAATTTTCTTTACAAAACTGACCACACTGGTAACCAGGGTGGGGTCCAGCGGCAGATCGGGCTGGTTATAAGTGGCCAGGTTTTGCTCGCGCGTAAGCGGCGCCTGTTTTAAGATATGGTTCATGCCGGTAATGATAACCAGCGTAGCATCTGATTTCCCCTTTTTCAGTTTCTCGGCATCGCTTACGCCAACCTGCACGTCATTGGAGCCCTGTACAATAAGCACCGGTATCTTTAGCCTTTTAATATCGCGCTGCGGATCATGCCGGAACCACGACATGAGGTAGGGCTGTATGCCGGGCCGGATAACGCTGTAAAGCTTGGGGTCAACGTTATCATTGGTTTTACCCTTGCGCATGGAATCAAGCACTGTTTTAAAGTTGTTCCTGATAAATTCGGGCTGGTCTTTCAGCTGCTCCGTCAGAATTTTATCGGCCATGATACCGGCCCCTGCGGCTGATATAAAACCTGCGGCCGGCTCATCCACTGCCGACAGCATACCGATCAAAGAGCCCTCGCTGTGGCCGAAGATGATTACCTTGGAAAACTTCGGGTCATCGTGCAGCTGGTTAATCAGGCCTACGGCATCATCCACGTAATCATCAAACCTTAAAAATTTTTCGGGCGTGGTGTTTGCGCTTTGCCCTATGCCTCGCTTATCATACCGCAGGGAGGCAATGCCGCTTTTAGCCAGCGCATAGGCCAGCTGCTGATAGGTGTTGCCGTTTAAACCCAGGGCAGGGCTGTTGCCATTACGGTCGGTAGGGCCCGAACCGGCAATAATAAGTATCACCGGCACCTTGCCGCCTGCATTTTTAGGCATGGCTAAAGTACCATAGATGGTTCCGTTAAGACCCTTGTAAGTAAACGGCGTTTCATTCACTAAAGGGTCGCCCGCCGGAGCGGTTGCTGCTTTGGCCTCATAATTATTGAAAAGCAAGCCGGCAATGCGGTTAACCGAATCCAGCTGAAGCTTCATTGTCATGGTGGATTTATCAAAATCGGCCTTATAAGTAGCCAGGCTGCCGGCCAGGCCGGTAAGCGTTGCTTTTTGCAGATTACCCAGCGAGCCATACAACTGCGAGAATACGGCCCGGTTCTGCGCAGCCGGGAGCTGCTTCTTAACATTGGAGTCAAACATGTTAAAAATGCTGTCGGCCTGCTGCTGGTTGTAAAAATGAATTAAGCGGTTCACAGCTGTGCGGTATTTAGCCGGTTCGGCCTGGCTGTGAGCACCGATTGAGGCAATCAGTAAGCCAATACAGATGAAAAAAAACTTCATGGTTTAAATATCTGACACAAACTTATAAAATTACCCAGTGACTGCGGCAAATTTTAAGGGTATAAAGCAAAGCCGCAGCTAAAATTATTATTATGGCATTAATTTTTGATTAAGATGTAATTATTGATATTTTAGAGCCCTGTTAAGTAAACTTATTGTTACAGATAGATTACTTAATTAACCGGTTTTCTGTAAAAGCAGCAAGAATTTACCAAATATTTAAATGGAGTATTAATATCATTTAAAATTTACTTACTGCTTCTTTAGATAACCCGGCCCGGTTCCCCTAACTTAACTATGGCTAAACGTTACACATCATTATAATGCGGTTTGCACTTGTATGTATTGTGATATGTATGTGGGCCTGCCTTGCTGCACTATCTCAGCCAAAATCATCTTCACTGAGAGGCCGGATAACCGATGAACACCATTTGCCGGTAGCTGATGCAAGCGTAGCGCTGCTTAACGCTCACGATTCCTCTTATGTAACAGCCGTCGTCAGCCTGCAATCGGGCACCTATATGTTTGGCAGGGTAAAGCCGGGCGTTTATACCTTGCTCATAACCAAAGTGGGCAGCAAGCCGCTGCATGGCGGCATTTATCATCTACAGCCGGGAGCCGCAACTGATGCCGGTGTTTTGGTGATGCAGAAAGCAACAACCGGATTAAATGAGGTGGTGATTACCGACCGCAGGCACTATATGGACGTGCGGGCGGACAGAACGGTGCTGAACATCAGCAGGAATATACTGGCCAGCGGCGCTTCCCTGTATGATGTGCTTGGCAACACGCCCGGCGTAAAAATGAGCCCTGATGGAAATATTTTAATCAAGGCCGGCCAGCCGGCGCTGGTGATGATAAACGGAAGGCCCGTAAGCGCCGCCGGGCAGGATTTGCAAGCCATGCTGCGCAGCCTGCAGAGCGCCGGTATTGACCGCGTGGAACTGCTGCCCAATCCGCCTGCCGGCTATGATGCCAATGGCACCGGCGGGGTGGTTAACATTATACTCAGCAAAGGTAAAAATGAAGGCTTTAACGGCTCGGCCAACGCTTCGGGAGGGTATGGCACTTATGGTAAATACAGTGCAGGCGTAAGCCTGAATTACCGGCATAAAAAATTTAACCTGTTCGGCACTGCAGGCGAGAGTTACGATAAGCGGTATTTTACCATTGCCACCAGCCGGATGGTTGATAATACCCTAATTAACAGTAATTATCATAATATTTATAACATCCGCTCGCTGCAATACAACGGCGGTGTGGATTACAATATCGATTCAGCGCACACCATTGGCCTTTCCCTGCGCGGCAGCCATTCCAGGTTAAATAACGGCATCGTCAGCAGCTCTCAGCTTAGCAGCAGTAATCATCTCGACTCAGCGGTGAGTACGCTGAGCGGCCTCAGGCAGCGGTTCGGCAATTACAACTATAACCTGAATTATGCAGGCGCTTTAGGGCACACCCGGCAAACACTTAGTGCGGATGCTGATTATACGCACATCGTCAGGAGTTTTGACGAGCATATCAACAGCACGCTCAGCCGCTATGCACCGGGCGCCGGCACGCAGCAAACTGATACGCTTCGCAGCATTGCCCCGCTAAGCGTTAACATCAGATCCGTTAAGGCCGATTACCTGAACCCCATCAGTAAAACCCTGCTGTTGCGGGCAGGTGCCAAGTACAGTTACACCGACAGCCATTACAGCCAGGTATTTACCGAGGATGCCGAACATGCCAGCTACCCTAACGCTTTGCTGAACAAGGATTTTACTTACAAGGAACACATCAGCAGTGCATACGCAAGTTTACACCAGGAGGCCGGCCCGTTTAATTATACCGCAGGTTTACGCCTTGAACATACAGCATCGGATGTGATTCAGTTAAACGGCAGTTTAAAGCGTAATTATACTAATCTGTTTCCGTCTGTTCAGCTAAATTATAAGGCTAATGCGCAACACCAGCTGTTGTTAAGCTATAATTACCGGATTACCCGGCCCGATTATGAGAGCCTCAGCCCTATCTACTTTTACCAGGACCGGTACAACTATATTGCAGGATACCCTTACCTGGTCCCTGCCTACGGCAACTATGTGCAGCTGTCGGACACTTATCTGGACAAGTATGTGGCTACCCTTTACACCGATTTGATCCGTAATTTTTTTGGTTCGCAATACTACCTTCAGGATGATGCAACCAAGCTGTTTGTGAATACCAGACGCAACCTCCGGTTAGCCGATACTTACGGGGCAAGGTTTGATATCCCGGTAAAGCCCGCGGTTTGGTGGGATGTTGATTTGAATATAGACGCCTCTTATCAGCGTTACCAGGATGATCAGGGCTTGTATAGCCAGCATACCAGTGATTTCATATTTGACCTGGGCCAGAACTTTGCCATCAGCAAAAGCGTTTCGGCCTTGCTGAATGCGCATTACGAAACGGCCACATACTACGGCCTGAGTTATTTTCGGCCGGCCTATTATGCCAGTGCCGGGGTAAGCGCCAGGTTAAGCCAGGCAGCCGCACTGGCGTTAACAGCCAACGATATATTCAATACCAACCGCGACCGCTACTCCACAACCTATAACGGGCTGAACCTGTACAGTTTCAGGAAAAGGGAATCGCAATGGGTGAAACTTACCTTTACTTATAAATTTGGTAAAGCAACCGTTAAGGGCGCGCGCAGCCATACTCCCGGCAATGCTGAGGAGGTAAGGCGCGCGGTAGGAGGCGGTTAAACAATACTCATCCCCCGTGCCCGCTCAGGGCGCTGAAAACAATTATTGATAGTACCAGTAGTGAGATGGCCGTATAGAGGTAATCCTTTTCCAGCAGGAAACCAATACCCGATACAATAACGCGGATAACCGGTGTGGCAATAAGCACCAGTATGCCCAGCTGAATAATGGCCCTTCCTCTGAAATCAATGATGCCGTGCCAGATGCCGGCAGGCGTATGCACAAAGCCGGGCACGCCTTTGAATACAGTGTAATCAATTACGGTATGCCCGTGGCGGTACAGGTAGATAATGCCGCCAAAAGTTACTATAGCAATTGATGCCAGTACGCCTGCCCTTAAAATCCAGCCGATAACGGCCTGTATATCGGTGTCCTTAAAATTACGCTTCGCCATCGTATTATATTTTACCGGTAAGGCCGTTGTAAATCATTTGCACCGCCAAAAAGGTAACCACCACAGAAAACGTCCACCGCAGCCAGCGCGAAGATGGGGTATGCACCAGTATCTTTGAACCGGTAAGCGCCCCCAGCAATACGCCAATCATCACCGGCATGGAAAGCCCCGGGTCGATGTATCCCCGCTGCAGGTAAACTACGGCGCTGGCCGCCGCCGTAACCCCGATCATGAAATTACTGGTCGTGGTTGACACTTTGAACGGAATGCGCATAATACCATCCATAGCCACCACTTTCAGCGCCCCGGAACCAATGCCGAGCAGCCCTGATATGATGCCTGCAAACAGCATCATGGCAAAGCCGCCGCCTACCTGCTGCACGCCATAATGAACTGTTTCGCTGCCCTCCGGATAACTGCTGCCGAGCTTTAATCTGGCAGCAAGGGGGCTTTGCCGATCGTTTGCAGCTTCTGCTTTTTTACGGAGCGACATGATGGCTGAAAAAATCAATACAAAGCCAAAGAGCACTGCAATAAAATCGGTGTGTACATACAGGGCCAGTATGGCGCCTGTAAAGGCTCCGATGGTGGTGGCAATCTCCAGAAACATGCCAATGCGGATATTAGTAATTCCTTCCCTTACATAAGCTGCCGCCGAGCCCGAAGAGGTGGCAATGACCGATACCAGCGATGCGCCTATGGCATAATGGATATTAACATGCAAAAGCAGGGTAAGCAGCGGAATAATAACCACCCCGCCGCCCAGGCCCGTGAGCGAGCCTAATAGCCCGGCTACATAGGCCCCGGCCAGAACAATTAAGGTTAACAGAATAACCGACATATTTACTGCGCTGTGATGTTGATTGCGCTAAAGTAGAAATTATAAATGCCACTTATCGTAAATATTCGGCATCTGCAGAAAGGACTTCTCCGGCAGGGTAATGATCGGATGGGGATACGCCGGTCAAACTATTTGTATAAAATGCGGGTTAACCAATAGCCTGTATAGCTGCATAAGCAGCAATTGCAGCAGTAATAAGCCGTTCCTCATGAATAAAACCCGCCTCGAAGCGTTCTCTGATAATGTTTTTGCCATTGCCGTAACGCTACTCATTTTAAATGTAAAATTACCCGATGCCGGCAAGGAAACCGATCATCAGCTGGGGCATGTGCTGGTCAGGATATTACCTACCGTTGCTACCTTTGGTTTCAGCTTTTTGGTAATCAGTATGTTTTGGGTGGCGCATCACCGTATTTTCAGCTTTGTAAAGGTAGTGAACAATACGCTGCTGTGGCTCAATGTTATTTATCTGCTGTTCGTTGCCCTAATTCCGTTCCCGGCATCGCTGATAGCTCAAAATCCGCTGCTGCCTATTTCAATTATCCTTTATTCGGGTGCGCTGCTTATTATCAGCATTATGCAGCTCATCATCCTGACTTATCTGCTGCGGAATGAGGATTTGAAGCATGATGCCCTGAACGAGGAAACTCACAAGTCGGTTAAGCGGCTGGCTATTGTAGGGCTGGCCGGGTATATACTGGCGGCGGCTTTCAGCCATATCAACGGCTATATCAGCTTTGGTATCATTATAGCCATTATGCTGTTCTATATTATTTTTCCTGCCAGAAACAGTAAACTGAACGATCAGATCAAGGAAGCTAACATGCAGAGCAGCGACCGCGAAAAGTAAAGGGGGAAAGTCAGGCAGCTTTTTGAGCCAGCAATGCAGCAACCTTGCCCAGCAATACATCCATATCAAAGGGTTTGGGCACAAAGTCATCAGCGCCCGAATTCTTGGCCGAAGAGCCTATATTGTAGTTGGCCGATATCATTAAAACCGGGATGGCCTTGGTTTCATCTGCGTTTTTGAGCGCCCTGCACAATTCACGGCCATCATGCCCGCCCAGGTTAATGTCCAGCAGTATCAGGTCGGGTACCTGGTCAATTAAATTCAGCAAAATATCGCCTGTGTAAGTATGGGTTACCTCATATCCCTCCAGTTCCAGCATTAGCCGCAGTACGTCAACAATGGCAGGATCATCATCGGCAATTAAAATTTTATAGCTCATTAAACGGTGTAAAAATACGGGATGCAATTATATGATTTTCGAAATAAAACTTAAAGCCAAATATGCATGGCTTTAAGTTTTATCAGTAGTCTGACTATTTAAATGAGCCTTGGTTTAACTTAAAGTAAATATTATTTACTCAGGTAGTCGTTCAAATCATTCAATGCTTTTTCCCAGCCTTCTTCATGCGGGGTAACTGATTCATCATTTTTATAATTATCCTGAGTTACGCTGATTTTGCTCCCTTCGCCGGCGGCACTGAATTCAATAGTGAGCTGATGGTTACTTTTTGCCACATTGTCGCTGGCTACATCCCAGTTCCAGGTATATACCAGCTTTTCGTTGGGTTTCACTTCTTTGTATTCACCGGTAATAGTGAGGGCTTTTTGTCCGTCTTTTGCCTCAAAGACATAGGTAAACCGGCCGCCTTCGCGTACATCAAGCTCAACGGTGGTTAAATGGCTTTCCGATGGTCTCCACCACTGCTTTAAATCCTCTGGTGTAATCCAGGTCTGGTACAGCTTTTCAACCGGTACCGAAAACTCCTTTTCAGCGCCCAGCTTTGTTTCATTATTTTCCATATGATGTATAATGTTTACCCATACCACACACAAAGGTTAAATAAGTTTCAATCAGGTTAATATATCTCGCAGTGCGGCTTTTTTGATTATTTTTGAACACGTTACATTATATATTACATGGCATATCCCAGCTTACAGGCCTGCGTTACAGATTTAGAAAAAAATGGACATTTAATCCGCATTAAACAACAGGTTGACCCTTACCTCGAAATGGCTGCCGTACATTTACGGGTTTATGAGCACCAGGGGCCGGCTGTTTTATTTGAAAACGTAAAAGGCAGCAGGTTCCCGGCGTTATCCAATCTGTTTGGTACCCTTAAGCGATCCGAGTTTATCTTCAGGGATACGCTCAATGATATCAAAACGCTGGTTGAACTGAAAAACGACCCGCTGCGGGCGCTGAAGCACCCCTTTAAGTATGCCCGCGTAGCCCTCACCGCAATGGCCGCGCTGCCTGTGCGGGTTGGCAAGAGCGCACCGGTAAATTTCGGCCGTACGCAGATTAGCGAGCTGCCGCAGATTATAAACTGGCCGATGGATGGCGGCCCCTTTGTAACCATGCCGCAGGTTTATACAGAGGACGTGGACAAACCGGGCGTTATGAATGCTAACTTAGGGATGTACCGCATACAATTAGGCGGCAACGAGTACCTGCAAAACCAGGAAACAGGGCTGCATTACCAGCTGCACAGGGGTATTGGCGTACACCAAACTAAAGCCAATGCCCTGGGCCGGCCGTTAAAGGTGAGTATATTTGTAGGCGGGCCGCCCTCGCACCCTGTGGCGGCAGTAATGCCGCTGCCCGAAGGCTTATCCGAGCTAACCTTTGCCGGAGCGCTGGGTAACCGACGTTTCCGTTATTTTTATGACAGGGAGGGCTTTTGCATATCTGCCGATGCCGACTTTGTAATTACCGGAACAGTGATGCCGCATCAGAATAAGCCGGAGGGGCCCTTTGGCGATCATTTAGGGTATTACAGTTTAACGCACCCCTTTCCGCTCATGAAGGTGCACCAGGTGTATCACCGCAGGGATGCCATCTGGTCGTTCACGGTGGTGGGCCGCCCGCCGCAGGAAGATACCAGCTTTGGCGCCCTGATTCATGAAATTACCGGCTCGGCGCTGCCGAAAGAAATACCCGGTTTACATGCGGTTAATGCTGTTGATGCAGCCGGCGTTCATCCTTTGCTGTTTGCCATAGGCAGTGAGCGCTATACGCCCTATTTACGGGAACGCCGCCCGCAGGAAATACTCACAATTGCTAACCATATTTTAGGCAAAAATCAGCTCAGCCTGGCCAAATACCTGCTTATTGCCGCACAGGAGGATAACCCTAATCTGAATGTTAACAACATTGAGAGTTTTTTAAAGCACATATTACAGCGTGTGGACCTGACCCGCGACCTGCACTTTTATACCAAAACCACTATTGACACGCTTGACTATAGCGGCAGCAGCCTGAATGCCGGCAGCAAACTGGCCGTTACCGTTGCAGGAGATATTAAGCGGGAGCTCTGGACAGAAGTGCCTGCCCGTTTTACCCTGCCATTGCCCTTTATTGCCTTTAAGCTGGCCATGCCGGGCGTACTGGCTATTGAAGCGCCTCAGTATATCGGCGAAACGGTAACCGCCCGCCAGGTGGATATACTCAATGATTATTTAAAAGAGCAGGACTTAACCGGCCTGCCGCTGCTGGTTTTGTGTGATGATGCCGGCTTTACCGCCCAGACACTCAATAACCTCATCTGGGTAACCTTTACCCGCAGCAACCCTTCGCACGATGTTTATGGCATAGGCAGCTTTACCGAGCATAAGCACTGGGGCTGCCATGGCCCCCTTATTATTGATGCCCGCATTAAGCCCCATCATGCGCCGGTATTAGAGCGGGACCCGGCCACAGAGAGGCGCGTGGATGCCATGGGAGCCAAGGGCGGAGAATTGCACGGGATAATCTAAGGCAACAGCGGGGACCCTGAAGGCATTCATGTTGTAAATAATTTTTATATTTACGGCAATAAACCTTATTGCACCGTTTCTGTATGAAATTGTTTCTGCTTATGCTGCTGGCATTATTGCCGGCAAGGCTTCTGGCCCAATCCTTTTATGTGGTTAATGACAGAAGCAATATTTACAAAGTAACTAAAAACGACAGTGATTTCAACTCCGAGTATGTTTCTTCTTGCTATAATGAGGTCTTCTCTATAGCCAAGCTCGGCAGCAGCTTATATTTTGATATCGAAAATGAACTGTTTAAGGCTGCAATTATCGGCAATACGGCGCAAAACTGTACCTCCCTGGCATCTCTCGGGCAAATTACTTATGTACCCAACTCACTTACTGTTGATAACAGGGGTGTACTTTACTTTGCAAGTTCCGATTTACTGTACAGTTACGATGCAGCTCATGGCGGCATAACGCTGCTTGGCCGAATGCCTGATTACTCGGGGGGCGATTTAATAATTTATAAGCACTCACTGTATATGGCAGGTGGCGGCGGGATATTGAAAATTGACATTAAGCACCCCGAAAACAGCACATTGGTTATACCCGCAGGCAATCAATCCTTTTTTGGTTTCACAGGTATTAAGGGGCAGGACGGGCAAACCAGCATTTACGGGCTGGCCGTTAACAATAATACAACCAACCTGGTAGAGATTGATCTCGACAATTACAAGATAGGGAATACGGCAGGCACTTTGCCCTATGTGGTTTTTGATGCAGCCACTGATGGCGACGGCAGCAGCCTGGTGAGTGAGGTGCTGCTGGGCAAAGTAACCATTGAGCAGCAGTGCGACATTTACAACCGGGCCGCCGTACAGATAAACCCGCCCCGGCATGAGGGGACTTATACCTATACGTTTAACGGGCAAACCAATGCTACCGGAACCTTTGCGGCTATAGAACCGGGCAGCTATACACTGCATGCCACCGGCACACAGGGAGAGGATGATAAGGACACCCTGATTAACATTCCTGACTACAGCCTGAATAAGCCTGTAAGCACCTATACCAGCAAAATACCGGTATGTGACCTTACCGGTTCAATTGCGTTCAGCACCGCCCGCCCGGCTGATTATCAGATAAAATTTAACAATGCGGTGTATTCTTATAACCATGTGTTTACCGGCTTGCTGCCTGATTACTATCATTTTACAATACTGGATGCGAAGGGTTGTGTAGCAGATACCTTGTACATTGATTTTACCCGAACCGGTAAATGCGAGCCGGTCACCTTCCCGAACACCTTTACGCCTAACGGCGACGGGACGAATGACATATTCAGGCCCAACCAGGCCAGCAGGGCGCAGCAGTACCGCCTGTATATTTATAACCGCTGGGGGCAGCCTGTTTACCAGTCGGGCGATCTGCACCAGGGCTGGGCAGGCGATGCCGGAGGCTCCAGTGCACCGGCAGGCGTTTACTACTGGATGGTTACCTTTATTGCCGAGGATGGTAAACCAGCCGTTCAAAAGGGCTGGGTTATGCTGCTGAGGTAATCGATTACTTCAACTCATCCAGCACCTTAAATATCTTTTCCCGCATGGCGGCTGATTTGCCGCTGTAGTTATTCACGATGAAGGAAAAGCACAGCTCCCTTCCGTTGTGGCTTTGGTACCCTGCATAGGCCAGCACATCGGCAATGGTGCCGCTTTTCATGTGCATGTCGTTATAGATGGGCAGGCTCTCAAAAAAGTCGCCATACCAGGGCTGGTTCACGGCCGATTGCAGCACACGGGCCATGGTTAGCGTGGTTACCCGGTCGCCGGGCGAGAGACCGCTGCCATCATAGATGTTCAGCGAGGCCGGCTCAATGCCCTTGTTTTTCCAGAACTGCTGCACCACATCAACTCCTTCAGTGGTGGTTACCTTACGGCCTGCCTTCCAGGCCAGGGTTTTCAGCAATTGCTCGGCATACAGGTTAATGCTTTTTTTGTTGAGCCAGTAAACCATCCTGCTCAACCCGGGCGAATAAATGGTTGTGAGTGTTTTTGCAATGTCCGGTACCGTTTGCCGGTTCACCGTCAGGGTGGTTGTTGATGCCGGCTGGCCGCTGATGATGAGGCCGATGCGCTTCAGGGTATCTTCCAGCCGGTAGGCGGCATCATAAGCCGGGTCGGGCAGGGCCAATGAGATACTTTTCTTATCCTTATCTACCGCATAGCTGCCGCGCAGGTACATGGTATTGTTACCGATGGGCAGATAGGCGTATGACTGATCGCCGGTGCCGGCCGCGCCCGTGAGCAGTTCGCTGTTAAAGTTTAAGTAAGGCATAGCAGGCACCGTGCGCACAATTTCTGCCGGGCTGCCGGCCACAGTGGTTTTAAGCTTAACATCAAATGTGTTTTCGCGCCAGCACAGGGCGGCTGTTCCGGCGCCGTAATAGTTGCCCACATCCTGCCATATCCAGCCGTTGGGTATGGCCTGTGTGCCGAACAAGCTGTCATCGCCGATAATGCGGCCGTTAATCTTTTTAATGCCTGCCTTCTGCAGCGCCGCTGCCATGGTATGCAGCACTGTACCTTCGGCAGTAGTGTCCCACCGGAAACTGCCCAACGTCGGGTCGCCTCCTCCTTTAATAATCACATCACCGTTCAGGGTGCCGTCGGCGCTGATGGCTCCGCTGTAACCAAACCAGGTTTGGTACTTAAAATCCCTGCCTAACAGGTTAAAGGCAGTCACCGCAGTTATTACCTTGAGGGTGGATGCCGTTGCCAGGCCCATAGCCGGATTGAGGGCATACACCGTTTCACCTGTTCTGGCATCCAGTACGGTAAGGGAAACAGACGCATATTTGCAGTTGCTGTCCTGCTGCAGGCGGGTAAGTGCGCTCTGCAGCCGCTGCGGCAGTGTTTGGGCAAAAGTGCCTGCCGAAAGCGCTAACAAGCTAAGCGTTAACAGCTGCCGTATCTTCATGAATAGCGTTGCGTTGTGAAAGATAATAAAGCGGTATGCCAATAAGCACAATAATTAAACCCGGCCAGGTAAAATCAGGCTTGTAGATAATAAGCAGCGTGCAAAATGTTAACCCCATCAGGATATATACAGCCGGCAGCACGGGGTAGCCGAATGCCCGGTAGGGCCGGTCGGCATCCGGGCGTTTAATGCGAAGGATATAAATTCCCAGAATGGTTAGCACATAAAATATAACCACTACAAAGGATATCATATCCAGCAAATCGCCGTACCGGCCGCTCAGGCACAAAATGGAAGCCACCAAGCATTGTATCCATAAACCAAATTCAGGCACAGCATTCTTATTGAGCGTACCCGTCCGCTTAAAGAAAAGGCCATCTTTGGCCATGGTGTAATATACCCGCGCTCCGGCCAGTATCAAGCCATTATTACAGCCAAAGGTGGAAATCATGATCATGACTGCAATAACCACCGTGCCGGCGTTGCCGAAGATGACGTGCGAAGCGGCAACGGCAACCCGATCCTTCTCGGCGGCGGCAATATCATGCAGGGGCAATACAGCCGTGTACATTACATTGGCCGATACGTAAATGAGCGTTACAATAAGCGTCCCGAAAAACAGGCTTAAACCTACGTTCCGCTGCGGGTTCTTCATTTCGCCGGCAATAAAGGTTACGCTGTTCCAGGCATCGCTGCTAAAAATAGAGCCTACCATTGAAGCGGCAATGGCTCCCAGCGCAGCCGCCGTGGTGTAGGCTGTGAAAGCGCCGCCGGTGTTAAGCTTTTGCAAATGCCAGGCATTGTTCCAGTTGGCGTGCCATACATTGCCTTTTAAGGCAAGCAAACCGAAAACAATAAGTCCGAACAGGCTCAGCAGCTTGGTTAAGGTAAAGGCAGTCTGGATGATTTTACCGCCCTTCACTCCCCGCGTGTTAATGTAAGTCAGCAGGATAATGGTAGCAATGGATAGCACCTGAGCCGGTGAAACATGAAAGCTGCCTGCAGCAAACAGCACCTTGTCCTCGCTTACTGCCGGTATAAGGTAGGCTGTAAATTTTGAAAAGGCAACGCCTACTGCGGCAATGGTGCCGGTTTGTATTACTGCAAACAGGCTCCAGCCGTACAAAAAGGCAATGAATTTATTGTAAGCCTCCTTCAGGTAAACATATTGCCCGCCTGCCTTCGGGAACATGGCGCTCAGCTCACCATAGCTTACAGCAGCAGTAAGCGTCATGAAACCGGTAAGCAGCCATACGGCTATGAGCCAGCCTGCCGAGCCCACATTGCGCATAATATCGGCGCTTACAATAAATATACCTGAGCCAATCATGGAGCCGGCTACCAGCATGGTGCCGTCCAGCAGGCCGAGTTCATTTTTCAAATCCGAACGTTCGGGAGTGTCTTTCATCAGCGCAAATAATTAAAGCACCTAATCTATCAAAAATTTCCAGTTGTGGTTAGCGGTAATAAAATTATACCCGGAAACTTGCAAAGCCCGATTTAAATTTTAAAATTCGTTTTCTACACCAATTATTTATAAACCAATTTATTATGAGTTTTTTGAACACCTACTTAATTTACCTTATTCCCGTTTTCGGGCTGGCGGGTATCGCTGTAATGGCGGTAAAATCGGCTTGGGTAAAGCAGCAGCCTGCCGGTGATGCCCGCATGACGGAGCTTGCCGGTTACATCTCCGATGGCGCTATGGCATTTTTACGCTCAGAGTGGAGGGTACTTGGCTACTTTGCCGTTATCGCGGTTATTTTGCTGGCTTACTCGGGCACTACGGTGGCTACCTCCAGTCCGGTTATTGCCGTATCTTTTCTAGTAGGCGCAGTGCTGTCGGCCTTTGCCGGTTACCTGGGTATGCGTATAGCCACCAAGGCTAATGTGCGTACTACCGAGGCAGCTAAAACAAGCCTGGCCAAGGCGCTCAGAGTATCATTTACCGGCGGCACCGTAATGGGGCTGGGCGTGGCCGGTTTGGCGGTATTGGGCCTGGGCTCGCTGTTTATTGTTTTTTACCACGTATATGTAGTGCAAACGCACGGCAGTATAAATGGTGATGCCATGCAAAAGGCGCTGGAGGTTTTGGCCGGATTTTCATTGGGGGCCGAATCCATTGCCCTGTTTGCCCGCGTAGGCGGCGGCATTTATACCAAGGCGGCCGACGTAGGCGCCGATTTGGTAGGCAAGGTGGAAGCCGGCATACCCGAAGATGACGTACGCAACCCGGCCACTATTGCCGATAACGTGGGCGATAACGTGGGCGACGTAGCCGGCATGGGCGCTGATTTATTTGGCTCCTATGTAGCTACCATTTTAGCCACTATGGTTTTAGGGCGTGAAATTGTATCGCACGATAATTTCGGAGGCATCGCACCCATATTGCTGCCGATGGTAATTGCAGGTTTAGGGCTCATCTTCTCAATTATCAGTGCTTCATTTGTAAGCATTAAGAACGAAAATGACAGTGTGCAAAAAGCGCTGAATTTTGGTAACTGGTCGGCCATTATACTTACAGCCATCGCCACCTTTTTTGTGGTGCGCTGGATGCTGCCCGAAGGCTACCTGCATTTAGTCAGGGATGAAGATGCACCGGGGCATGTAAAAGCCGGGGCGCTGGTATTTAATAAAACGGGTGTCTATCTGTCCATTATTGTGGGGCTGATTGTAGGTACGCTGATGTCGCTCATCACGGAGTATTACACAGCTATGGGCAAGCGGCCGGTCATGAGCATCATCCGGCAATCATCTACCGGGCATGCTACCAATATTATCGGCGGTTTGGCCGTAGGGATGGAGTCAACCGTGTTTCCGATACTGGTACTGGCTGCCGGCATCTATGGTTCCTATCATTTTGCGGGCCTGTATGGCGTGGCCATTGCCGCTGCCGGCATGATGGCTACCACCGCTATGCAGCTGGCTATTGATGCCTTTGGCCCTATTGCCGATAATGCCGGCGGTATTGCCGAAATGAACCAGCTGCCCGAAGAAGTACGCCACCGTACGGACAACCTGGATGCAGTGGGCAATACTACCGCTGCTACGGGAAAGGGCTTTGCCATTGCCTCGGCAGCGCTAACCTCGCTGGCCTTGTTCGCCGCCTTTGTGGGCGTAGCCGGTATTGACCATATTGATATTTACAAGGCCGATGTGCTGGCCGGCTTGTTTGTAGGCGGCATGATTCCCTTTATCTTTTCGGCATTGTGTATTTCGGCCGTGGGCCGCGCGGCTATGGCTATGGTACAGGAGGTAAGGCGGCAGTTCAGGGAAATACCCGGTATTATGGAATACACCGCCAAGCCGGAATATGAAAAATGTGTAGCCATCTCTACCCAGGCCTCCATCCGTGAAATGATTGCGCCGGGCGCCATCGCGCTGATTACGCCGATCATCATCGGTTTTACCTTCGGGCCTGAGGTGCTGGGCGGACTGCTGGCCGGCGTTACGGTATCGGGCGTGCTGATGGGTATATTTCAAAGCAATGCCGGCGGCGCCTGGGATAATGCCAAAAAATCATTCGAGAAAGGCGTAGAGATCAACGGTGAAATGTTCTATAAAAAATCTGAACCGCATAAGGCATCCGTAACCGGCGATACCGTGGGCGATCCGTTTAAGGATACTTCCGGCCCGTCTATGAATATTTTAATCAAGCTGATGTCCATCGTATCGCTCGTTATTGCCCCGCACCTGCATAAGGAGGCAGATACCAGCAGGCATATTCAAAAAGAACTGAAGCAGCAAAGCATGATTACGCAGGTAATAAAAAACAGGGCATAGTTTAGTTTAAACTGTGTTTGTTTAGATGCACCATTGTCAGGTAATTCTATCCAAATCATTTGCCCTACCCAAACCATCAGCCCCCTCTAAATCTCCCCCAGTGGTGGAGACTTTAAATTAAGTTCCTAAAGCCCTCCCTTCCGGGGAGGGTTTGGGTGGGGCTGCCTTAACAACAATGCATTATTTATTTTATAATCAAATTACCCGGATACAGCAATTATAGAATTACTGTGAACGCATTTTTAACTTTTCAATAAATTTAAGTACGTTTGGAAGCATGATTAAACTTTACTCAGAGACTATATGAATTTATTCGTCAAGAAATCTATTCAGCAACTGATGTCCGCTGCAAAGGAGGGGGAAAATACCCTGAAAAGAACTTTGGGGCTAAGCTCGCTGATTGCCTTGGGTATAGGCGCCATTATTGGCGCCGGTATATTTGTACGTACGGCTGCTGCAGCAGGCGAACATGCCGGCTCGGCAGTAACCATATCCTTTTTAATAGCCGCTGCAGGCTGCGCCTTAGCCGGTTTATGCTACGCTGAATTTGCCAGCATGATTCCCATTGCAGGGAGTGCCTACACGTATTCCTATGCTACCATGGGCGAACTGATTGCCTGGATTATAGGCTGGGATCTGGTGCTGGAGTATGCCTTGGGCGCTGCCACGGTATCTATTGCCTGGGCACAGTATTTCAACGATTTTCTGTACACATTCTTTAACGTGCACGTTCCGTTTGCGCTATCGCATTCTCCCTTTGAAATTTCAAAGACTACCACAGGCATGTATGCGGCAGAGGTGGGGGCACACGGCATCATCAACCTGCCGGCCATCTTTATATTGCTGATGCTTTCCCTGCTGCTCATCAGGGGAACGGCGGAGTCTGCCATTGTAAATAATGTAATCGTCATTGTTAAGGTGGCTATTGTGCTGATGATTATCGGCTTTGGCTGGCATTATATCAACCCGGCTAACCATACGCCCTACATGATTCCCGACAATGCAGGTACCGTGGTAACCAGTACCGGCACCGTCAATTACGGCGATACCTTTAATCATGGCTGGCTGGGCGTTTTGCGGGGAGCCAGCGTGGTGTTTTTTGCATTTATCGGTTTTGATGCGGTATCAACTGCCGCGCAGGAGGCCAAAAATCCGCAGCGCGATATGCCCAAGGGGATTTTAATCTCGCTGCTGATTTGTACTGTATTGTATATCCTGTTTTCGCATGTGTTAACCGGCCTGGCGCCTTACAAAGAGTTTCTGGTACAGGGCAAGGAGGCTTCGGTTACCTATGCCATTAAAAACTTTATGCCGGGTTACGGCTGGCTGGCCTCGCTGGTTACCATCGCTATCCTGGCAGGGTTTTCGTCTGTAATACTGGTGATGCTGATGGGGCAAACCCGCGTGTTTTATACCATGAGCACCGATGGTTTAATACCTTCTGTGTTTTCAAAGCTGCACCCTAAATTCCGTACCCCCTACAAATCGCAGCTGATGTTTTTCGTGTTTGTTTCCCTGTTCGCCGGTTTTATACCCGACAGTGTAGTGGGCGATATGGTAAGTATCGGTACGCTGTTTGCCTTTGTGCTGGTATGCGTAGGCATTTATATCCTGCGCGGAACCGACCCTAACCTGGTGAGGCCTTTTCAAACACCCTATTATAAAATTGTGTGCCCGCTGGGCGCTATTGTTTGCCTGTGTATGATAGCCAGCGAGGGCTGGGAAAACTGGACCCGCCTGATTGTATGGCTGCTGATAGGCTTTATTGTTTATTTTGGTTACAGCGTTAAAAACTCCAAAGTGCGCAGGGGGGTAGATGTTACGCCGGTTGATCCGCCTAACCCCAATTATATGGAATAACTGCTCAGGGAGTAGCAAATAAAAGGTTCTGTTATACAGAACCTTTTGTATTTCCGTTCCTTTTGTAAACCAAGCCTGAATAATGAAGCTCGATAAGAATTTATGGATACTGGTATTTGTCTGCGTTATTAACTCACTGGGTTTCGGCATCATTGTTCCGTTACTCTATTCTTACGGTAAAAAGTTTGGTATCAATGAGCAATCGGTAGGCATCCTCACCGCTTCATTTTCCATAGCCCAGTTTGTGGCCACGCCGCTTTTGGGTTCCCTGTCTGATAAGTGGGGGCGCAAGCCGGTACTGGTCATCAGCCTGGTAGGCACCTGCCTGTCGTTTTTGCTGTTTGCCTCGGCACGCAGCGCTGTTATGCTGTTTGCCGCCCGCATTCTGGACGGGCTTACCGGCGGCAATGTATCCGTAGCCCAGGCCATGATTTCAGATACCTCTACCCGCGAGAACCGCGCCAGGAAGTTTGGCATCCTGAGTTCGGCCTTCGGGTTTGGCTTTGTGATCGGGCCGGCGCTGGGCGGCTTGCTCAGCAAATTCGGCCTGCAGTTTCCGTTTTACTTTGCGGGAGGCATTGCTTTGCTGGGTGCGCTGAGCGCAGCTTTCCTGCTCGGGGAAACACATACCCACAGGGACCATCAGGATTATAAGCTGAAACCATTTACCTTTTCCTCCATTGTTACCGCCATGAAAATGCCGGTCATCGGTACGGCTATCTTTATCGGCTTCCTGCTTACCACCGCGCAGTTTACCATGATTATCGGCTTCCAGACCTTCAGCGTGGACGTGCTGAAACTAAAGCCTGCTACCATCGGGCTGCTGTATGCCGGCTTTGGTATTACCGGCATCATTATGCAGCTGTGCGTACCGCTGTTTACCAGGCTGTTTTCCTCCAAATCGGTTATCCTGCTGCTGTCCACCATGCTGTGCCTGGCGGCCATGATACTGGCCGGCCTTACCACAGCCCTGGTTACCTTTGCGGCCTGCATCTATGGCTATGGCCTGTTCAACGGCCTGCGCAACCCGATGCTGAACGCCATTATAGCCGACCATAACGACGCGGAGCGGCAGGGCGAAATTCTGGGTGTTAATCAATCCTATGCCTCTATCGGGCAAACGCTGGGGCCGGTGGCGGCGGGCGTAATTACGGTAATATCAGTGCATGCCGTGTTCTTTTTGTCGGCCGTATTTATTTTGAGCGGTTTTTTACTTACTTTTCGGTTGAAAAATAAAGAACAGCAAATCTCTCTATAGCTATGCTTCCTGCCTTCGACCCCCGGCAAATTCTGTCCGTCACCATGATTCTGTTTGCCATTATTGATATTCTGGGCGCCATCCCGGTCATTATCCAGCTGAGGGAGCGGGCCGGTGGCGAAATTGAGTCGGAAAAGGCCTCGGCAACGGTTCTGGTGCTGATGATCGGCTTTCTGTTTGCCGGTAACACGCTGCTGAACGTCATCGGCCTGGATATCGCCTCCTTTGCCATTGCCGGTTCGCTGGTTATCTTCTTTATTGCGATGGAGATGATTTTGGGCATCCGCCTGTTCAAGGAGGAGAACGACGTGCCCCAAACGGTTTCCATTGTGCCGCTGGCCTTCCCGCTCATTGCTGGGGCCGGCACCATGACCACGCTGCTATCCCTCAAATCACAGTATGCCACGCAGAACATTATGGTGGGCATCATCTTTAACACGGTGTTTGTTTATATTGTGCTCAAAAATGTGGGCTGGCTGGAGCGCCTGCTGGGCAAAACCGGCGTAGGCATTTTACGCAAGGCCTTCGGGGTAATTTTGCTGGCCATAGCCATTAAGCTGTTCAGGAGCAATACGCATTTGTAGGGCCGGAACCAGCCGCAGCGTTTCAGGTGTTTCACGCGGAGCACATGAAACATCTGGCTGAACGTTATATGAAATCTCAGACTTTGCACATCGTATGCCTCTGATTTTAAATTACGGACAGCGGGTAAAAAGCACAAGCTGTAAACTCACTCCGGCAGGCGACACAATCGCTTGCAAAAGAGCGCGAGTAAGGTAACACTCAGGTATAAACAACGTACACAGGTGCAGATTTAAACCATCATGAAAAACATACTACCGGCCCTGCTGATCTGTTTAAGCTTGTCTTCCTGCGGCAGGTATGTGAGCCCGGAGGAAAAGCAGGCGTTTGCCGACAGCATGGCAGAGGCCCTGCAGCTAACGCTGATCAGCACCGACCAGAATTATACCAGCCCGTACCTGCGAATCTACAACGATACCATAATGGGTTTCAGGTCTCATGTGTATGACGACAGTGACGGTAAGTACTATGAGTATTATTTTGTGCAAAGCCTTAAAAACCCAAAGTTTAAAGCGGAGATGTACAACGACTCGTTACCCGGTTACGGGGGCATTTCCTACATTGATGAAATCAGGGACGGCCGCCTGTACTTCGGCAGGTTCGGGCACAGCACCATGCAGACGCTGGACCTGAACAGTAACTTAACGGAATACTTTAAAAAGTATCGGGATACTATGTTCTATGCCAACAAAATTATGCTGTATCAAAACAAGACGGTGATAACCAGCATGAACGGAGTGTATGTTTTTGATCAGAAGACACAGCAGCTGCTGTGGAAGTACCGCTACCTGGAAAGGGTGAACAACGGGATGAGCGCTGTTGTGGGCAACAAACTGGTATTCACCGAAACGGCAGCTGATAGCCTGAGGGGCCTGCATACTGACGTGATGTGCTTTGATCTGGACAGGATGAAAACCAAATGGATGGTATCCTTAAAGAATACGGCTACCTACGTTTACGACGACATGTTCAAGCCGCGCCATCAGCTGCAAAGCGATGGCAACAACTTGGTTCTGCCGCAGGGTGAGGCCTGCTACCTGCTGGACTTAAACACCGGCGTAGTCAGGGCCAAGTATCCCTGGGCAGGCGCCTT
>CAXTAP010000049.1:0-23897 GCA_964241965.1 uncultured Mucilaginibacter sp.
ATGCCGGTGCAATAATAAAATCTGGTTTATGGCATTGATATTGTTATGGTTTGCACCGTCAAACAATTCATTGATAACGCTAAAGGGCATCCGATGCTGCCAGGAATCGCAGAAAGACTTTTTTACCTTTTGCAGTATCGTGATAAAGCTATCGCTGCCGCTTACCTCACTGTACATAATTAATTCATCAAAGCCAGGGTGCAGGCTTTTATCCGGGGGCAGCTCATCGGCCAGGGCAATGCATAAATTGTGATGATGGGTATAGCGGAATAGCAGGGCTTTAAAGGCGGCTATAAAAAAAACAGTAACGTTGCAGTTATGATGAGCGCTTAAAGCATTGATTTGCTTTGCCTCATCACCTTCGATAGTAACAGGCAGAATTTCCGGATTGCCCTGTTCAACCTCATAACCTTTACTGAACGGCAATTGCAAAAGCGGAAGACCGGCTGAAAAATCTTTCCAGTAAGCAGAATCTTCGTATGTATCTACTTTCATGTACACTGTATAACAGTTAAAATAATTGGTTTGGAAATTTCACATTTTATCCGGGGCGTAACACAATGCGAGGCATTCCATATCCTTAAAAAGGAAAAACATAAAGTTAGTAAATTGAAATATAGATATTTGATAGTAACAGTTTTTTTTACTTACGAAAATTCAGCACCTGAGGGATTAACTTTCTGCACTGATTATTTACAAGAATATGCCCGGATAATTTGTAAAAAGCCATTGCAGCCTTTGTACGTACAGCAGAGTATAAGGATATATGCAAATGATTTGTTAGCCATAATAACGAATTGCGGCCAGTAGACAGATAAATTGCACAACTTACACCGCGCGCAGTTTATCCATGTTAACGGCTTGTTATCGGTACAAAGCTTATTAATATTACGTAAATTCATTCAGATGCTTCGATCCATAATTTATGGTTAATATCTATTATACGCAATTTACCAGCGAGCCGGATGCTGAAATACCTGAAAAGTACAGCAGGCTGCTGCCGCCATACCTTTACAAAAAATATAATTCACTTCGCTACCAAAAGGACCGCTATGGCAGTTTATCGGGTAAGCTATTACTGCTGTACGGTTTGCACCAATTGGGAGAAACCGGAAACAGGCTATGGCAATTAGCATATAATGCTTATGGAAGGCCGTTTCTGCCCGGCCGTATTGATTTTAATATTTCACACTCGCACCACATAGCCGTGTGTGCAATAAGTGAGAATCACCGGGTAGGCGTGGATATAGAAAGAATAGCGCCCGCCAACCTTGATGATCTCAGTGAAATAATGACACCTGAGCAATGGAATGCAATCCGCCAGGCTGATGAGCCATTGAAAGAGTTTTACCGGCTGTGGGCAGTGAGGGAAAGCATTGCCAAGGCAGACGGCAGGGGGTTGAGCATGCCTGCAGAGAGCATTGTGATCCATAAAAGGCAAGGCGCTTATTACACTCACGACTGGAAGCTGACAGCATTAGGAATTAATGAGGATTATGCAGCTTATTTAGCAACCGACACACAGCCTGATTGTATTTGCCTGAAAGAGATAACCATGGAAACGGCCTTTAATGCATTGCCGTTTACAAAAAATGCTGATACATAGGGCGCGGTTAACCCATGACGGGCGGGCAGGTGTATTCAAGCCGTTTACAATAGTATAGTCTGTTAGCTTTTATTCAGAACGCTTTCCGCATCTTCAGCAACACCGGGCTGCTGCAGGGCTTTTTTCGGGAAGTTGAACAGCCATGAGCTTAGTACCGGCAGTATAAAAACAGCAACTGTAAAGGCTGATGTGATGATGTCTGCCTTTTCTCCGCTAATGAGCGCTGCAATGGCGGTTTGAGGGTAAAAGTGAGTATATAGGGAAGCAGTAAGCTTTAACCCAAGAACGCCGATTACCACAAAAGCGACCGTCTCTAAAAAGGTAAATATTTCCATCAGCTTCACGAAGCCCTGCGCCACAAAGCGCATGGCTAGTATGCCGATAAATACACCGGTATAAATCAAAAATATGTGGTTGGTAAAAGCAACGGCGGCAAACACATTATCAATGGAGAAGGCCAGATCCATCAGTTCTACCAGAATCACGGTGCTCCACAAGGCTCCGAAAACGCCCTCAGTTGCCTTGTAGATGCGGCTTTCGCTCTTATCAACACCTTTATCTTCTTCGCCATCAGCTGCCTTGCCTTTAAAATAGTTGAACGCTGTGTATAAAAGATACAGGCCGCCCAAAGGCTTGAGCCACCATATTTTAACCAGCCAGGCAGCCAGCAACAGGCAGGCTCCGCGCAGCACGTAAGCGCCGATAATGCCATAGCGAAGCGCCTTGCTGCGCTGCTCTCCGGGCAAATCAATCACCATGGTGGCTAACACGGCGGCATTATCAACCGAGAGCAGGCTCTCAATTACAATCAGGTTCAGAATAATGAGCAGGCCTGCCCTGATATCGTTGCCCAGCAGGGTATGTAGTAAATTCATAGTGTTGATTAAAGCTGCATGCCGGCCATTTAGTTGAAGATACCTATCTGTTTTTTAAAATTATGCCGGTATTAAAATTGTTTCCACCCAAATTAAACAGCGCACCGGTATGCTGTAAAAGATTTCTGTGCTCAGGTTTAATGCTTTGCATCAGCGTAATCAGTCGGCAACACACCGAAACCCTAAATTTTCAGCGCTGCTGTCTTCCGTTTCCTTCATCCGGCGGGACACCCGGTAACCAGAGCAGTAACTGTCATTGCATAAAAAGGAGCCGCCTCTCACCACGTATTTTTTAGCATCTGGCTCCTGCGGGTCTAAGCTTTGCTGCGGCCCTTTAGGGTTAACCACGCCGTTTGGCTGATTGATTTGCCGGTAATACCGGTAATGGTATAAATCGGCGCACCACTCCCATACATTGCCGGCCACATCATACAGCCCATAGCCGTTAGCCGGAAATGATCTGACGGGCGCTGCTCCATAGTATTTATCTGTTACCGTGTTGTGATCGGGAAAGTGGCCCTGCCAGAAATTGCCCTTCGGCCTGCCGCTGTTTACCGGCTCATTACCCCAAGGATATATCTTGCCTTTTAAACCGCCGCGGGCGGCCCATTCCCATTCAGCTTCGGTAGGCAAACGCTTGTTTGCCCATTTGCAGTAAGCTGCTGCATCATAGAGCGATACCTGCACAACCGGGTAAGCGGCCTTGCCCTTTAAATTGCTTTCAGGCCCCTGCGGATGCCTCCAGCTGGCGCCAGGCTGCCATTTCCACCATTGGGTGTAATCATCCAGCTTTACTGCCGCAGGCGGCGGGAAAAACACCAGCGAGGCCGGCACCAGCAATGCATCATCGGGCTTGGGCGTACCGGCAGGCAGTTGTTTCTTCAGCTCGTTCCAGTCCGGCTTTTTTTCTGCGGTGGTAATGTACCCGGTGGCGTTTACAAAGGCAGCAAACTGGGCGTTGGTTACCTCTGTGGCATCCATCCAAAAGCCGCTCACGGTAACTTTATGCCTGGGATATTCATCCTCAGCTCCCTGCCGGTCATCGGCCCCCATATTATAACTGCCGCCGGGCACCCAAACCATACCTGAATGATTTATCTTGCTTTTCAAGCCGGCGTTAATGAGGTGTACCGGCTCTACTGCAGCAAACCTGGCAGGCACACCTTTCATGCAGCAACGTGCTGCTTTACTTGCCGGCAACAGCGGGTTAACGTTAATGCCCTGTTTGGCAGGTTTTAGCTGGCATGAGTATAAAAGTATAAGGATATATAAAATCCGTTTCATTTATTGTTCATTTTATAAGGCAATTACCCTGCATGAAGTCATTCATCCTGTTTGGCTTGCTGTAACAGCATCAAAACTAACGTTTTCTGAGGACTGCCATTTAACTATTGTCTGGTCGCTGTTCCGGCTAATACTGATCCGGATGCCGGTAGTCGCCCTGCGGATTTTTGATTGTTCGCTTTAAGGGTATCCGCATACCGCCGGTATGTTCCAGCCAGTCAAAAAGGTCGCCGGCCAGCTGCTGCTCAATGGCGGCATACTTAGGGTTTTGCGCCAGGTTGTGTACCTCGTCAGGGTCATGCTCCAGGTCATACAGTTCATGAGTATCCCATATGCCCCAGCTGCGGATGTACTTGTATTTATCCGTCCGCACGCCGTAGATGGTGGGCGTCATGGGGTAGTCGTATTCCCAGTAATATTCATAAAATATCTTATTGCGCCATGCCGTGGTATCACCTTTCATAAGCTGGATGAATGATTTGCCCGGCATGTAGCCTGGCTTCTGCAAGCCGGCTGCCTGGAGGATAGTGGGCGCTATATCAATATTCTGCACCATTTTAGTAATGGTTTTGCCCCCCTTAAACAGTTCGGGGCAATAAACCAGAAAGGGCACCTTAACGGATTCCTCATAGAAATGGCGCTTATCAATCAGCCCGTGTTCGCCCCAGCTGAAACCATTGTCGCCCATGTAAATAATCAGGGTATTTTTATCCAATCCGTTTTCTTTAAGGTAAGCCATCACCTTACCGATGCTTTCATCCACAGCCATTAGGGTTTCACAGTAATTCTGTACGTAATCCTCAATGCGGTTATGGGTATGGTACGGAAAATCTACCCCGTGCCAGCTGTAGCGCTGCTGCTTCACCCATTCGGGCCAGCCCAGGGCTTTATAATCATCAGTTAAGGTTTGATAATAGGTTGATGGCAGCGGGTAGGACCGGTACTTATACATGCCGGCATGCCGCCTGGCCGGTTCAACCGGCGAATGGACGGCCTTGTGCGACAGGTATAGAAAGAAAGGCTTCTTTTTATTGCGGTTCTTTAACCAGGTAAGGGCATGGTCGGTAAGTAGATCGGTAATATAAGCAGAGTCTTTGTACTGCACCCGTTTACCGTTAATGTTAAGCATCGGGTTCCAGTAAACGCCCTGGCCTAAAAAGCTTTCCCAGTGGTTAAAACCCGGCCGGGGCCGGTCATCATCCTCGCCCATGTGCCATTTGCCGAAAAAGCCAGTCTGGTAACCTGCGCTTTGTAAGTATTGCGGAAAAAATATCAGGTTGCCCGGCTCAGGCGAAACATTATCAACAATGGTGTGCACATGCGAATATTGCCCGGTAAGGATGGATGCCCGGCTGGGCGAGCATAAGGAAGTGGTTACAAAAGCATTTTTTACATAGGCGCCCTCTCTGGCCAGCCTGTCCATGTTAGGTGTTTTAAGCCAGGGCAGTTTGCCGGTAAAGCCCATAAAGTCGTACCGGTGATCATCAGTGAGGATAAAAATTACGTTGCGGGGCGTTGCGCCGGTAATATGCTTCAACTTAGGCAGCGCTTTTTTTTGCGCCCGTAATGCGCCGGGAACCAGTGCAGCGAGAAGCAGGCAAACTGTAAAAAAGGTAAGTTTCATTGTTAAAACACTTGGTTATTTTTCTATGAATAACAGGCGCGGTTATAAAAGGGCGCAAACGCAAATGAGAGATCCGGCTGCCGCCCTTACCTGCAAACTTAATTAATTACTGCTGATCAGCTGCTACTTTTGGTGCGTTTAATATGGACAGACAAAAACTTAATCTGCGCAGGTAAAATATCCATAAACGGTGTCATTTCAAATATGACGGTAATTTATCCACATTCCGGTATTTTGGTTTATTACAACGCAGGTCTGGCTAAGTTATTGATTAATTACTGATATAATAATTTAACACTAATATGTCTGCCTGTACAACAACCGTTACAACCCAGGAAAATGAAACCAGCCTGTCTTTAAAAAAGAACGTTACCCGGCTTTATCCTTATCAGGAAGCGGATATCAATACGCTGTTCACTAAAATGGAGCAAAGTGATACCCCATACCGTTTACTCTATCAGTTGCCTACCGGCGGCGGCAAAACCGTTATATTTTCGGAAATTGCCAAGCGCTTTATCCAAAAATATGATCGAAAGGTTATGATTCTGACCCACCGTACGGAATTATGCAACCAGACTTCGGCCACCTTAAAAAGGTCCGGCATTAAAAATAAAATTATTAACAGCACGGTTAAAAGCTTAAACAGCAATGACGGCTATGCCTGTTATGTGGCTATGGTGGAAACGCTGAATAACAGGATTGAAGAGGGGGTTATAAATACAGACAGCATTGGTTTAGTAATTATAGATGAGGCCCACCATAACTCGTTTTCCAAACTGCTTGATAAGTTTAGCAGTGCCGGTATTATAGGCGTTACCGCTACGCCTTACAGCTCAAGCATTGAATCTCCTATGCATCAGAATTATGACGAGCTGGTTATCGGCGAGAGCATCGGTAATTTAATTGAACAGGGTTTTTTGGCGCAGCCTGCGGTTTGGCGGTATGATGTTGAACTCAATACCCTGAAAACAGATACCCATGGCGATTTTACGGTAGCCACTTCTGATGAGCTTTACTCATCGCCCGCTATGCTGGAGCTGCTGCTGCATGCTTATGAAGAGCATTCAAAAAATAAAAAGACACTGATTTTCAATAACGGTATTTTTACTTCAAAAAACGTATGCCAGCTGTTTAATGATGCCGGCTACCCGGCGCGCCACCTGGATAACCATACCCCTGCTGCCGAGCGGGCCGAAATTTTAAAATGGCTTAAAACAACCAAAGGCGCTATCCTTACTTCAGTATCTATTTTAACTACCGGCTTTGATGAGCCTTCGGTACAAACGGTAATCCTGAACAGGGCTACTACTTCGATTACTTTATATCACCAGATGATTGGCCGCGGGTCACGAAGGTTACCGCAGAAAAAGGCGTTCAGCATTATTGATCTCGGTAATAATACTGACCGCTTTGGTGATTGGAACGCCCCGGTTGACTGGAAGTATATTTTTGAAAATCCGCAGGAGTACTGCGAGAAGCTGCACAGCCAGGTTATGCATGATTCGCATAATATGCCTTCTGAGCTGCGCTCAAAATTCCCCAACAGCCTGGAGATTGCCTTTGATGTGCAAAAGGCTTACCACGAGGCCATAACCCATCATGAAAAGGCACATATAGTTATTGAAGAATCTATGAAGCAGCATGCGGCCATGTGCACAGATAACAGTGACAGCATAAGCAGTGCGCTTGCACTGGCCGGCGAGCTGGATAAGGAAATTGACTGGCGGATAAAGCAATACGGCAAGTGCCTGGGTAAAGTAACCAAAAACTACGTAGAGTGGCTGCAGCAGGATTATAAAGCCAAACTCAAGGAATTGATTACAGGCAGCATGCAGCAGAAAAGCATGGAAAACGCTGCCTGACAAAAAGTTACCGCTGTGGTTGTTGATGTACAGCACAGTTGCTTTTTAAGGTAACATCCGTTTCTGATTGTTTGCAGCCTGCTGTATATACGCAGAGTTATCATATCATCTTGTAATATACTTATCTTGCCGGTTGCTAACATTTGAAAGTTAAATCCTGCATGAGCAACTGGTTTAAAAATTATAAGGGCGGCATATGGCTGCTGGGCGGCATTATTGCCGGCAGCGCCTGCGGAATAGTTTTTGGCAAAAGCGCAGCGGTGGTCAAGCCTGTGGGCGATATATTTTTGAACCTGCTCTTTGTGGCGGTAATTCCGCTGGTTTTCTTTGCTATCGCTTCTGCTATTGCCAACCTGCAGGGCGGCAACAAACTGAGCCGTATAATGGGCATTATGGCGGCTACCTTTTTGGGTACCATTATTATAGCAGCGTTGCTGACTATGGCAGTTTTGTGGCTTTTTCCGGTTCACCAAAGCATTACGGTTACCTCTGCGGCAGCATCGCATTATACAGGCAAGGCGCTCACCGGTGATCAGGTAGCAGCGCTGTTTACCACCAGCGAATTTTACCAGCTATTATCCCGAAAAAATATGCTGGCCCTGATTATTTTTGCCGTGCTGGTTGGTTTCGGGGCGTTGCGGGCCGGTGAGCAGGGGCAAAGCTTTGCCCGGTTTTTAAGCGCCGGGAACGAGGTATTTAAGCAGGTGTTTATCATTATCATGATACCTGCCCCGCTGGGGCTGGGCGCTTACTTTGCCTACCAGGTATCGGTATTCGGCCCTGAGTTGTTTGGCACGTATGCTAAAACCCTGGGCATCGGTTACGGCGTGAGCTTATTCTATTACGCTGTGTTTTTCAGTATTTATGCGTTTATAGCCGGCGGTGTGCGCGGCATTAAGAGGTATTGGAAAAATAATGTTATCCCTTCGGCTACGGCGCTGGGCACCTGCAGCAGCATAGCCACCATACCGGCCAATCTGGACGCTGCCAGGAGAATGGGCGTATCAGAAGCTATTGCCGGCATAGCTATACCGCTTGGCGGTACGCTGCACAAAGAGGGTTCAAGCGTATCGTCTATTTTAAAAATGGCAGTAGTATTTGGCATGTTCGGCAGAGGTTTTGACAGTGCGCAGGTTATACTGCCGGCTTTAGGGATGACGGTGCTGGTAAGTATGGTAGAAGGCGGCATCCCCAACGGGGGTTATGTAGGCGAACTGCTGTTCATCTCTGCTTACGGCTTTCCGCCGGAAGCCCTGCCGCCGGCCATTATTATCGGTACGCTGATTGACCCGGTGGCTACCCTGCTGAACGCCACCGGCGATACTGCCTCCGCCATGCTGATTAACCGGTTTTATGAAGGAAAGAGGGAACTTAACGTACAAGCGGTTAATGAGCAGATGTAAAGCCGGAATACTATCAACTGGTGTAAAAAGCTGCCTGCGATTTTGTTGTAAAGCTGATGGCAATTAGTATGCATTGTTTTACCTGGCCTTGAACAGGCCATACTTCAGAATGCAGTAAATAGCCCGGAAACCATCCTTCCAGCCTATCTTTTTACCTTCCTCGTACGTGCGGCCATAATAGGAGATGCCTACTTCGTACAGGCGCAGTTTGGGTATGCGCGATAGCTTAATGGTTACCTCCGGCTCAAAGCCAAAGCGCTTCTCGCGCAGGTTAATAGATTGGATAACCTTTCTGTCGAACAGCTTGTAGCAGGTTTCCATATCTGTAAGGTTCAGGTTAGAAAACATGTTTGATAGAAAGGTAAGCCACTTGTTGCCTATCGTGTGCCAGAAAAACAGGATGCGGTGCGGATGGCTGCCTATAAAACGCGAGCCATACACGGCATCGGCAAAGCCGCTCAGTACCGGCTTTAATAAGTCATTGTATTCGGCCGGGTCGTATTCCAGGTCAGCATCCTGAATAACCACATAGTCGCCGGTGGCATTGGCAATGCCTGTATGCAGGGCCGCGCCCTTGCCCTTGTTTACCTCATGCTTATAATACAGAATATTTAAGTGCGGATTTTGCCGCCGGTAAAATATGATGGCCTGCTCTGTTTCGTCTTTTGAGCAATCGTTAATGATGATCACCTCTTTTTCAATCCCGCCTGCAAGCTCAACATCTTTAATTTTATCTAAAATCAGATGGATGGTTTTTGCTTCATTGTAGGCAGGGATAACGATGGATAATTTATTGACGGGCATAAAAAGCAGAAATTTGTTAAAAGGTATTAAACATAAAATTAATAATGATGTGTTTGCTGCTGATCAATTTGTAAGCAAACCGCCCGTGCAGCTCATAGCCCAAACATATAAATTAAGCTGTAAATAACAGAAACTCTTAAATTAACAGTACCTTACTTCATATTAACCAAGCTGCACCAGCCAGCAACCAATTTATGAAAACTGTAAAATTATGCCTGATTGCCGGGCTCTTACTGATAAGCGCCACCCTGCTGGCATCGCAAAAAATAAAAGTTACCTCGCCCGACAAACAAATTGAGTTTGTAATCAGCATTGATAAAGGCGAACTGGTATATGAGGTCAGCTATCAGCATCAGCGCCTGGTCAGCCGGTCGCCGCTGCACATCAGTTTCAGGGAGGGCGGTTTTAGCGGCGGGTTCCGGTTAGGCCAGCCGGTTATAAAGCCGCTAACAGAGAATTATACATTAATTGCCGGTAAGGCCGGCCACATTACCAGCAGCTGCAACAGCGCAGTGATACCGGTTACTGCCGCCGGCGGAGGGGTAAGGCAGCTTAACCTCGAAGTAAAGGTTTTTAATGACGGGGCGGCCTTTCGCTATGCTATTCCGGCACAGGGCAGGCAGGAAGTACAGGTAACCGATGAAATAAATGCCTTTAACTTGGCAGGCAACCCAAAGGTTAAGGCTTTGCTGCTGCCTAATTATACCACCTCGCATGAGGGGTTGTACACTACTACACCACTCAGCCGGCTCAAGGCAGATACTTTGATGGATATGCCGGCCCTGTTTGAATATCCCAGCGGCAAATATATGGCCATCACCGAGGCTGCCCTGCGCGATTATGCCGGCATGTACCTCATTAAGCACAATGGTATGCTGCAAAGCCGGTTATCGCCTCTGCCCGGCCATGAAGGCGTTAAGGTAATTGCCCGGCTGCCCCATGTAAGCCCCTGGCGGGTGATGCTGATTGGCAGCAGGGTAGGGGCGCTGATAGAATCAAACATTATTACCAGCCTGAATGAGCCAAGCCGGATTAAGGATGTTTCGTGGATTAAGCCGGGTACCTGCACTTTTCCGTGGTGGAACGGCACGGTGGTGCCCGATACCAGCTTTACGCCCGGCAACAACTACGAAACTAATATGTATTACGTTAACTTTTGTGCGCAGAACCATATTATGTACCACTCGGTGGTGGAGTATGGCAACCATGCCTGGTATGTAAATGACGGCCCTGGTTACTCGCCCGGCCCGCATACTGACCCTGCCAAGCCGGTAGAGGAACTGGATATGCAAAAACTCTGCGACTCGGCCAAAGTTAAGGGCGTGGGCATCAGGATATGGGTGCACTGGGCCGCCCTGTACCCTAAGCTCGATAGCACCTTTATACAATATGAAAAGTGGGGCGTGCAGGGCATGATGGTTGATTTTATGGACCGCGATGACCAGCAGATGGTAAACATTCAGGAAGAGATTTTACAAAAGGCGGCTCAGCATCACCTGCACATTCAGTTTCATGGCGCCTTTAAGCCCACAGGTATTAACCGCACCTATCCTAATGAGTTTACGCGCGAGGGCACCCTGAACTACGAAAACGACAAGTGGAGCAAGCGGGTTACGCCCGATCAGGATGCCGACATACCGTTCACCCGGATGCTGGCCGGCTCAACAGACTATCACCTGGGCGGTTTCCGGGCGGTGCCCGAATCAAAGTTCAGGATACATTACATCAGGCCGATGGTAATGGGCACGCGCTGCCACATGCTGGGCATGTACGTGGTGCTCGAAAACTATCTGGGGATGCTTTGCGATGATCCGCAGGCCTATCTCAATCAGCCCGGCTTTGAGTACCTGAAGCAGGTGCCCACCACCTGGGATGCTACGCATGTAGTTACGGCGCAGCCCGGCGAGTACATAGTGATTGCCCGCCGCAAGGGCCGCGACTGGTACGTGGGCGGTATTACCAACCATAGCCGCCGCAGCCTGCAGGCCGGTTTAGGCTTTTTACCCGAGGGCGAGTACACCGCCGAGTTTTACCAGGATGCGCCGGATGCGGAAACCAACGGCAACCATCTGGTTAAAACGGTGCAGCAGGTAAACCGCAAAACCAGCCTGAATTTAACAATGGCCGCCGGCGGCGGGATGGCGATGCACATTTACCCGGTGAAAGGAAATTGAGGGCGGCCATTCCGTTGATAAATGTACATCGGCCGTTTACTGCTTAGTCGGCAGTGCCAGCATGGCTTAACCAGTCATTATCTGCCGATATTGCGCAGGGTTTGCTCTGCATAGGTATCCATCTCGTCAATCATCTGCTGCAGCTTAGGGTTGGTACAAACCCAGCGAAATGCCCGGTAACCATCCTTGATGGGTTGCTTAAAAAACATAAAGGTGCGTAACCGGATTTTTTGCCTGATGTGCACATCGCATCTGATACTGGTTTTACCCAGGCCCACACATACTGCAAACAGCGGCCGGTCGTAAAAATCTGCATTAGGCAGGTGCAGCCTGGCCTTCAGAAAGGCATTAAACTCATTTTCCTCACGCTGCTGCATAATTGTTTGATGTTGACTGGTAAAATACTGAATAATAAAATATTAAAGGACATAGCTGATGCGGACGTAATGCCCAGCCATTACCTGTTGTGGAGAGGATAAGCAAATAACAACTAGTATAAGGTCAACAATCATACCAGTGCCGGGCGTTTATAAATATTAATTTGCCAAGCTGAATCAGTAAAGCCTGATATCTCAATAGCGCTCTGCTAATTAGCAGTACAGGCATAACATATATCGGTAATGGCCGTACAAGTACAGCTTACAGCCCCCCGAGTTAAGCTTATGTTTTAAGTTTTTAACACAGGGAAGGCGTATTAAAACCTGCTGCCGGTTTACGCCGTGCTGAAGTGTGAAAATTGTGTACTGTAATTCAAGCGTTGCCATTCCCTAAAATATGGATACTAAAAATAACATCTCCATTGTTGTAGCCAGTGATAATCACTATGCCATACTGATTGCGGCTTTATTAAAATCAATTGATGTAAACCACAAATCGGGCGAACATATTGATTTTTATATCATTGATGATGGTATATCGGCACCAACCAAACAAAAAATACAAAGCATTGCCGACCCGGCGCGCATTACCCTGAAATGGTTTAAAAGCAAGGAGGTGGTGCCGGCCAATGTAGTCATCCCGGTGGATAGTTCCGCTTTCCCGCTTACCGTTTACCTGCGGATATTTTCTCCGTACATCGTTGATCAGGCCGCAGAAAAATTGCTGTATCTTGATGTGGATACACTGGTGCAAACCGATGTTTCCAAACTGTGGCATACCGACATCAGCGGGTATATTGCCGCTGCCGTGCAGGATGTCGGCGAAAATGTGGCCTGCGAGTGGGGCGGCATACCCAACTACAAAGAGCTGGGCCTGGCGGCCGATACCAAATATTTTAACTCCGGCGTATTGCTGATGAACCTGAAGCGGTGGCGTGCCGAAAACGTTTCAACCGAAGTAATATCATCATTATACAAGTACAAGGAGCATGTGCGCCTGCCCGATCAGTATGGCCTGAATGTGGTGCTGGCCAACAAATGGCTGGTGCTGGACCCTAAATGGAACTGGTTTGCCTTTAAAAAGGATGAAAAGCCTTATTTAATCCACTTTCTGGATATTAAGCCGATATTCAAATCCTACAACTCGCAGGAAGTTTACAAGAGAGAGTTTTTCAGGTATCTGAACATGACGCCCTGGAAAGGTTTCAGGCCCATCAGCGGTAATTACCGCACTATGCGGAAGATTTATAATAAGATTAAAAATACCATCACCAAAAAGCTGGCTAAATAGCAGCTGATTCTCAGCGTAACCAAGCACCCTGATTTAATCTTATATTAATCAGGGTGCTTTCATTTTACGGCATACAGAGCCTGCCGCATCCGGCGGCAGCAATTGAGTAATTACCTGTTCTGTTTTCTTGTCTATGTCAAAATTTCAGGCAGGATTATTTACTCAAGCTGCTGACAGTCATTTAGTTATATATGAATGAACAAATCAGCGGCGGGCTTGCGCACCTTGGCAAAGCCGGCATACTGGTCATCATCAGCCCGGAAACCTATCGGAACAATTACAGAGGCAGTTAAGCCCTTTTCCTGCAGGCCCAGTATTTCATCAAATTTGCCGGCCTCAAAGCCTTCCATCGGGCAGGCATCAACACCGGCCTCAGCTGCTGCGGTTAACAGTACGCCTAAGGCAATATAGGCCTGCTTATGCGCCCAGGTGGTAAGCTGATCGGCCGGGCGGTGGTTAACCGTGGTTATCATGGTTTTTTCAAAGGGTTCCAGGTTTTCGCGGCTAACGTTTCTTACGCTGGCAATTTCATCTACATACTTTTTAACATAAGCCTCATTAATGTTGGTTTCGGCCGCAAATACAATAAGGTGCGAAGCCTGGGTAAGCTGCGGCTGGCTGTAAGCAAACTCGCGCAGCTGCTCGCGTACACCGGCATCCGCTATAACCAGTACCTTATAATGCTGTAACCCATAGGATGAAGGGGCCAGCTGCACGGCATCCAGCAGGTTTTGCAGCTGCTCGGCAGACAGTTTTTTATGTTCGTCAAATTTTTTAGTGGCATATCGCCACTGTAAAGCCGGTATTAGTGACATAATGATGTTTTTATTTGCAAAGAAAAATGTTCAAACATCAAATTTGGTCATATCACCGTAATACTAAAGCAGGCCGCGGTCCTCTAAATCTTTTTTGTGCTGCTTTTCCAGCCGGCGCTGTTCGCGCTTCTGCTTGCGGGTTAAGGCAGGGGAGTCAACAGGCTCCTTTTTACGGTCGGCCGTATCCTTTTTGCCGCCGCCAAACAGGCGTTTAAAAAAGCCGGGCTTTTCTTCGGCCTTTGGTTCAGGTGTTTCATCAGGCGGCGGTACGCCCACGCCGGGGTCGCCGCTGGGCTGGGTAAATATACTGTCAACAGCGGCGGTATCAACAGGCGCCATCTTAGGCCGTAATGATTCTTTGAGCCTTACGGTATAAAAGCCATAGGCATTGGTATCGCGCTGGGTTAAGCCTTTTTCGGCCATCAGGTTGCCAATGAGCCTGAAGTAGCCGTGCAGCCGCTGCCGTAAGCTGCCGTCGGGCTCGAAGGCATACAGGCCGGCCTTGGGGTTAGGTACAATACTGGCCAGGTAAATGCTCTCGCCCAGGGTAAGGTCGGCAGGCTGCTTGTTGAAGTAGTAATGCGCCGCCTCGCCGATGCCGTAAACATTACGGCCCCATTCAATAATGTTGAAATAAACTTCCAGCATCCGGTTCTTGGTCATGATGCTGTTGTTCTCAATCAGCCACACAATCATTATTTCCTCAATTTTGCGGCTCAGCGTTTTTTGCCGGCTCAAAAAGGCGTTTTTAACCAGCTGCATGGAAATGGTGCTGCCGCCCCGCTTAAATTTGTGTTCCTTGAAATCGGTAGCGATAGATTTGCGGATGGCTTCCTCTACAAAACCGCGGTTGCGGTAAAAGGAGGGGTCTTCGGCCGTCATTACCGCATTGCGCAAATCGGGGGCTATCTGCTGCAGCGGGGTATAGTTGGGGTTTTGCTCGCTGATGTTGCGCGGCGGCATAGGCTTCCCTTTTTCGTAGGGGGTATATACAAACTCCTGGTTCAGCCGGTTTAAAGCGGTTTTGCCAAAGCTCACTATCCGGAAGTTATCTTTATCCAGGCGCGAATCAAACTGTACATGGTCAACATCCCTGGTGTTCAGGTAAAAATTCAGCTTGTAATTCAGCTTTCCGGCCACCTTCATACCCTCCAGCGATTCAAACATACCCTGCGGAAAAGCGTCAATAACATCCTGCCCGTTCACCCAGCCGGTATTCAGCTTCAGCTCGTAAATTTTAACCGGTTTCAGGGTGTATTTGATATACGGATTGGCGGTTAGCTTTTTAAGATGGATAACCGATGAGCTATCCACCGAAACATAATTATCGCCCACAAACACATTGGCATTAATGGCTCCGTTAGGGATAACAATGTTACTGGATGACAGCGCCGGCTGATTAACAAGCAGGTTGCGCACCGCAAAATAACTATAAATTCTGGTTTCATCGCTGCTGTGCTCCACCTTGTCTAACCGGGTGGTCAGCGTATCAAAATTCAGCTTTAATTTAAATTTGCGCTCAATAAAGGGCAGCTCAATCTTTTGCCCGTCGGCATACAGCTTCACGGCAATATCCTTGTCTGACGGGTGCATGGTGCCTGCAAAATGCCAGATAGCGGCGCCCTCATTGATATTAAAGGTTGAAGTAAGCTGCCCGTTCCTGATCAGCGCGGTTTGCGCCAGTACCTTAACCCGGTTGCTGTCGTCGGTAAACGTAATTAAAAAGTTTTTAACATTCAGATTATCAGGTATCTTGTACAGCACCTGGTTAACCAGGTTGTTGGATAGCTCGGCCAGGCTTACCTTGGTACGCTGCGTGGTATCGCGCTTCTTTTTAAACAGAAAATCGAAGTTTTTAACTCCCTTGATGCTGGTTAAGTTCAGATAGCCGTTTTGCAGGCCTACATCGGCTAATTTAATAGTGCCGAACAGCAGCGGCCACAGCTTTACGCTCACCGTAAAGTTCTGAACGGTCAGCAGGCTGTCGCGCTGCTGGGGCACGATGCTCATGTTGGTAAAGGCTACGGTGCTAAAGCCGGTAAAATGCGCTGTGCCTATTTTTACATCTAAATTATACTCACTTTTTGCTTTTGATTTAGCTTTGCTGATAGCTTTTTGCAGTAAAAGTTCGCGTTTAGTGTAAGCAATATACCCGCCGATTAATATTATAACAACAATTACTGAAAGAACGATAGCGGCAATACGGAGGTATCTGGATTGATGGCGATGCATTTGAAAAATTTACCCAAAACTAAAATCTTATCTGCTACAAAACGGCACAAGCAGGATTTTATTTTTAACAAAAGCAGGCACTTGCTGTTTGCATAATTTGTACAGAGCACTGAAATGATAAATTTAACCCGGGAAGAAGTATTAAAGGCGCTGAGCAATGTAGAGGAGCCCGACCTGAAGAAGGATCTGGTAACGCTCAACATGGTGCAGGATATCCGGATCAGCGGCAACCAGCTGAGTTTTTCCGTTGTTTTGACTACGCCTGCCTGCCCGCTGAAGGATTTGATTGAGAATGCCTGCCGCAATGCCATAAGCTACTTCATCAGCCCGGAAGTGCAGGTGAGCATCAGCATGACTTCGAGGGTAACCTCGCAGCGCAATGCGGGCCTGCCGGGCGTTAAAAACATCATTGCCGTAGCATCAGGCAAGGGCGGCGTAGGCAAATCAACAGTGGCGGCTAACCTGGCGCTGGCACTGCAGCTGAGCGGGGCCAGGGTGGGCCTTATTGATGCCGATATCTATGGCCCGTCGGTTCCCATTATGTTCAACCTTGAGGGCAGGCGGCCCAAGGCCAGCCAGGTTGACGGCAAAACGCGCATTGAGCCTATGGAACAGTACGGCATTAAGTTACTGTCTATCGGCTTTTTTACCGACCCTAACCAGCCGGTGCCCTGGCGCGGGCCAATGGTTTCAACTGCAGTAAAGCAGTTATTTAATGATGCCGACTGGGGCGAGCTGGATTACCTGATTGTGGACCTGCCTCCGGGCACCGGGGATATTCATATTACGGTTACGCAAAGCTTCCCGATTGCGGGCGCCGTTATTGTAACCACGCCGCAGAATGTAGCTTTGGCTGATGCCAAAAAGGGGATAGGCATGCTCATGATGGATGCCATTAAGGTGCCTGTACTGGGTATTATTGAAAATATGTCATACTTCACGCCTGCAGAACTGCCGGAGAACAAGTACTATATTTTCGGGCAGGGCGGCGGCCAGAAGCTGGCGCAGATGATAGGCGCACCGTTTTTGGGCGAACTGCCGCTGGTAAGCAGCATCAGCTCATCGGGCGATGCCGGCAGGCCGGTAGTGCTGGATACCGGAAGCCCGATGGCCAGGGCATTTATGTACCTGGCCGAGCGCGTAGCGCAGGAGGTATCTATTGTGAATGCGAAAGCGCCCGATGGTAAAAATGTTTAAATAATTAATTATCTTTACATCAATTATAAAAAGTAACATGAGTTTAGTTGAACAGATAGAGGCAGCTTTGGATACCATTCGTCCGTATCTGGAAGCCGATGGCGGGAATGTTGCTGTAGAGGAAATTACGCCCGATAATGTAGTGAAGCTGAAATTGCTGGGTTCGTGCGGCTCGTGCCCCATGAGCATCATGACTCTGAAGGCAGGCATTGAGCAGGCTATAAAAAAGGCGGTTCCGCAGGTAACAGCCGTTGAGGCCCTGAACCTGACGGATATTGACGACCCCAATGCCGTGTTACCCGCCAATTTACAGTAGTGTTAATTAGTGTTAAAGCATTGCTTCATTAATTATAAGTAAACTATTTTTGTATCCGCCGCAAACTTTTTTTACCGGCCGGCAGTCCTGATAAGGGACAGGGTTTTCCACATGAAACGTTTTACAGGTATATTCATCCTTCTGTTAGTTTCCATAGCTGCTTTTGCCCAGCACAGGCCGGAAAAGCCGCTGGTGCAGTTTTCGGGCATTATTCAAAATGCCGATAGCCTGCAGTCTATTGTGCCTAATGTTACGGTTACCAACTTGAGTTACCACAACCAGGCCAATGCGGCCAATTACAAAGGCTATTTCTCATTTGTGGCTCATGAGCAGGATACGCTGCGTTTCACCTCGGTAGGCTTCGCCCCGCAAACCGTAATTATACCGGCTAAGGTAAAAAATGACAGTTATACCATTATGGTGCATTTGAAGCCGCAGGTTATTAATCTGCCGGTATTCCGTGTATTTCCCTGGGCTACTACGGAGGAGTTCAGGAAAGATTTTTTAACGATAAAGTTAGCTGATGATGATTTGGCGCTGGCGCAGAAAAACCTGAACCGGGGGGCCATCAGCGCTTCATCCGGCACCGTAGCACGAGACCCGGACGAGATAAGAAGCGCAGATGTGCAGGATTTGCACAACCGGATTATGAACTCTCACTCCCTGATTCCGAACCCGCTGCTGAACCCGATAGCCTGGGGCTCATTGATCAAACAGATTTCTGATGGCGATAAAAGCCGCCAGGCCTCTAATTAACGGCCCTTTTTTGCCGCCCGAAACTTCATTTTGTATTCGGCCTTTACAATCCCCTTAGAGATGTCATTCAATTTTTTGCCAATCAGCCGTTTGCGTAGCGGGCTTAGGTAATCAATAAACAGCTTACCCTCAATGTGGTCATACTCATGCTGTATAATGCGTGCTGCCAGGCCTTTGAAGGTATCTTCGTGATGTGTGCCGCTTTCATCATCATAGCTTATCCGGATAACCGGCTTGCGGTACACATCCTCGCGTATGTCGGGAATGCTTAAGCAGCCCTCATTAAAGGGCCATTCCTCGCCGGTCTCTTCCAGCATCCGGGCATTAATAAAAGCTTTTTTAAAATCCTTCAATTCAGGTTCCTCGTCATCAAAGGGCGAGGCATCCACCACGAACAGCCTGACAGACTGCCCGATTTGCGGGGCGGCCAGCCCTACGCCGCGGGCAGCATACATGGTTTCAAACATGTCATCCACCAGCTGCTTTAAATCCGGCTGTTCAAAATCAATATCAACGGCTTTCTTTTTTAAAACCGGGTCGCCGTAGGCTACAATAGGCAATTTCATTGCAGGCAAATTTACTGATTTAAGTCTTGTTAAAAAACAGCAGCCGTTTATAAACGGTTTTCATGAAGTAGGCTTGTGTACATAGGTAATTCCGGGCAGGGCTGAAGGCGCTTGGCAGCAGGGTAGTTTTTTTTACCTTTGCCGCATGGCATCTGTTAAACCCTCGGTACCCAAAGGCACGCGCGACTTCTCGCCTGCCGAAATGGCCAAACGCAACCATATTTTTGATACCATTAAAACCGTTTTTCGCAAGTACGGCTATCAGCAGATTGAAACGCCGGCAATGGAAAACCTGAATACGCTGATGGGCAAATATGGAGAGGAGGGAGATAAGCTGATATTTAAAATACTGAACAGCGGCGATTTTTTAGCCAGGGCAGATGAGAAAAAGCTGATAGAACGTAACGTACAAAAGCTAACTGCGGAAATTTCAGAAAAAGCCCTCCGCTACGACCTCACCGTACCCTTTGCCCGTTATGTGGTGCAGCATCAAAACGACATCACTTTCCCGTTCAAGCGTTTCCAGGTGCAGCCGGTCTGGCGTGCCGACAGGCCGCAGAAGGGCCGTTACCGGGAGTTTTACCAATGCGATGCCGATGTGGTTGGTTCTGACTCATTGCTTAACGAGGCAGAGTTTATCCTGATTTATGATGAGGCGCTAAGTAAGTTGGGACTAAAGGATTTCAGCATCAAAATCAACAACCGTAAGATACTGGCCGGTATTGCTGAAATTATCGGCAAGCCGGAACTGATTGTGGACATGACCGTGGCCATTGATAAGCTGGATAAAATCGGCTTAGAAGGTGTGACCAAGGAATTGCTGGAACGCGGTTTTGCGCAGGCCGATATTGAATTGCTGCATCCGGTGATACTACTGGAGGGCACCACAGAAGAAAAGCTGGCCGCCCTGAAAACGGTACTGGCTCCATCGGCCGTCGGGCTAAAGGGTATCGCCGAACTGGAAACGGTATTCAATTATTTAAAATACTTTCAGCTGCAACGGGCTGCCGTTGAACTGGATATTACGCTGGCCCGCGGGTTAAATTATTATACGGGCGCCATTTTCGAGGTAAAAACCAACGAGGTGAAGATGGGAAGCATCGGCGGCGGCGGCCGGTATGATGACCTGACAGGCATGTTTGGCCTCAGGGGCTTAACCGGTGCAGGCATATCCTTTGGCGCCGACCGTATTTATGATGTACTGGAGGAACTGGATTTATTCCCTGAGGCAACCGGACAATCTACCCAGGTACTGGTATGCTGCTTTGATCCGGAGGGAGAGATTTATGCGCTGCCTGTTGTTCAGCATCTGCGGGCTCAAAACGTCAGTACGGAGCTTTATCCGTCAGGCGCTAAAATTAAAAAGCAGCTCGATTATGCTAATCAAAAGCAAATACCCTATACGGTAGTTATCGGCAGCGAGGAAATGGAAAGCGGTTTGCTCACCTTTAAGAACATGCAAACCGGCACCCAGGAAAAACTGACTGCCGAGCAGATTATTGCGATACTGGCAGAGTAATATTATTTGTTAAGAAGGTAAATAACGGTCTGCATCCTGCTTTTACCCTGCCCAGCCCTCACGGTCAAGGCTGCGGAAATGTATAGCCTCGGCCAGATGCTCCAGCTTAATGTCCTCGCTGTCGGCCAGATCAGCAATGGTGCGGGCTACCTTTAAAATACGGTCGTAAGCGCGGGCCGACAGGCCCAGTTTTTCCATGGCTTTTTTAAGCAGGGCCTGGCCGGCATCATTAATTTTGCATACTTCACGCACCATCTTGGAACCCATCTGGGCATTGGCATGCAAATCGGGCTTGTTGCCAAAGCGCTCCACCTGAATTTCCCTCGCCCTGATGACCCGCTCACGGATGGTGTCGCTTTTCTCCGAGATGCGCTCCGACGACAATTCATTGAAATTTACCGGCGTTACCTCCACGTGCAGGTCAATACGATCCAGCAACGGGCCCGATATTTTGCTGAGATATTTTTGCACCGTTCCGGGCGGGCAGATGCATTCCTTTTCAGGATGGTTGTAATAACCGCAGGGGCATACATGCGTTGCCTTGTTTGCATTATACAAGCCAAACCGAAAAACCAATGCCTGTTTTTTACCCTGAAAACCCAGGAACCATAGGTGAACATCTAAAAAGGAGACGAATGGACGCAAAGCTGTTACAAAAAGATGTAGCAAAGATATTAGGCGTGACTGAAGATTGTATCACGAATTGGGAGAAAAATAGATGTATTCCTCAGATACAATTTATGCCACCTATCATCCAGTTTTTAGGCTACCTGCCATTCAGTTTTGACCTGACAAAACTATCCGGCAAAATGAAAGCCTACAGGCACTTGAAAGGAATCAGTCAAAAAAAGTTGGGCACCATGCTGAATGTGGACTGTGCTACTGTTAGCGGCTGGGAACAAGGCGCAAGCCAGCCTTATCAGCGAACTTTAGACAAGATTAATACTCTTTTCAAAGAAGTATCGGACGTGTCATTTAATATGGATTGGTCAAATCAGGCTGGTTATTTCGTAGAATGAATAAAAACATAAAGGCCGGGATCTGGATACGTGTATTCTCTGATATGCAGGTCAAGGACGAGAGTTCTGAGCATCACGAGCTACGGGCTAAATAATAATCCAAGGCTAAGGGTTGAAATCTGGATCCATAACTATCTAAGTTTGATAAGCAATTCAACTAGATCTATTAGAGTGAATTACTTAGGTTGGTCAAAGTGTTACGGAATATTTAGTCATTATGTTTCGAAATTAAGTGGTAATGCTTTCGTATCTTCCAATTTGGCGTACTAACCATCATTTAGAAGGGGTGCGGTACTTCAAGCAGTTCCATGTAAAGAAAAAACCAAACTTTATTTTGTCCTTTCTTTCTTCGCGGCTGTATCGTTACCTTAAAAACCACCGCGATGAGAAAATTTGTATCGGATTAACCATCAGGCATACGTAACTTTTAAATAGTACCCGATTTAAACCCTTAAATACATTGCACAGCAACTATTCAAATTCAAAAATTTTATACGATTGAGAAGCACTTATTCAACAAGCGGTCTGGAATACTTACCTTTCCCAAACGAATGAACCCAACAAGATTAACATTAGATCTTTAAATGAACTGCGACAGTCTATTCCATCACATTAGTCAATTCGTAAAATTAAATGAGGAAGAAATTACAGCATTGAAAAGAGTGCTCATCCCGAGGCCGTTCAAGGCCGGAGAGTTGATGGTAAGAAGCGGGGATTATGCAGGTTACCTGATGTATGTATGTTCAGGTTATGTATTGACCTATATTACCGGGGAGGATGGAAATGAACAGGTGATCCAGATTGCAACCGAAGGCTGGTGGGCGCCGGACCTGTTCAGCCTGACCGACCGTATCAATACCAGATACTCAACCAAAGCTTTGTGCGATGGCGAGATGCTTCTTTTTCCAAAGCTCGCTCAAAACTTCATCTTTGACCGCTACATCAGGTTTGAAAAATATTTCCGCATTATCTTTCAGGAATCCCTGATCCGGCAGCAATCCCGCTTTGTAGAGGTATTTACGCTGCCGGCGGCCGAGCGGTACCGCAACTATATTGCCCGCTTTCCGGGTATTGAGCAGCAGGTTCCGCAAAAGTATATTGCCTCCTACTTAGGTATTACGCCGCAGTTTTTGAGCAGGATTCGAAAGATAAGATAACCGGAACTGATAAACCAGATTAATTTTTAAAGTTGCATTCCTGCAATTGGTTTACCTTCAGGAAGCCATATTGCTGCTTATTTTGCTGCAAACTACTTCGGCCTATGATTCCTTTTACGATACACGTTGCAGACGAAGAAATCGCAGACTTAAAATTACGGCTTTCCGAAACCCGCTGGCCCGGGGTAATTGCTGCGCCGCGTTGGGAGTTGGGGACAGACCCCGCCTACCTTCATGAGCTTTGCAGCTATTGGCAGTATGAATACGACTGGCGTAAGCAGGAACGTAAACTGAATGCATTCCCGCAATATAAGGTTACGGTGGATGATACTACTCTTCATTTCATCCGGGCGAAAGGTAAGGGCAAAGTTAACCTGCCGTTGCTGCTGATTCATGGCTGGCCGGATTCCTTTTACCGTTTTGTGAAGCTGATACCGCTTTTGGTCCAGCCGGATAAAAATGGGGTGGCCTTCGATGTGATCGCACCCTCCATTCCGGGATTTGGTTATTCTGAACGGCCCAAAGCGCCGGGAATGAACCGGGAAAAAATAGCGCGGCTCTTTCACCGCCTGATGTCAGATAAACTCGGTTACCGGCATTACTTGGTACAGGGCGGGGATTGGGGCGGAAGTTTATCGCAGCAAATGGGGCTGCTTTTTCCTGATGAGATTACCGCCATGCTGCTGAGCAGCATCCCTTCGCCTATTATCTTCAGTTCCGAGCCGGATACCCTAAGTCCTGAGGAAAGAGCCGCTTATGACCATAACAAGCAATGGCAGCAAACAGAAGGCACATTTACCCTGCTGCAAAGCACCAAGCCGCAAACATTAGCTTATGAGCTCAATGATTCTCCCGCGGGGCTGGCCGGCTGGTTCATCGAAAAATTCAGGAACTGGAGCGATAATGAAGGCAACATTGAGGAGCGCTTCACTAAGGATGACCTGCTGACCAATCTTTCCATCTACTGGTTTACGCAAACTGCAGGCTCTGCAGAAAGGCTTTATTATGAAGGATATAAGC
>CAXTAP010000050.1:0-8433 GCA_964241965.1 uncultured Mucilaginibacter sp.
GATTAGTGTTAAACCGTTTTTAACTCCTTACTTCTTCTTAAAATCGATATCAGGAAGCCGATGACCATAATGATTGTGCCCGACCAGAAAAAATTAATGTAGGGAAAATCAATGGCCCGCATTACAATATAAGGCCTCTTGTTTTCGGGCTGCTGGTAAACGGTTATTTCCAGCTTATTTTTTTCAGGAATAATTTTAGTAAAGCGCAGCTTTAAACCTGCGTCGTCCACCTTGCGGGCAAAATCAAACGTATTACCACCCTTGATCATAAATACAGGTTCCGACAGGTAGCTTCGCCCGCCGGAAACTACCTCTAACTGTGCGCCTACCGCAATATCATTATCATCCAAAGGAATTTTTTGAATTTTTGGCTTTTTGTTTACTCCCCTTAATATCATATAACCATCGCGATACGGAATAGTATCGCCAATGGCTACTTCGTGTACCGTCGGCGCGTCGTAATTGCGGTCGTCGGCAGCATCACTTTCTACGTGGCCGGGGCCGCTGTTGCCTTCTATCTCATCGCGTATAGGAGCCGCAGTTACATGTGTGTATAAATCGTGCAGGAGATAATGCCGGGTATCTGGCGAAGACACCAAGCCCATTTTAGGATTAGCCTGCGAATTTGGCTTTAACACAAATTCTTCTGCAACCTTTCCATCGTTATTAAACCGCTTATAATTAACTTTAAAGTAATGATTAGGCGGCACTAATGAGTCGCCTACATAGGTAACCTGGTATGCTCCCATCTGTACGGCTCTGTTTTTATAGAGCATAATATTTTCGCGCGGGTTGGATGCCTTTTCAAAACCCTGCACCTCAATAATACCGGTATCATTAACAGAAGCTATTTTTTGAGTTCCTGCCGAAATAACAGCGCCAATCAATATCAGGCCGAACCCGATATGCGCTATGGCCGAACCTGCCAGTTTCAGCCTGCCCTTAAAAGCGCTTGCCAGCACATTGGCATTTGACATTACGGTGTAAACCGCCGCAAATACCACCATACCAAACACAAAGTGCAGGTGGTAAACCCCGGATGCATATATAATAACCGCGCTGATAACTGCCGACAAAACCAGGTACATCACTGCCCTGATAAAAAACTTGCCTGAATCTGTCTTCTTATATTTCAGGAACTGAGTGAAACCGGTAAGCAGCATAATAACTACGGCGAATGATGCCTGTATTACATTGTAGTGCTTTACCGGGTCGGTAGGCGGCGCCATGTGTGTGCCAAACAGCTTGTTCCATACTGGTATAGAAGTTACCAGCACCAAATGAAAACATGACAATGCCAGAAATACGGAACCTACAAAAAGCCAGAACTCGCGCGAATAAGTTTCCTCATCTTTTTTAGTAATCGGCAGTTCTTTCCAGCGGGAGGCCAGCATCCATACCATTATAGCTAAAAATATCAGCACATCAGCAATCAGGTGCGCACTCATGCCCAAATCTGTAAAGGCATGCACTGATGTTTCGCCCAGAATACCGCTTCGGGTTAAGAAGGAAGCATATAACACAAGCACATAGCTGATTAATACTAAAAACGTTGCCGTGAAATAAGAATGACCGGTATTTTTAAAAACAATGAGTACGTGTACCGCACCAATAAGGGTTAGCCACGGGATAATAGAGGCGTTCTCCACCGGGTCCCAGGCCCAGTAGCCTCCAAAGTTAAGCGACTCATAAGCCCAGAAGGCGCCCATAATGATGCCGGTACCCAGCACCATTACCGCAAACAGGGAATATGATAAAGCAGGTTGCACCCAATCTCTGTACCGGCGCTGCCATAGGCCCGCAATGGCATAGGCAAATGGCACCACCATAGAGGCGAAACCCAGGAATAAGGTGGGCGGATGTATCACCATCCAGTAGTTTTGCAGCAGCGGGTTCATGCCGCTGCCATCCGTAATGTATTTCAGGTAATCGGGGCGGCTAAAGATCGGCCCTTCTACAGCATCACGCAGCAGAATAAACGGCGAGCTGCCGATACGTAACCCAAACAGCTCTACGCCCAGCAGCATAGAGGCTAACAGCGCCTGTGCCAGGGCAACTGTTGTAAGCACTGGCGACTCCCATGATTTAGCTTTACGGATCAGGATTAAGCCCAGTACAGCCTGCCAGAAGGTCCACAACCAGAAACTGCCCTCCTGCCCGTTCCAGAAACTGGAAATGATATAGTAAACCGGCAGCGTACGCGATGAATAAGCCCAGGCATAATGATACTCAAAATAGTTATTAAAGATAATGTAAAACAGGCAGACACCGATACCTGCTACCGAAAATGCATTCACATAGAAGCTGATACGCCCCAGATTTCTCCAGGAGGTCACCGTTTGATTATCCGCGGTGGTGGAAAAATAGTAACTTATGGTTGAAAGCAAAGCTGAGCCAAAAGCCAGCACAATTAAAAACTGGCCCAGATGCCCGGGTATGAGGTGTTCCCCCTGAAAAGCGGTATTCATTAATATTATTTACAGGCTGGCCGATTGCTTGGCTTTCACCTCGGTTACGTTAACCTTATCTTCTGTGTATTTAGACGGGCACTTCATTAATATTTTCGATGCCTGAAACTCATTGCCCTGCATCTTTCCGGTTAACACAATCTGTTCCGAACGCTCAAAATCTTCAGGTTTGGTGCCGGTGAAAACAACCTTGCACTCCTGGCCCTTGTTATCTTTCATATAAAAGGAAAAATAATTGGCATCCCTGGTGGCATCATAATACAGCTGCTTTTGTTTATTCAAATGGCCAACTATGTGCAGCTCGCCGCTGGTATTTTTAGCATCTGTAAAACTGCCATAAGTGCTTGTATTTGAATAGGTACTGATAATTACTGCGATAGCAATGGCAATAACTATGATACCAAATATTGAACTCTTCTTCATTCGGTGCAGTGATGATTATAACTTACCGCAAAAATACGAAACGTATAGCTAAATACACTTATTACAAGCCATATATGTTATTTAGAATTATTATTGATTATTGAAAAGCAGCGCATTGTTTATCTATAAGTAACAGATTAAAATTACGGCTTTGAACCATTCTGCTCTTTTCACATCAATGCAGCATATTATTCCTAAAATCGTTAATAATTGATTCCCTCAAAAAGGTTAATTTTGCTGGTATATACATGGGAAAGAATTTAAACTATTTAGAGGGGCTCAATCCTGCACAGCAGGCGGCTGTACTGCAAACCAAGGGCCCGGTGATGATTATTGCCGGCGCCGGTTCGGGTAAAACCAGGGTTATCACTTATCGCGTGGCACATCTGATTCATGAAGGTGTGGATGCCTTCAACATACTGGTGCTTACTTTTACCAACAAAGCTGCGCGCGAGATGCGCGACCGCATTACCCAAGTAGTGGGGCCTGAAGCCAAGAATATATGGATGGGCACCTTTCACTCTGTATTTGCCAAGCTGCTGCGCGTAGAAGCTGGCAAGCTGGGGTATCCAAGCAATTTTACTATTTACGATACAGACGACAGCAAAAGCGTATTACGCGCAGTGCTTAAGGAAATGAACCTGGATGACAAATTGTACAGCCCCAACTTTGTATATAACCGCATCTCGGCTTCAAAAAACAACTTAATATCGTGGCAGGAGTATCAGCAGAATGCCGCCATTCAGGCTGACGACTTTTCATCGGGCCGCGGGCACCTGGGCAAGGTTTATGAAATGTATGCTGCCCGCTGCTATCGTGCCGGCGCTATGGATTTTGATGATTTGCTTTTTAAAACCAATGAACTGCTGCGCAACTATCCTGAAGTATTAAACAAGTATCAGCATAAATTCAAATACCTGATGGTGGATGAGTATCAGGATACCAATTTTTCACAGTATTTGATTGTAAAGCGCCTTGCCGCTGTAAACGAAAATCTGTGCGTAGTGGGCGATGATGCTCAAAGTATCTATGCTTTCCGGGGCGCCAACATTCAGAATATCCTGAATTTTGAAAAGGATTATCCGGATTTAAAGGTATTCAAGCTGGAGCAGAACTACCGATCTACCCAGAATATTGTGAATGTTGCCAACAGTATAATTGCCAACAACAAAGAGCAGCTGAAAAAAGATGTATTTTCTGAGAAGGAAACCGGTGATAAAATTAAAGTTACCCGTGCCTTCAGCGATAACGAAGAGGGTAAGAACGTAGCAGAAGCCATCCATCAAGAACGAACCTCCAAAGGCCGCAAGTGGAATGATTTTGCCATTTTATACCGTACCAATGCGCAGTCGCGCTCCATGGAAGAGGCTTTGCGTAAACTGAACATTCCTTACAAAATTTATGGAGGCTTATCCTTTTACCAGCGCAAGGAAATTAAGGATTTGATTGCTTATTTCAGGTTAACCTTTAATCCCAATGATGAAGAAGCGCTGAAACGGGTAATCAACTACCCGCGCCGGGGTATCGGCGACACCACCATTGACCGTTTAATTCTGGCCGCCGGGCAGAATAATACCACTTTGTGGGATGTAGTAATTAATCCAGCTCAGTATCTGGATGGCCGCAGTTCTGCAGCCGTAAGCAGTTTTGCTACCATGATTCAGAGTTTTCAGGTGCTGGCACAGCAAAATTCGGCTTATGATGCTGCGCTACATATTGCCCAGCATTCAGGTTTGCTGAAAGATTTGTACGAAGACAAATCGGTGGAAGGGCTTAACCGTTATGAGAACATTCAGGAATTATTGAACGGTATCAAAGAATTTGCGGAGCGCGAAGATCTGGAAGAAAAAGGGCTTGATGTTTTCATGCAGGATGTAGCCCTGCTGACCAATGATGATAATGATAAAAACAAGGATGCCGACACGGTTTCCCTCATGACTATACATTCATCTAAAGGGCTGGAATTTCCGCAGGTTTTTGTAGTAGGTTTGGAAGAAAATCTTTTCCCGTCCCAAATGTCGCTTAACGCCCGAAGCGACCTGGAGGAGGAACGCCGCTTGTTCTATGTGGCTGTTACCCGTGCCGAAAATAAACTTACTTTGAGCTACGCTACCTCCCGCTTTAAATTTGGTACGCTTATTAATTGTGAGCCAAGCCGCTTTTTAGATGAGATTGATGCCCGCTATCTGGAACTCGATTTTACAGCTAAGCAGAACAGCAGCGCTAACCCATTCTTTGACCAGGAGCGTAATGCCTGGAGCCGGAACAACGACAGTTTCTCTAAACCAAAGGCGGCCTCAGTACCGCCAAAAACAACATCGCTGCTGGCTAAAGCACATGTACCCTCAGAGGGTTTCGCACCATCTGATACCAGCAATCTGCAGGCAGGCATGGAAGTGGAGCATGAGCGTTTTGGCTTTGGAAAGGTGGTTAGCTTAGACGGTAAAAAACCAGATATAAAGGCTACTATATTTTTTAAGGAAATAGGCCAGAAACAGCTGCTTTTAAAATTTGCCAAGCTCAGAATAGTGGATAGTCAGCCTGAATAACGGTACAGTAATTCCATAACCGGCAAATGGTTAATCCTTTTTAATAATACAAGCATATGATAAAATCATGTTCCCCGAATAGTGGCAATTTACCCTTAACACAGGGTTAATAATTACACACTTTCCGGGGAATTACTTACTCAATATTTATCTCAAATTTTAAAATATTGCTTAAAAAGTAGTAATTTATGCTCAGAATATCGATGGCATTTGCTTTGAGTGTACTTATACAACTCTTTTCCCAATTAAAAACAATTTGATAAGATGAATGCAGAATTACAAAACAAGGCAAACAAGCAGGTCGGCAAAAACATCAGGATGATTCGCCACCAAAATGGCTGGAGCCAGGAAAAAGTGGCAGCCCGCCTGGGTATATCTATACCGGCGCTGTCAAAAATTGAAACTGGTGTAACTGATGTTAATTTGTCGCGCCTGGAGCAGATTGCCTCAATTTTTGAAGTAAATGTTACTAACTTATTGATGCCTGAAGAAGGCGTAATGCAACTTGAACCCAGCATCGGCGTAGGCGCAACTCAGAAGAAACTGATTGAGCGCGAAACTGAAATTGCTACCCTGCAAAAAAAGGTGATTGAACTGTATGAGGAACTATACATCAAAAGGTCACTCGCTGTATAACGGCAGCCTGATAAGTGTTTGATATTCCTGACACATCATATCATATAAATAGCGGCGCTAAAATAAGCTCCGCTTTTTTTATAAAATATAATTACTAAAGGTTAAATTTTATAACAAAAAGTAAAATATCATTGATAAATATAAGATAAACGCTTAATTAAAGTTTCTGTAAAAACGTTATTGGTTTGGAGTAATTATTGCCTTAAATCATTGCATTTATACCAATAGTGATGTCGAAGTATCTCATATCAATAACTAAAAATTCTGATTTGGCGTCCGGAACCATACATGATCCGAATACCAAACTTAAAGTAAAGGTATTTGATCTGCTGAAATCGAAGTTTGTGCCTAAAAAGGGTGAGGTAAGCTTTTTTGTAACCGCCGGCGAAGAGAAACTTGCTTTTGAAACCAAAGGCTATAAGCGGCACCGCGAACTGCTTATACTGCAAATGGTTGCCTGGTATTGCATATATTTAGGCCTGATAGAGGCACAGATACATTCCAGCTTACCATCGCTGTACAGGCAGGTAGTCTAGTAATTGCTGCGTTACTTCGCCCTGCTTCCCGGATCATGAAGCATATCGCTGACATCGATGATTTTACTGTCAATGTCAGACACGCATTTATCCATCATATTAAGGCATTCCTGCTGATTTAAAAGCCCCTCCTTTTCCAGGTTCAGCAAGCCTTTAAGCGTAGCAACCGGCCCCCTGATCTGGTGCGACAGATATGATGAATATTCTGAAAGCTTAATATTCTTATCCTGCAGGTCTTTTGTGCGCTCATCAATGATTTCTTCCAGGTGATGATTGATTCGATCGAGATTATCCTTCTGTACGCTAACCTCTGCGTTAAGTTCTGTAAGGCGTTTATTGGTTTCGGCCTTACGTTTAATATTGCCAGCCAGCAAAGCCACCACCACAACTAACAACCCCGATACAATTGCTGCTGCAATAAATTTGCTTCTGTTATAGCTTTGCCGTTGCAGCTCAATCATAGTTTTTTGTTGTATGGCTTGTTGCTTTGCCTGTTCCTCTACAAAAGTTAACTGTGTTGAAGTACCTGTACGGTTAAGTATGCTATCCCTCTTGTACATTTCCCTTAAATAACCCAACGCAGCTTCATAATTTTTCCGTTTAGATTCAAATTCATAAGAGGTTACTAAATAATCATAAAGCAATTTATCGCTTTGCACTAAGCCAGCGTAGTTTTTACCCTCGTTGAGCATTTTAGAAGCTGTATTAAAATCATTTTCAGCAGCATACAAAGAAGCCAATGTCAAATCTATTTGAGCAATATTATTGTTTAAATCGTGCGTTTTAGCTTGATCATGAGCATAAGTCAGAAGTTGCTTGGCATTTACAAAATCCCTTTCATCAAAATATACTATGCCTTGATTTTGCAGGCTTGAGATTAAACCGATTGTATCCTGCAATTCCCTAAAGATACTTTCACTTATTTTATAATGATTTACAGAAAGAGTAAATTGTTTTTTACGGTAATATGCAACGCCTATATTTAAATTCAAAGACGCAAGTAATTGTTTAAGCTGCACTTTGTTAGCGATTGCTAAGGCTTGGTTAAAAAATTGCAGGGCTTTGTCGTAGTCAACTTCCTGATACTCATTACCAATATTATTGTAAACCCTTGCTTGTCCGGTTAGATTATGGCATAGTTGATAATTATCAAGGGCTACAAGGTAGTGTTGAATAGCTTTTCTATTATCCCCCAACGATGAATTGCCTATGCCCAGCATGCGATTGGCTTCGGCTATACCAATAGTATATGCTGGATTGGTTTTTTGTGCCAATGCCAACGCCTGTGCTGCATAAGTGATGGTCTGCTTAGGGTTATCCCTATAATTAGTATAAGCTAACCTATTTAGCCTGTTTATTTCACTGGTATCATGCGATGCTAAATTGGTTAAGTTACCTGCACTGGCAAATGACACAGTAAAATTAACAATCAGGAATAAGTATAATATTCTCATCAGTATTCTAATACGACCAATTATAGCGAAAGTTATACAATAAAAGAAATATCAATAACAATGGGAAAGCTTTAGCTGGTAAGTATGCATGCCAACATGCAGAATACAATATGGATATTAACTATTAAACAAAAATCACTATAACTATGGATTATATATTTTTCTCAAAAATTATTTTAAAATTTTTTGAAAAAAAATTTGCGATTTAAAAAACCTTGTTTACATTTGTAGTGTTACTTTAATAAATCAACACAAACAATTAATAATGACCCTATTATGAAAAAGTTTTTTATCCTAATTTCATTTATTATCTCAACTGTTGCCATTTCTTCATGCAGCAAAGAAAATGTAACTCCAAAAGCAGAAA
>CAXTAP010000050.1:8533-23790 GCA_964241965.1 uncultured Mucilaginibacter sp.
AAAGTACACCTGCCATTTATCAGGAGAAAAGTACACCTGCCATTTATCAGTAATTAGTATCACTTTACAAACACATTTATTTACACCAATAACACTCAATACTTAACCATGAAAAAGCTATTTATTCTTGCCGCCTTAATTTCTTCATCTTTTGCCATGTCATCTTGCAGCAAAGAAAATGTTACTCCTAAAGCTGAGAAAAGTACACCTGCCATTTATCAGGAGAAAAGTACACCTGCCATTTATCAGTAATTGTCTGCTTCTTTTAAACCGCTCATAATCTGAGCATATAGAAAAAAGGCAACTATTATATAAATCGCTGTACTATAGTTTAGGCTTGCTGCGTTATCATTCAGAGCAGGTATAAAAAAATATGTTCAGCTGGTGCTTAAAAAGTCGGGCCTGGTAATTCAAGTTATTTATAATGTAAGGCCTGACCAGTGTTGAAAGCATTAGCAAGTAATGCTTAATTCCTTAATTTTTAAATCACAGCGTGGTATTATTTAACCATTGCTCAAATAATAGTTTATCCAAGATACAACTTTTGGTTGTAAAGTAGAAAGCAAATAAATATTCGATACAATTTTTAAATTGTTCAGTCAAATGTTAAAGAACTTTGTAGAATCCGGATTTTACCTGGATGCCTGCTAAGTTTATATGAGCTTACTCATCAATTTGCTTTGCTCATTTTAATATTTATAACTTATAATATACTGGGGTTGGCTTAATACACATCAAATGGTACCTGCAAAATATTAAGGTGCGGTGCAATAATCGGAATGGCTTAATTAGCCTTAATTTGTTGTTTGCTGAGATAAAGTAAAGCTTCCTGTCATATATTATTTAGTATATAATACCACAAAAATACTTGATAGGTTTTGTAATAACTGGCTCATATGCGCTTTTTTATAGGTAAATATGGTAAAAGTTACTAACAAAATATTCAGTTATAAACACATTTAACCTATCAAATAATATTTATTGAATTCGTTAATCGATTTTCATACCTGATGTAAGCATTTCTATATTTGCGGATAAACTCATAGCTAATGAATTTAATCCGCGATTATATTGAAACACACAGGCAGCGAATGCTGGATGAATTGTTTGCACTCATACGCTTTCCGTCAATAAGCGCTGACCCTAAGTACAAACAGGATGTACTGCATGCCGCCGATTATGTGGCAGCAAGACTGCAGGATGCAGGCGCTGATCATGTAGAAGTTTGCCAAACGGCAGGCAATCCTATTGTATATGGTGAAAGAATCACCGATCACACTAAGCCTACGGTGTTGGTTTACGGTCATTATGATGTGCAGCCACCCGATCCCTTAGACCTTTGGGAATCCCCTCCATTTGAACCCACCCTGCGCGACGGAAAAATATATGCCCGTGGTGCCTGTGATGATAAGGGCCAGTTTTATATGCACATTAAGGCCTTTGAATTAATGATGCAAACCAACACTTTACCTTGCAACGTTAAGTTTATGATTGAGGGCGAGGAAGAAGTAGGATCCAATAACTTAAGCATATTTGTACAGGAAAATAAAAATAAACTGAAAGCGGATGTAGTATTGATCTCTGATACTTCCATGATCAGTATGGAAAATCCCTCGCTCGAAACCGGCTTACGCGGCCTGGCTTACTTAGAGGTTGAGGTAACCGGTCCGAACCGCGACCTGCATTCGGGCGTTTATGGCGGGGCAGTAGCCAACCCGGCTACTATATTAGCTAAAATGATCGCCTCGCTGCATGATAGCAATAATCGTATCACCATTCCCGGCTTTTATGATGAGGTAACAGAACTTACTGCCGAGGAACGCGAAGCCTTAAACGCTGCTCCATACCAGGAGGAAGCTTACAAAAAAGATTTAAACGTTAAGGAGCTTTGGGGTGAAAAAGGTTACAGCACCTTTGAACGCACGGGCACACGCCCTACCCTGGAGGTTAACGGTATTTGGGGCGGCTACATCGGTGAAGGCGCTAAAACCGTGTTGCCGTCAAAGGCTCATGCCAAAATATCCATGCGCCTGGTTCCAAATCAAAGTTCTGAAAAAATCACGCAGTTATTTTCAGAACACTTTACCAGTATCGCACCGGCATCGGTTACTGTAAAAGTTACGCCGCATCATGGCGGCGAACCAGTAGTAACGCCTACCGATAGCATAGCCTTCAAAGCAGCACAAAAAGCAATTGCCGAAGCTTTTGGTAAGGAGCCTATACCTACCCGGGGAGGCGGCAGCATCCCGATTGTGGCACTGTTTGAAGCTGTACTCGGTATTAAAACGGTATTAATGGGTTTCGGGCTTGATAGTGATGCCTTGCACTCTCCAAATGAGAAGTACGATGTTTTTAATTATTATAAAGGCATCGAAACCATTCCGCTTTTTTACAAATATTACACAGAATTGAGCGGAAGCTAAATCAGCGGTATTAGATATTGACATTTTTTGCATTTGATTAGCCTTAGGTATGCTGTTAATCATGTTACCTGAAACATATTACTACAATCATTAACCTGCGGGTAGGAAAGTTATTCACATTTATAAAATGAACTTCGTTTTGGTACGATTGGTGTTTATATACCTGTAATTAACTTATTATACTCAACTAAATAATATCTGCTATGGCAACTGCAAAATCATCCACTAAGAGTGAGGCTTCAAAGGAAATGAAAGATCCTAAGGCTTCGAAAGAGCAAAAAAGCACAGCTGCAAAAAATTTGAGCAGCGGTAAAAAGAAAAAGTAAGCATAGCTTATTCTGATGCAAAGCCAGTAAGTAAACTTACTGGCTTTGCTGTTAAGTAACATTTCAAAACTCTACATTTACAGTATGATGCAATGGGAACAGCTGCTTTCGGCCAAACGCTGGGGTGCTGAACAGTACACAGCTGCTGATGAGGATGAGGCCCGGTCACAGTTTCAGCGCGATTATGACCGGCTTATATTTTCCTCACCGTTTCGCCGTTTACAAAACAAAACACAGGTGTTTCCCTTACCGGGCAGTGTATTTGTGCATAACCGGCTTACCCATAGCTTGGAGGTGGCCAGCGTCGGGCGTTCGCTGGGGCGTATATTTTATACATCGCTCAAAAAACAGGACGCCCGGTTAGATATGCGTTTGCCGCTCATCAGCGAAGTAGGCAATATGGTGGCATCTGCCTGCCTGGCGCATGATATGGGCAACCCGGCCTTCGGTCACTCAGGAGAAGCAGCAATATCCTATTACTTCAGTAACGGGCCGGGTATGCACTATCATAAAGATTTAACCGCAGCCCAATGGCAGGACTTAGTCCACTTTGAGGGTAACGCCAATGCATTGCGTATATTAACACATCCCTTTACCGGCAAAGGCAACGGCGCATTTGCGCTTACTTACACTACCTTAGCCTCCATTATCAAATACCCCTGTGAGGCAACCGCCGGGCATATAAGGGGCAATATTCATCAAAAGAAATATGGCTTTTTTCAGTCGGAAGAGGCTACGTTCAAAAAAATTGCAGCAGAACTGGGCCTGCTTGAGCTTAGCGCTAATCCAATCATATACAGGCGGCATCCGCTTGTATATTTAGTAGAGGCAGCCGACGATATATGTTATAATATTATTGACCTGGAAGATGCACACCGGCTAAAAATATTGTCTTACGAAAAAATTGAGGAACTGCTGCTGCCGCTCTGCAACAGTGATACGCTGGCCGCCCGCCTTAGAACCGACTATACTGACCAGGATGCCAAAGCAGGCTTACTACGGGCCCGTGCCATCAACACCTTAACACAAGCCTGTTCGCGGATATTTTTAGAAAACCAAGAGGCGCTGCTGAAAGGCGAATTTAACCGGGGCCTCACAGATGCGCTGGAAGAGCCGCTGCTATCGGCCTGGAAAGCCATAGAGAAAATATCAGTTGAAAAAATTTATAATTATGAATCAGTTGTACAGATTGAGGTGGCCGGCTACAAGGTAATGGGCGGCTTGCTGGAAGAATTCGTACCCGCCCTGGTGGAAAACAGCAGCAAGTATCATCAGAAATTGGTAGCGCTGATTCCGGGGCAATTTATAAGCCGGAGTAACAGCTTGTACTCTAAAATTCAGAGCGTGCTTGATTTTGTTTCCGGCATGACGGACCTTTACGCGGTGGAGCTTTACCGAAACATCAAGGGCATCTCCTTCCCTTCCATTAAATAGTCCAGCGTTCGCATTGCGCCAGGAATTGCTCATCAGCATCGGCGCCAATGCCAGGCGCATCATCAATATCAAGAAAGTAACCTTTATACTGCACACCGCCCCTGCAGGGATCAGCCAGATGGCCCAGCAGGCAGGTATCCATATCATAAAACTGCATGTTGGGTTTAGCCATGGCAAAATGCAGCTGGGCACTGAGCGCTATGCGGCTTTCGAGCATACCTCCCATCATGCATGCAATGCCATGCTGCGCTGCAACATCATGAATTTTTAAGGCTTCATGGATACCGCCCGATTTGGCAAACTTGATGTTGATATAATCGCAGGAGCCGGTTTCAATCTGATGGCGGGCATCATGATGATTATATACGCTTTCATCAGCCATAATTTTAATGGGCGATAGTTTTCGCAATTCGGGCAGGCGGTCATTATACCAGGTGCGCATCGGCTGTTCGCAAAACTGGATGTTGTAGCTTTCCATTCCTTGAAGAGCTAGCACCGCCTCTTCAAAACTCCATCCCTGGTTGGCATCAACTCTAAGCTTAATATTTTGTCCTACTGCCCGGCGTATCTGCCTGATGCGTTCCACATCCATCAGGGCATCTTTGCCCAGCTTTACTTTAATAGTACTTGCACCGCTGTTTTTAAAATTCAGGGCTTTCTCGGCCATCTCCTCCGGGCTGTATATACCAACAGTAATGTCGGTTTCTATGAGCTTACGGCTGCCTCCCAGATAACGATATAATGGTAAGCCTGCATTTTTAGCGGCTATATCATACAAAGCTATATCAAACGCACTTTTTATGGTGCCGTTAAATGCGGCAAAACTGTGCAATTGCTGCAGGCGGGCTTCAATGGCTAAGGCATCTTTGCCTTTCCATAGCGCAGCAAAGCTGCGAGCCATAGTCAGGCAGGTATCCTGCGTTTCGCCGGTAATCATCGGGAAGGCTGAGCATTCTCCTGCTCCATATACTTCATTATCCGTATGCACTCTGATAAAAACATTCTGTGCGTAATTCATGGTGCCTGTAGCTATAGTGAAAGGCTCCATAGGAATGCTGAAGCGATAGATGTCGGTATGGGTAATCGTCATGGCAGGAGGATAAAGCTTAATGGCTATAAAATATTAACCATCTCATTGTACAAAATAAATATATTCATTATATGAATCTGCCGCCCGAACTTTTTAAGGTTAAAAGCTTATCAGGATAATATCTGGCACAATAAATCTTTTGCAGGCCTTATACCGTATAAAATTCAGCTTTTAACTATATGATAAATATATGACTTGACAGGCAACCCGTTTATTGTATATTTGAAATACAATCACAACAATTATAACCTTCTAACTTAAGCCTGTTGAACTAAATTTATTGAAAATTTAATTACTCAACGGACATTCTATGAAGAAAAATATTTGGCGGACAGCAAGTTTGATCATTGTTACGCTTATTGTAATAATCAGTCATCAGGCAGTTGTTGCAAAAAAAACAAACCAACACCTGCTGCATTCGTTCACAGTCGCAACATCCCAAAAAACATTATTTAACCGCTATGTGGACAGCGTTTACCTGGTAGCCCACTTAAATGAGGCCGGGCTTGACACCGCTGTGTTTCAGAAAGCAATTACCGGTTACTATAACTTAAAGGTGGCAGGCAAGCTACCGGCTAACAGTTCTGTAATTACTGTAGTTGATTTCAATAAATCGAGCTGTACCAAACGCATGTGGATAGTTGACCTGATGAAGCAAAAACTATTACTAAACACCTGGGTTGCTCACGGGCAAGGCAGCGGCGATGACATGGCCAGCAAATTTTCAAATAATGCGGAGTCGCACCAGAGCAGTTTGGGTTTCTATATTACTGATGATACTTACATAGGCAAGCATGGCCGTTCCTTACGCCTGAATGGCATGGACGAGGGTTTTAATTCCAATGCGCGGGCTCGCGACATTGTAGTACATGCTGCTGATTATGTTTGTGAAAACACCATTGCCCAGTTAGGCCGTATTGGCCGCAGCTTTGGCTGCCCTGCGGTATCGCCCATGGTTGCTAACCAGGTGATTGACATTATTAAGGGTAAAACAGTGCTGTTTATTAATGGTAACGATAATAATTATACCTCAAAATACCTGAACACTGACAATGCAGCCAACTATGTATTAGCAGCAGGCCTTAAACAAGTTTTAAGTGCTTCTATTTAATTTAAATGCCGTTAAAATTGTTTTACAGATTAAGCAACAGATGTGTGATTACAAATTGAGTAAATGATAACCAATCTGTTTTCTTAAAGTTGCTTTGTTTCCAAAATATGCACTGATAATCATATTTTTTGCTGCGGCTTTTTTGTGAGCAATTATGATACAGTCAGATATTTTTGCAGATGACCGAACAGCACTACATCCAGGCCATAAACGTCTTTTCGGAATTGTAAGGTTCCATCAGCATCCTGCCAGCAGGTAACATAGGTAATGTAAACAGGCACTTTTTTAGGCAGAGATAGAAATTTCGACTGCGGATCTTCCTGGCTCATATCCTTTTGTATTGTATCGTATTTGCTGCCATCGCCAAACAGGGCATGAGCTAAATCCAAAGGTCTTTCCAGCCTTACGCAACCATGGCTAACGGCCCGCATGTTACTCTTAAAGGGTTCTTGTGCAGGTGTGTCATGCAGGTAAACGCTGCTCTTGTTAGGGAACAAAAATTTTATTTTTCCCAATGAGTTTCTTTCCCCGGGCCGCTGCTTAAATTCATACCCGGAGTTACCGCTGCTCACTGCTTTCCAGTCAATACTTTCAGAGTCTTCTATCTTCTTACCATCCTTATAAACATCAATGCCTTGGTTCGATAAATAATACGGATCATCAGCCGCATGTGTAACAATCTCTTTGCTGGCAATACTTTGCGGGATATTCCAAACCGGGTTTACCTGCGCAGTGTAAATCATACTGTTCAGCTGCGGAGTTTCCTTAGAGAAAGGGTGGTCAGTTTTATCACTGTCCTCATATTCGGCAACGCTTGCCGCATTGTCGTCATTCCGCCCCTCGCCTACGCAAACTTTCATATTCATTACCGACTGGCCGTTTTGCATTACATCTAAACGATAATCGGGTATGTTTACAATAACGTATTTAGGTGCATCAGGCTTGTTTTTCCAGCGCAGGCGCTCCAGGTTCACTTTAATAGTACGTTCGGTTTCCTCTTTAGTTAACCCGGGCGCAGTTGCACCGCTGGCCAGCGCCTTCTGCAGAGCAATATACTGAGGATTACGTGGCTGGATACTATCTAAAAATGCCTTGATGTCTTTCTTGTGTAATACCCCGTTCATAGAAACGCTGTCGGGGCGTTTGGTATCTACGTAATATCTTGCATAAATTTTATGAGGATTAATTACGCCAAACTCTAAAGCATTGGCATACTTAATCAGAATATTTGCACTAAGCAGTTCCAGCTTTGCAATGTTTTGATAAGCATCGGCTGTATTTTTAATCATGGTTTTACTGCTCAGCAAGGCAGCCAGTGAATCAATTTGTTCACCCTTAAACATCTGCGGATTTAAACCATGTTCATCGGCTTTCCGGCAGTAATCTGCCAGGGCTTTTAAGTCACCGTTTTTTAAATGTTTCATTACAAATACCGGCTCATTCTCGTTTTGCTCATAAAAGGCTGCAATCTGGGCCGAATTTGCTAACTGATCTTTTTGCGAAGCTAATATGCTATCGAAAACCGCCGTGTATCCTTCGGATGTAAGGTTTTTGTAAACCTTGTTTTTCGTTTGCAGATATAAAGCCTGCCCTACGTCAGAACGATTTTTCTTATTACAGCTTTGCAGTATAATTAACATGGAAGTTAATATGATAAAGCCAAGCGGAAGTTTTGAGTAAAGTTTCATTGATATATTCAGCATCATAATATTGTGGGGCGTGTATCTTTGCTTAACAATCATTATACCACTCACCTATATCATTGATATGAGGGCACCATATATGAAGTGATTACCATTTGTGCTCATCCTGTTTGCCCGTAAGTTATAAAAGCATAATTATCGCGACATTTAAAATAATTAGCTATTCTGCTAAAGTGTACATTTGTTCAGGCAATTTCTATAAAACCTTATAAATGACTGCTGAAAAATTACCTGAAGTCTGGCTGCGCGGGCCGCTTAATAATATATCGCCACATTTGCAGCCGGTAGCCCATGCCCTGCTGCAGGCCCGCGAGGAAGTAAATACGCTCATGATTAATTTTCCGGGCGAGCTTTTATGGCAACAGCCGGCGGGTATGGCATCGCCCGGTTTTCACCTGCAACATTTGACCGGTGTGCTCGATCGCTTGTTTACTTATGCACAAAACAAACAGCTTAACGAAACTCAGCTTAATTACCTGGCAGCAGAGGGCAAGGCAGACCAGACAGCGGATACCTGGCAACAGATGGTAAGCAACTTTAACGAACAAGTTAACACAGCCATGGCTCAGCTGCAAAGCACTGGCCCGGCAGCCTTAACAGCAACAAGAGGCGTAGGCCGTGCCAGGGTCCCGTCAACAATTATCGGATTATATATACATGCAGCGGAACATACGATGCGGCATTTGGGTCAATTACTGGTTACCGTAGCCGTTTTAAAAGCAAGTTGACAATAACAGTAAAGGCGGACTTTATTTAAATAATGCGGCCAGATGCGCCAGGGTACTGTATTGATAAGTAGCCGTACCGGCCGGGTAGCTTCCTTGCTCATCGCGCAGATAAGTTGCCATGCCCAGCGCTTTACCTGCCTTGATTTCCGAATCCGGATCATCGCCTACAACTAATACCTCTTCAGGTTTGAAGTTATATTTATCTGATAACTGTTTAAATATATCCTGCTTGGTTTCCCTAATAGTTTCGGGGTCAACTACAATCAGTTCCTTAAAATCGCCCCTTAGGTTGAGGCGGTCAATTTTGCTCCATTGCAGCTTGGTAAAACCCAATGTTACCAGAAACTTCTCCGCCTCTACTTCCTGCATGTAATGATAATCATTATATGGCTGCATGGGTAAATCATAGGTCAGGTTTTCAAGCAGCTTGATTCCGCGTGCCTTTAGTTCAGGATTTAGCTGATGCTTATCAGCCACTTGCTGAAAGGCCTTTCCCATAATTTCAGCCTTCACTTGCTGTATCTGCTCTTCACTCATTTCGTTTCTGTACTGCTCCATTAAATCCACTAAGGGAACAAACAGTCGGTCGCCGATGGATCTTACGGGGTAAACAGTATTATCTAAATCAGCAATCAGCGCTTTAAACATCATATTAATTTTTATGGTAATGATAACGCAATGATAAGATAAGGGTTTTACCCGGGGATCAGGAAATATGGATGCTGCCATCAGCAACAGGTTTTGATGCCTTTACCGTTTTATACAATAATGCAAACCCTGCAGCCACACCACAGCAAATAATACCAATGAGCCACCATAATACAGCATAACCGGCGTGTAATATTACCTGGCTGCCTAATGCCGGCGCCAGTATCTGCGCCACCGACCAGGCAATGGTGTAAAGGGCAGCGTATTGCCCGCGGTTGCTATCATTGGTCCGTTCAACCCAAAAGGCATTCATAAACGGCATACTTAATATTTCGCCTGCCGAAATAATGAGCACCGTAATTACTGCCACCCATAAAGCTGCCGGGAACAGGTTTAAAAATAAAAAGCCTGCGCCGGTAACTAACACGCCTGTTGTAATATATTTGAGCGGATGCCGCTTGCCTTCCAGATTAAAAATCAGCACCATTTCTACCACAGCAATCAGTACGCCGTTCAGCGCCATAAGCGAACCGATCAGCCGTTCGCTCAGATGCCATTGTGTTTTGTAAAAAACAGGCTGCATAGTAAACAGCTGAAAGAAACAGGCAGCAAACAGTACAGTTAGTATAATAAACAGCAGATAAATTTTATCATGATAAGCTGATTTACCTGCCTGATCAACATTTCTTTCTGTACGCTTCATGCGCAAGACCGCAACAGACGAGCGCGGAATCACTTTTAAGAGCAGCAGGGCTGATAAAATATTAGTGCCGCCATCTACCCAGAATAGCAAATGGTAATTAACAGAAGCCAGGAAACCTCCGGCAGCGCCCCCTACCGCCCACCCTAAGTTTACAGCCAGCCGGTTAAGCGAATATGAACGCGTTTTGTTTTCGGCAGAGCTATAGCTTGCTATAGCTGCAGAGTTGGCCGGTCTGAAAGCTTCATTACAAACACTCAGCACAAACGTGCCTGTGCCCAGCGTCAAAAAAGTTTTTTGAAAACCTAATAATATAAACAACAAACCACCGCTTAGCAAAGCTGCCAGCTGCACTTCGTAAAAACCAAAGCGGTCAGTAATTTTACCGCCTGCAAAAGCCCCTGCTATAGAGCCTGCACCAAACAAAGCCAAAATATAACCTGCCTGCGTTATACTGAAATGAAGCTGCTGCGTACAATAAATGGTCATGAACGGAATAACCATAGTACCGCTGCGGTTAATCAACATCACCAGCGACAAATACCAGCTATTGGGCGACAAGCCCCTATATGCCTGCGCATAGAGTTTAAACGGATTGTAAGTTGTATCTGGCATCGCAGCAAATGAATTATAAACAGTAAAGCACCGGTAGTAGCCGGTGCTTTACAATAATCTGTCAGAAAATACATCATTTTCTCGTGATATCAGCACCCAAGGCTTTTAAACGCTTATCAATATACTGGTATCCGCGTTCAATCTGCTCAATGTTGTATATTGTGGATTTGCCCTTGGCCGAAAGCGCCGCTATAAGTAAAGAAACTCCGGCACGGATATCGGGCGATGTCATGGATATGCCGCGCAGCTGCATCTGCTTATCTAAACCAATCACCGTAGCGCGATGCGGGTCGCACAGGATAATCTGAGCACCCATATCCAGCAATTTATCAACAAAGAACAGCCGGCTTTCAAACATTTTCTGATGAATTAAAACGGAGCCTTTGGCCTGGGTGGCTACCACCAAAACAATGCTCAGCAAATCTGGTGTAAATCCAGGCCAGGGGGCATCGGCGATAGTCATGATGGACCCGTCAATAAACGTTTCTATTTCGTAATGCTCTTGCGCAGGTATAAAAATATCATCACCGCGCAGCTCCAGTTTGATGCCCAGCCGCTTAAAGGTATCAGGGATAATGCCCAGTTCATTATAGTGCACATCCTTGATTGTAATTACAGATCCTGTCATGGCCGCCAGTCCAATAAAAGAACCAATTTCAATCATGTCCGGCAGCATTCGATGCTCGGTTCCCTGCAACTCAGTTACCCCCTCAATAGTTAATAAATTTGAGCCGACACCACCTATTCTGGCACCCATGCGGTTCAGCATTTTGCAAAGCTGCTGCAGGTAAGGTTCGCAGGCAGCATTATATATAGTGGTAGTACCCTTAGCCAGTACAGCTGCCATTACAATGTTGGCCGTGCCGGTTACCGAGGCTTCATCTAACAATAGGTAAGCACCCTTTAAATCCGAAGCATCCACATTGAAGAAGCCGTCGGCAGGATCATAATTGAAGCGGGCGCCTAATTTTTCGAACCCCAGAAAGTGGGTGTCCAGCCGGCGGCGGCCAATTTTATCGCCGCCCGGCTTAGGGATGGAAGCCTTGCCGAAACGTGCCAGCAGAGGACCAACAATCATGATGGAACCGCGCAGCCCGCTGCCTTTAGACTTAAATTCTTCCGACCTGAAAAAATCAAGATTTATATTTTTGGCTTCAAAAGAATAAGTATCGGGTGCCAGGCGCTGGATGCTGACACCCATATCCCCAAGCAATTCTATCAGCTTGTTTACATCTTGAATATCAGGAACATTGCTTACCGTAACTTGCCGGCTGGTTAATAATACAGCTGAAATAATTTGCAGGGCTTCGTTTTTAGCCCCCTGAGGTACAATTTCACCTTTTAGCGGCTTGCCACCCACAATTTCAAATGCATTGTTCATGTTACAGAATTTATAAATTGATAAAAAGCAGTAAGCTTATAACTGCTGCAAAGATTATATAATTATTGTAATTTTCAGCAAGAGGCTGAATTTTGGATAAAGGCATAGTTATAACCGGCATAAAGCACTACGGCTTTAGGTAATCACTCAAACACCTGTATTTAATTTACAGAATATGTTGTTACTCACTGAAACGGCTGTGATACCGTTCATATCAGAGAAGGTAAATATTAATATTTGCGGGCGCCGCCGGGACTGCCGCCGCGATTCTGATTATTGTTATTGCGCGGGTTGGTGTTAGTGCGTTGATTGTTTTGATTATTGTTGCGCGGGTTATTGTTGCGCGGGTTATTATTTTGCTGGTTGGTGCGGCCCCGGCTATTGTTCTGTACAGGGGCGCGGTATTCTACCTTATTTAAATTGATGTTATCTTCCAGCTTCAGCTCGCCGTTAGAAAGCTCAAATAAATCCGACAGGATACTTTCATCTGTCACTGAATCCTTGTTCCATTGCACATAGGCCATCTTCATAAAATTGGCAATGGATTGAACCATGTATTGCCTGCGCACCGGTTCATCTATCGTTTTTGCCTTCTGGATCATCATTTCTATGGTTTTACCATAGTGCTTGAACTTTATACGCTGATTTGGATATTTAAGCGGCTCAGGTTTAACATGAGCATTTTCGGGCAAAGGTTTCGGATAAGGAGCATCTACATCCAGCTGGTAATTTGAAATAATAAAAAGATGATCCCAGAGTTTATGCTTAAAATCAGCAACATCGCGCAGGTGTGGATTTAAAAATCCCATTAAATCTATCACTACCTGAGCGTAGCGGTTCCGTTCGTCCTTAGTGGGCAGCTCACAAATGTACTTGACCATATTCTGTACATTGCGGCCATATTCGGTAAGAAGTAATTTATTGCGGGTGGAATTATAATCGAAGTTTGCAGGCGTGTTTTGCTGAGCCATGTAATTGTGTTAAATAAATTTTAAAGTGTTTCTGCAATCGGGCTGCCAAAACCGGCAGCGACCAGAAGCTGAACAGGATAAGTAGTAACGTTATATCAACTGTGGTAACGCAAATATAGCATATTTGTGTTAATGACACAAAGTAAATTTTATTAACAGCAAAACGGCTGCGCACCATTTTACACCAAAACATTCTGTAATGAAAAACCTGTAACAATTGATTAATCACAGGTTTTCAATACGAATGCTGCTGCCTTTTAAATTATAATGAAGAGCAGAAAAACAAAGCTTAGCCAACCCACTTCACCTTATCGTGCAGGGGCACCTTTCTTCTGCCTTCGGGGCGATCATCGGCATAACCCAGGTATAAAATACCCATTACCTGGTCTTCGGCATCCAGTTGTAAAAAATCCTTCATAGCGGGCTTCAGCGTTACACCGCCGGTACCCCAGTAAGAAGCAATGTTTAATGCCTGAGCGCCCAACAGCAAATTGTCAATAGCGCATGAGGCGGAAGCTATTTCTTCAAACTGCGGAATGTTAGGGTTAGCGCCCCGCTCCATAATGGCAATAATAACATGAGATGCCTTATCGCCCATATGGGTAAGATTGTCATAGACAGCCGGCTTAAAGTTTTCTTCAGCAGTGATTTGCTGATACAAAGCAGCATGCTGACGGCAAAAAACCTGCGGCTGCTCATAAACTACAAAGCGCCAGGGTTCGGTCAAGCCGTGTGTAGGCGCCCAGTCGGCCAGTTGCAGCAAGGCCTCTATGTCCGCCTTATCTATCTTTTGCCCGTTCATGGCAGCAGGCTTTACAGTTCTGCGGGTACTGATGATGTTAGCTATGGTATTAAATTGATCAGTCATCATTCGTTGATAAATACTGTATGCAGCAAGAGCTAAATTAATAAATAAGCCGGTAGCTGTTTTAAATTAAATTATTGCTCTTATGAGCGATAGCGGTAAACTTTTTGTAACAAGTATAGTTGCATAGAAATTCTATCGCTCAACAAAATATAATAAAAATCAGAGCAAGCTTCAAATTGAAAAAATTTATGGCCAAACGCCCAGATTTTTATAGGATACCGCTATTTTGTTGATAGCGCCTACAAATGCTGCTGTACGCATAGTATCCACCTTTTCGGTTGTGTTATACACCTCCCTGATTTCGTGATAGGAGCGTATCATGGTATCTTCCAGGCCGGAATTAACCAGTTCCAGTTCCGAGGCTCCCTTGATAATGGTACTGCGCTGCATAGGTGTTAAGGCTACGCCGGTAAGGCCCTCTACCATATTCACCAGGTTCATGTTAGAGTTTTCTTCAAAGCGCCTGTTCATGCGGCCAAAAGCAACGTGCGATAAATTTTTGAGCCACTCAAAATACGATACCGTTACACCGCCGGCATTAGCATACATATCCGGAATGATGATGCCGCCCATTTGATAAAAAGCAGTTTCAGCTTCGGGCGTGGTTGGCCCGTTTGCGCCCTCAGCAATGATTTTTGCCTTGATGTTGTATATGTTAGCTTCGGTAAGCTGATTTTCCAGAGCCGCCGGAACCAGTATATCACATTCCTGTTCCAGGCCTTCGCCCGAATGTCTGAATTCCTGTTTAGCGCCTGCATAACCTAAAATAGAGCCGGTTGCCTTACGATGCTGAAACACGGCCTCTACATCTAACCCATCAGCATTATAAACAGCGCCTTCATATTCACAGAGGCCAACTATGGTAGCGCCAAAATCAGACAGAAACTTAGCCGAATAGTAACCTACGTTACCCAGGCCTTGTACAATAACCCGCTTACCGGATAATCCTGCAGTAAGGCCCAGTTTGTGCATATCCTCGCCAACGCCCACCGCTTCGCGGATGGCAATGGCTACGCCGCGGCCGGTAGCTTCGCGGCGGCCTGCAATACCGTGCAGGGCTATAGGTTTACCGGTAACGCAGCCCAATGCATCCAGCTGGCCGGGGTTCATGGTAGCGTAGGTATCGGCTATCCAGCTCATCTCACGCTCGCCCGACCCATAATCGGGTGCAGGTACGTCAATGCTGGGGCCAATAAAGTTTTTCTTAATCAGCTCAACTGTATAACGGCGGGTAATATTTTCCAAATCCTGCTCGGTGC
>CAXTAP010000051.1:0-23737 GCA_964241965.1 uncultured Mucilaginibacter sp.
CTTTTTAAACGGGCGGCCGGCGGCGCTATCCTGGTTGTTGCTGAAGCGGTTTCCGCCGGAGGCGAAAGGCTTTTTGCCGGCAGCATCATCACTGTATCTTTTGGCAGGCCGGCTGCTGCCGGCATCTGTTTTTTTAAAATCTGAGGATGAATTTTTTTCCTTGTAAAAAGAATTTTTGCCTGATTGTTCACCATGGCGCGAGGTGCGTTTCGGTGAGCCGGCGGACTTGTCTTCGCGACTGTTCCCTGGTTTTTTAAATACCATATTTGTGTTTTGTTACCCGATTAGCGAGCCTGTAAAATTACGCTTTTTTTAAGCAGGAATAAAAATTTTTTCAACTGGCAAAAAGTGTGTTTAATACACGCAGAGGCAATGTTTTTTGAAATTTTCAATAGGGGCTTCAACACTAAGGCTGTATAACTATTTGATAGTGTGCATCATTTTTATACCTTTGCAACACACCTGAGCCGATTTGTTGACTTAAAAAACTCGAAATGATTAAAAAACACTTAGTTACGTGCTCCGTAATGTTAGTGCTGGTTATCGTCTCTAAACTTTTTATTTGCAGTACCACCGATGTAAAACCAGCTGCTCATTTCAGCCATTTTTACGGCTTTCGGGTTATTGAAAAATCCGAAAATGAGGCCCTTAATTTTGCTGATGAAGCCCTGCCGTTAAACAACAAAAAAGTGGATCGCCGGCTGGCCCGTTCCGTACGGAAGCACGGCTTCGATGATTACAAAACCGCTGCCATGCAGCGTAAAATCCAAAACCTTTTTGCCATCATTCAGCCCATCCTGAAACTCTATGGCATTCCCGAAGATTTTAAATATGTGCCGCTGCTGGAGTCGGGTCTGAATGGCAGAGTATCCAAACGCGGGGCTGTGGGTATTTGGCAGTTTATGCCACAAACCGCCCGTGATTATGGTTTGGCCGTGAGCGGCCGCAGGGATGAGCGGCTCAGCATCCGCAAATCAACCGTGGCTGCTTGTAAGTATATTAAGGATCTGTACAGCCATTTCAACAGCTGGACCCTTACTGCAGCCGCCTACAACGGCGGATCACCCCATGTGCAGCGGGCTATTAACCGCAAAAACAAGGGGAATTACTTTTATATGCGCCTGAACCGCGAAACAGGCACCTATGTATATAAGCTGATTGCACTGAAAAGGGCATTGGGTGAGCCAGGCCGCGCACTTGCCTTAAACGGCGCTTACACCTGGCTGAAGCCATCAGAATTACTGGCTGTAAATTGACACTGCCATTATAACGGAGCACTCAAAGGGGCCGGTATGCGCAAAAGCATTACCGGCCTTTTTTGTATATTTGCCATTGTTTTTAGCAAACGGCAACCTGTTCAAACTTAGCGGTATAATTGAAGTTATACTACGGGTTTGGCTTAAATATATTTATGACGGATAAAACCATTGATCTGGGCGAGCAAAGCGAAGTTGAAGTTTACGGAGCCCGGGTGCATAATTTAAAAAACATTGATATTTCTTTTCCGCGTAATAAGCTGGTGGTTATTACCGGTTTAAGCGGCAGCGGTAAGTCATCGCTGGCGTTTGATACCATTTATGCCGAAGGTCAGCGCCGGTACATGGAAACATTTTCGGCCTACTCGCGCCAGTTTATGGGCGGTATGGAGCGGCCCGATGTGGATAAAGTATCGGGCCTGAGCCCGGTTATTGCCATTGAGCAGAAAACCACCAGCAAAAATCCGCGCTCTACCGTTGGCACCATTACTGAGATTTATGACTTTATGCGCCTGCTCTTTGCCCGTGCCGGCGAAGCCTACTCCTATGTAACCGGCGAGAAGATGGAGCGCATGAGCGAGGACCAGATACTGCGTACCATTTCTGAGCGGTTTGACGGGCAGCCGGTAAACATACTGGCGCCGGTAGTAAAGGGCCGCAAGGGGCATTATCGTGAGTTATTTGAGCAGATACGCAAGCAGGGCTACCTGAAGGTTTGGGTGGACGGCGCCATTATGGACGTGGAACCCAAAATGCAGGTTGACCGTTACAAAATACACGATATTGATATTGTGGTTGACCGCCTGAACATCAGCGAAAAGGATAGCAAGCGGCTGTACACTTCCATCCAGGCGGCGTTAAAGATTGCCAAAGGCATCATCCGTATTGCGGACAAGGATAGTAATGTATCCTACTTCAGCAAATACCTCATGGATCCGGTATCGGGCATTTCCTATGATGAGCCGCAGCCTAATACCTTTTCGTTCAATTCGCCCTACGGAGCCTGTGAAAAGTGCGATGGCCTGGGTTACATTTTTGAAATTGACGAGGCATCAGTTATCCCCAACCCTAAACTGAGCATCATTAATGGCGGTTTAGCACCTATCGGCGAGTACCGCGAAACCTGGATATTCCATGTAATGAAGGCACTGGCCAAGAAATACGACTTTTCATTGTCGGTGCCCTTAGAAAAAATTCCTCGCGAAAAGCTCGACATCATCCTGAACGGCTCGCATGAAATGATTACCGTAGCAGTAGAGTACAACAAATGGAACGTGCAAAACTACCAGGTAACCTTTGACGGGCTGATTAAGATGCTCGAAGAGCAGCAGGAGCGCAAGGGCGAGGAAATATCAGACGATATGGAGGCTTACCGGGTGCTGCGCACCTGCCCGGTTTGCAGCGGCGCCCGGCTCAAAAAAGAGTCGCTGAACTTTAAGGTGAATGAAAAGAACATTTTTGAGCTGGCCTCGCTTGATATTAATACCCTGCAGGAATGGTTTACCGGCCTGGAAGACCGCCTGAGTGACCGCCAGAACATTATCGCCAGGGAAATTTTAAAGGAGATACGGGCCCGTATCGGCTTTTTGCTGGATGTAGGGCTGAGTTATTTAACGCTCGACCGTACCGCGCGTACCTTATCAGGCGGTGAGGCGCAGCGCATCCGGCTGGCTACGCAAATCGGCTCACAGCTGATGAACGTCATGTATATTCTGGATGAGCCCAGCATCGGCCTGCACCAGCGCGATAATGACCGGCTGATTAAGGCACTGAAGAACCTGCGCGATTTAGGCAACACTGTTTTGGTAGTGGAGCATGATAAGGACATGATTTTGGAGGCCGACCATGTAATTGACATGGGCCCGGCTGCCGGTGTGCATGGCGGTTTGGTAGTAGCTGAGGGAACGCCTCAGCAGCTGATGCATGCCCACACGCTTACCACATCCTATTTAAACGGCGAACGCGAAATTGCCATCCCGAAAGAGCGCCGCGCCGGCAGCGGTAAAAGTTTGCTATTGAAAAAGGCGACCGGGCACAACCTGAAAAAGGTATCAGCAGAGTTTCCGTTAGGTAAACTGATTGGTATTACCGGCGTATCCGGCAGCGGTAAATCGAGCTTGATTACCGAAACGCTGTATCCCATTCTCAATCATCACTTTTTCAGGGCGAAAAAGCAGCCCCTGGCTTATGATAAAATGGAAGGGCTTGAGCATATTGATAAGGTGATTGAAATTGACCAGACACCCATTGGCCGTACGCCGCGCTCAAACCCGGCTACTTATACCGGGGTGTTTTCTGATATCCGCGCTTTATATGTGCAGTTGCCGGAATCAAAAATAAGGGGGTACAAGCCGGGGCGGTTCTCTTTCAACGTAAAGGGAGGCCGCTGCGAAACCTGCCAGGGGGCGGGGCAGAAGGTAATTGAAATGAACTTTTTACCCGATGTACAGGTACCCTGCGAAGAGTGCGGCGGCAAACGTTACAACCGTGAAACGCTGGAAGTACGCTACCGGGGCAAATCCATCAGTGATGTGCTGGATATGAGCATTGAGGATGCGGTTACGTTTTTTGAATCTATCCCGGCCATCTACCGCAAAGTTAAAACCCTGAATGATGTGGGGCTGGGCTACATCACGCTGGGGCAATCCTCGCTGACACTTTCGGGCGGTGAGGCCCAGCGGGTTAAGCTGGCTACGGAGCTTTCAAAGAAGGATACCGGCAATACCTTTTACATATTGGACGAACCTACTACAGGCCTGCATTTTGAGGATATTAATGTGCTGCTGGGCGTGCTGAACCAGCTGGTGGATAAGGGCAATACGGTATTGGTTATTGAACATAACCTGGATGTAATCAAGGTGGTTGACCACGTGATTGATTTAGGCCCGGAAGGCGGATCGGGCGGAGGTAAGATTTTATTCTCCGGCACGCCCGAAGGCTTGTGCAAGGTAAAGGGCAGTTTTACCGGGCAGTTCCTGGCTAAGGAAATGCATTTAATTAAATGATGTGCAGGTGCTTTGGCAATGCTTAAAGTTTACTCAGCGCGTCATTGCTAGGTACGGGCGCCCTATCTTTATATGTGTTTATCCCGTGAGTAAAGCACGGCTATGCAATGACGCATTTTACATATTAAATCAGATTCATAAACGCATTAAAGCCGTTTGCATTCAGGTACATTTCATCAATACCGTACAGTAACAATTTGTTGATTGTGAACCTCTAACTTGCTCTTTTCAGCACGTTCCTCATCATGCGCTGGTTGTGGAAGCGGGCTGTTTTATGCAAAGCAAGCCTTAACAGGTTACGTGAGCGCTGATAATTCTTCTTCTGCTGCCTGAATGATAAATGTGCAAAGGTTAACGATGCAACAACGGGCTCTGCCTTGGTTACAATCCGGTTTAAAAAATGAAGCTGCGCCTCATCTATCGTTTTAAGCTGGCGCAGCATGGCTTTATAGCTGCCCAGCAGCTGAAAAAGTTCGTCGGTGCTGGCCTCACAGTACCCGTTCAGTTTGCTCAGCCGTACCAGCAAACTGTGTAAGTTTTCATAAAATCTAACCATAATAATGTGTTAAAGTATTTCAACTGATTTTATTTTTGATACAAGCCCGCCTCAGCCTCTCAATTCAGGATTCAGCTGCTCTTTGACTAAAGCGTAAATAAATACGGGCCCGTAGTAAAGGTATCTTTTCCACATACGGGCAGGTTCCCTGCAAAGGCGTACAAACCATTCCAGCCCTGCATCAATCCAAACCTTTCCGGGCCGTTTTACCGTACCGGCATAAAAATCGAACACAGCGCCTATGGAGCAGATAACAGGCGCCTTAATTACCCTTTTATGCTGATGGGCCCACTTTTCCTGCTTGGGAGCGGTCATGCCTACAAACAGAACATCCGGCTTAAATGCGTTTATGCGTTTTATCATTTCCTCACTATCCTGAGCGGAAAACTCCTTTTTAAAGGGCGGCGAGTATGAGGCAAATTGTATGTCAGGATATTCTGCAGCCAGCCTGTTACCTATCTTTGCCAGCGTGGTTTCTGTTGCGCCGAGGTAAAAGCACCTGCCGGCCCGCCTGTTAAGGCGGTTAAGCAGATAGGTATGCACATCAGAACCTGAAATTTTTTTAACATTCCTGCCGGTCGTCAGTTTCATAGCCAGGGTAATGCCCACGCCATCGGGCAGCAATACATCCGATGCAGTCAGCGCTTCTCTGAAAGCCGGGTCACGTTCTGCCATGCAAAAGGAATACTGGTTGAGGGTACTGATAACCGTTTGCGCCTGCAGCGGCAGATGCTCTAATTGCTGATCAAATAGATGATATCCCCGAAAGATACTGGGCAGTTCGCTCATAATGCTTAAATTCAGTATAAGTACTTACATCAAAAACATAATATTAAACTGTGGCCGGTAATCCTTTTAGATCAATACACGGCTGTTAAGCGCCTGTAATCATTTAAACGCCTGGTTAGTAAGGTATAAGGTTGTGCAATTCTAAAATAAGCACATCAGGGCAACCCTTTTTTAAAATTATACGAGATTGCGTTTCTGCTTGATGAAATCATGAAAAAACTTGACGTAATTACACGCACTTTATGTTTTGAGATTGTAAATTGCTTTATTTAATAACCTGTGGTTGTGGTATTTGCATAGAATATGCAAGCGCATCTGTACCTGCCGGCTGTAGCCGGTAATTTTAATTGCATGAACCTTAATATCAGTAAATGGAAGTTTCATTATCAGGTGCTCGGGCTGTTCGGCTGGCTGGCGCTGGCTTACATACTGATGTTCATGAATTACGACTATCAGCAGCCCCTGCTTCCGCAATGGATAGCAACGGTATTGGGTTTGGGCATGGCTTTTCCCCCCTGTTACTATGCCCTGAAGACACTGGTGCCGCAATACCTCTATAAAAGGAGAATCAGAATTTTTATCAGCTTTTTTTTGCTTGTTGCGTTCGTTAATACCATTATTACCTACCTGGCTACTTTTTTCCTGTATCATCTGCTTACGGGCTTGCCCATGTTCCGCTCTGTTTCCATTGTAATCAGCATCAGCTTTGCCATTTTATTTTTTGATATTATAGCTATGGCGGCCAGCTGTATCATTAAAATAATAGGCGACCGCTTTTTTATGGAGCAGCAGCTGCTGAGCGTAGAAAAGGAAAAGCTGAGCACTGAGCTTAATTTTTTGCGCTCACAGGTAAACCCGCATTTCCTGTTTAATGTAATGAACACCATATATTTTCAGATTGACCGGGAAAACACATCTGCCCGGGCTTCGGTGGACATGCTCTCTGAAATGATGCGCTACCAGCTGTATGAATGCACAACAGATAAGATTGATATTGTGAAGGAGGTGGAATACATCAAAAACTATGTAGCCATGCAAAAGCTGCGGATGGAAACGGGTACGGATGTAAAGCTGGTTATCAGCAATAACCTGTCCGGGTTTGATATTGCCCCGCTGCTGTTGCTGCCGCTTATTGAAAATGCCTTCAAGCATGTTTCCAATTACAAAGAAGCAAGCAGAAACCTTGTGCATGTTACCCTGACCAGGGAGGGCAGCCAAACATTTACCTTGAATACTGTTAATACTTATGATCAGCTGCATACGCCGGTTAACCCGCTTCCATCGGGCGGACTGGGTATGCAAAACCTAAAGAGGCGGCTTGGCTTATTATACCCCGGCCGGCACGAACTGCATGTAACCAGGCACGATAACCAATACATTACCACTTTAAAGCTGCTGTATGATTAACTGTTTGATTGTTGACGATGAGCCGATAGCCCGAAAAGGCATAGCTGAGTATGTTGAGCAGATTGATTTTTTAAATGCTGCCGCTGTATGCAAAAATGCCATTGAAGCAAGCAGCGCCCTGCAAAGCAAGCCGATTGACCTGGCTTTTTTAGATATACAGATGCCCAAGATTACAGGAATAGATTTTCTGAAAAATCTGCCTCAGCCGCCGCTGGTTATATTCACTACAGCCTATCCGCAATACGCTGTGGAGGGATATGAACTGAATATTATAGACTACCTGTTAAAGCCCATCAGCTTTGAACGGTTTTTTAAGGCGGTAGTTAAGGCGCAGGCTTATCTGAATTTAAAAATGAATAATACTCCCGCAGTTGCCGAGCCTTACTTCTTCATCAAATCCAATCAGAAGATTGAAAAAATCATTTTTGAGGAAATATTATATATCGAGGCCTTATCGAACTATGTGGTGATCAATACCAGCAGCCGCAAATACATTGCTTACCTTAGTTTTAAGGGGATAGAGAGCCAGTTGCCGCAGGGTTTATTCCTTAAAATTCATAAATCATTTATTGTTGCCGTAAAGGCCATTGAAGCTATTGATAACAACGAGGTGTTATTAAAAAACAAAATTTTACCAATCAGCAAAAGTTGCAAAACAAGCGTTATGGACAGGGTTGGCCGCAACTTGTTTAAGCGATAAAAATAACGGAAACTGTATGCAGCGGGCTGATAAAAATGCTTTAACAAAAACTTATCCATTACAGGCAAAAGAAATTCCTCTTAAATACTTCTGGAAAAAAATAAACCCCAATATGCTGTCAGGCATATTAGGGTTTATTTTTTGCCGTTACTTAAACAGACAGCCATATTGTAATCAGAATTAAAGGGTTGTGCCCTGAGAATTTGCGGATTATTGAACTGAGATTAAGCCTTGCAGCTGATCCCAGCTGATAGTAATGCCCTTACCGGTTACAGCATAGGTTAATTGATCAACCTTGCTGCTGGTTTTTGCAGGCTTTACTGTCACGCTGGCTACGTTTTTGGCCGGGTCAAAATTAGCATCGCCATTGCGGTTAATACCCCACTGGCCGGTTTGCGAATTCAGGATGATGGTCCACGAAGTTTTAGTAGGCGTGATAAACAGGGTGTATTTGCCGGCAGGTACCTCTTTGCCTTCAAATTTTATGGCTTTGTCGGTTTCTAAAGTAGTAGCCTCATCAGCGCCGGCCCTCCAAGGTTTACCATAAGGTACCAGTCCGCCCCAAATGGTTCTGCCCTTAATATAGGGGCTGCCATAAGTAATACTGACGTTGGCCAGGCCAACAGTGCCCTTAGCTGTTAAATGCGGGCTTTTACGCTGCATACCCTGCGCCTGGGTACCGGTGTACATCAGCACCAAGGCTAACAGCATCAATGCGCCTTTAAAAATTAATTTGGTTTTCATGGTGATTAGTAATTGATTTTTAAGTTGGTTTATTTGATTCGAATGGATGAAGGTAGCAATTATTGGCTGTAAATATACACTTTGTACGTAAATATCGACAGACTGCAGGATGATTTGGCAGCAGCGCAAAATAGCATTTGCACAAACAAAAGTTGTGGCCATCTGCTTTAAAAATATGCTGCCGTTACTAACCTCTGCTCAGATTCATGAAGCTGATGCATATACAATAGCCCATGAGCCTATATCCTCCGTTAACTTAATGGAGCGTGCCGTTAAGGCGTTTACCGGCTGGTTCATTAACCATTTTACTGAAAAAACAGAAGCTATAGCCATTTACTGCGGCACGGGTAACAATGGCGGCGACGGATTAGCCATAGCCCGCCTGCTGAAATACCAGGGGTATTTAAAAATCATTGTGTATGTGGCCCGTTTTTCCGACAAGGTTTCGGATGATTTCAACGTACAGCTGCAAAACCTGCAGCAGACAGGCATTATTCCGCACGATTTAAATAGAAGCGGCACATGGCCGCAGGAGGACAGTGATATTATTATAGATGCACTGCTGGGCAGCGGCCTCAACAAACCTTTAACCGGCGATTACGAGCGGCTGGTAAAGCAGCTTAACGATGCGCATAAAACCATCGTGTCTGTAGATACACCTACCGGTTTGCCTTCGGAAGGGGAGGTGGAACCGGATGCTGCAAGCATAAAGGCCGATCTGGTAATTACCTTTCAGCAGCCCAAAATCAGTTTTTTGCTGCCCGAGTCGGGCCCGGCCATCAGGTGCTGGGAAGCGGTAAACATTGGTATTGATGATCAATATCTGCAATCGCTTAATTCGCCTTATCAGTTGGTGGAGCAGCAGGACATCCGGCAGCGCTTAAAGCCGCGCAGGCATTTCAGCAATAAGGGTACCTATGGCCACGCGCTTATAGTAGCCGGGCAGTCCAAAACCATGGGGGCGGCATTAATTTGCTCATCGGCCTGTGTATCAGCAGGCGCCGGTTTAACTACTGCCTGCATACCGGGAAGCGGCCTCACCGCCTTAAACAGTCATCAGCCCGAAACTATGGCTATTGTTAGGGAGGGCAGCGAATTGCCGGAAATTGAATGGGACAAGTTCAGCACCATGGGCATAGGGCCTGGTTTGGGCAATAGCGATGAAACGCTGAGCTTATTAAACGCCATTTTTGATAATTATAAAAAGCCGGTGGTAATTGATGCCGATGCGCTGAACCTGCTGGCTGCCAACCCATATTTATTGAGCAAAGTTCCGGCAGGCAGCATATTAACTCCGCACATGAAAGAATTTGACCGTTTATTCGGCGAACATAAAACTTGGTGGCAGCGCCTGCAAACGTTAAAGCAAAAAGCAGCCGGGCTTAACTTGTATATTGTGCTGAAAAATGATTATACTATTACCGGTACTCCCGGAGGCAGGCTGTATTTTAATTCTACCAGCAACGCGGCTATGGCAACCGGCGGCATGGGCGATGCGCTGACAGGTATTATTACGGCGCTGCTTGCCCAAAAATATTCTGCGGAGGATGCCTGCATACTGGGCGCTTACCTGCACGGCAAGGCCGGGGATGATTTGGCGCTTCCCGACCGCATGATGGTGACCACCCCTTCAAAAATTATTGAGCAGCTGCCGGTTACTATGGCCCGCCTGCTGGCCTGACATAAAAAAACGGCTGTAAGTATCGGTACAGCCGTTAATTAACTATTAACTGATCTTATAAAGAACAAAATACTCTAACCTATATATACCATAAGACGATAAAAAATCTTATTAGTTACAATACAATCAACAAGTGTTTTAGTTTACTTAAATCATTGTAAATTAGTTATTAATGAATACAGAACTCCAAAAATTGTATGACGATAGCTGGCAGCAGCTGTTGGCCGGCAGCCGGCAGCCCGATCATGCTTTTCACAATACAACGGTTGCTAACCTGGCAGCTCACGGCATTAATGTTTACACCGTAGTGCTGCGGGATATTGTACCGGAAACCGGGCAGGTGGTTTTCTATACCGATGCCCGATCAGAAAAGATAGCAGAAATACAGGCGGATTATATATTGACCGCCTTGTTTTATGACCGGGAAAAACAAATTCAGATTATTGTGAAGGGCGCCGCCGCTATTGAGCAGCATAGCGACAATACCTTAAATTACTGGAAAAAGGACGGCTTTAAGGGCCGCAAATCTTACCTGGCTGAATTGCCGCCATCAACACCTGTTGGGCAGGCCGAAGATGGGCTGGCTTACCTGCAGGATAAGAAGTTTAGCGAGGAGGATATGGATGGTTACAGCAACTTTGCCGTGGTAACCATTAAAGCAACTGAATTTGAGTATCTGCAGCTAAGCAAGGAAACAGGTAACCGCCGTGCCCGATTCCGGCTGGACCGAGAAAAGGCGGAAGGTACCTGGATAATACCTTAGAGCTTAAATTGCAGAGTTTAGTTGGTGCTGTAAATCAGATTTTAGCAATTACCACCATGGCCGACATGGTTGGGCTGGCGCTGCCGCCCCGGGGCTCCAAGGTAACGGCAAAGGCATCAGCTGCATCTATAGGTTTCATGGGCAGCATAAGTTGGCCGGCACTGTCATTTCTGGCATCAAATACACCTAAGTTAACCGGTTTTCCATTAACCAGAGCCCATAGCTGGTATTGGTGCTGTGCATCGTTAGCAGGCAGGTGTATATACTTTTCATCCAGCAGTACTTTCCGTTTGGCCGCGCTCCAGGCCACACGCAAAGCGGAGGACGGCGACTGAGGCGTTCCCTGCAGGGTGATAAGCTTATAAGATGGATCGCGGTAAACAGCAAGTTCACTATCCATTAAATGTACCGTGCTGCTGTAATGCTGATTTTGCGTTTGCAGCGCTACCAGCTGCCCGTTGGCTACCTGCAGGCTATGATATACAGTAGCCAGCGCTGCAATGCTCAGGCACAGCAGCAGCAGCGAGGCTGCGAAGGCATATTTATAAAATACAGTGGTTTTGCTGGCCCTCAGGGCGGTTACCTTAGCTTCTGCCGAGGCATTGGCATGGGCCGGGGTAAAATTACGGTCGTCGCCTAAGTTGGTAATCAGGCTGTTCAGCACACGGTGGCGTACTTCCTCAGCAGGCTCAATGGCTTGTTCTTGTGCATATAGCTGCATCGAATTTTCTATCTCGCTCAACTCCGTGCGTATGGCTTCATGTTCAGCCGCCATACGCTCCACATCCTGCCGTTCCTCCAGGCTTAGCTGGCCGAGAACGTACAGTTCCAAAATACCCGATTCGATGTATGCTTTAATTTCCACTTTTAATTAAAATGTTTTCTTAACTGCAGTATAGCCATCCGTAAACGGGTTTTTATAGTACCTAAAGGTACTCCCAGTTCATCAGCGGCTTCCACATGCGTGTAACCTTTAAAGTAAACTAAGTCAAGAATCAGTTTTTGCTCGGGTCTCAGCGTATCAACTAAATCTTTAAGGCCAAGCAATTCCGGCTTGTAAGCCGTGCTTTTTTGCTGGTCAATGAAAGATACGTTATTTTCGAGTTCCTGGTTTTTGGATTGATTTCTGAAATCTTTGGAACGTATTTTATCAATAGACAAGTTTCGCGCAATGTTAATCATCCAGGTAAACAAACGGCCTTTTTCGGCGCTGTAGCCCGCAAAAGAGTTCCATATTTTTATAAAGGTTTCCTGTAAAACATCTTCGGCCGTAGCCGTATCAGTTACAATGCGCGATATAACACCATATAAGGAGGCCGAGTACATATCATACAAAGCCTCTGCCGCCAGCTTTTCGTGGCGGCGCAGGGCCAGTACCAGCTCCTCCTCATTCATGGTTATTTTTTGTCTCTTGCTCAAGGTGATGAATGTAGGTAGTATTTATCAAATATCAAACAAGTGTTTTTCGGCATGATAGGAGGAACGTACCAGCGGGCCGCTCTCCACATACCTGAAACCTTTGGCCAAACCTACTTCCTTATAATGCTTAAACTGGTCGGGCGAAATCCAGTCTATCACCGGGTGGTGCGTACGGGTTGGCTGCAGGTACTGGCCCAGAGTCAGTATATGCACGCCTGCCTCCAGCAAATCATCCATTGCCTGGTACACATCCTCCTCGTACTCACCCAGCCCCAGCATAATGCCCGATTTGGTACGCAGCCCGGCATTCGAAATTTCCTTTAAACATTCCAGGCTGCGATCATATTTAGCCTGTATGCGCACTTCGCGTGTAAGGCGGCGCACTGTTTCCAGGTTATGCGATACCACTTCAGGGCGTACAGCCAGTACCCGCGCCAGGTTGTCCCAGTTTCCTCTGAAATCGGGCAGCAGGGTTTCCAGCGTGGTATCAGGGCTTTCGCGGCGTATAGCGTTAATGGTTTCGGCCCATATAACGGAGCCGCCGTCCTTTAAGTCATCACGATCAACCGAAGTAATTACACAGTGCTTCACCTGCATCAGCTTTACTGAGTTGGCTACGCGGTCAGGCTCACCCACATCCACAGCCAGCGGCCGGCCGGTTGCTACTGCGCAGAAGGAGCAGGAACGGGTACAAATGTTACCCAAAATCATGAAGGTAGCGGTACCTGCGCCCCAGCACTCGCCCATGTTAGGGCAATTGCCGCTCTCGCATATGGTATGCAGCTTATGGGTATCAACAAGGCTGCGCACATGCGCATATTCTTTACCTACAGGAAGCCTGACGCGAAGCCAGTCGGGCTTACGCTGCGTTTGGCTTACTGGAATTACCGGCAAATCAATCATATTACAAAAATAACGAAAAATATAGGATTGAACCTAATACCCGCAAGTGTTACCTGCAAATGATAATTATGATAATTACATTTGCAATACATAAAACACTACCATTATGGCAACTATAGCGGCAACCTACTTAGGCGAACTCCGGACTGAAGCTACGCATCTGCAATCGGGCACTAAAATATTGTCGGATGCACCGACGGATAATCAGGGCAAGGGGGAGGCATTTTCGCCTACCGATTTACTGGCGTCCTCATTGGCAAGCTGTATGCTGACTATCATGGGCATCGCCGCCCGTACGCATCATATTGATATTGATGGTACGGAAACTGAGGTAACCAAAATTATGGCGGCCAATCCCCGCCGGGTAGGTGAAATTGCGGTGAAATTCAGGTTTCCGAAAACCTATTCGGAAACGGAGCAGAAACTGCTGGAAAAGGCAGCGCTTACCTGCCCGGTATTTGAAAGCCTGCACCCTGATTTAAAAAAGACGGTCAGCTTTGGCTGGTAAACAAAAGAGGCGCTGTTGCAATGTAACAGCGCCTCTTTTGTTAATATGCTTTACAGTTACTGTACCATTTCTAAAGTTTCATCTACCGAGATAGCGCCGTGTGACTGATCTAAAATACACTCACCGCTTTTGATGAGCAGCAGCTGGGGCGATTCATGATGCACATTGAACTGCTGGGCTACCTGATTGGAAAGATCACGGTGCTTAATAAGGTCTAAAAAATATAGCGGAATACTGTCGGGCAATTTGTCCTTATCCAGCTCAAAGCGCTTTTTAGCCATCATACTGATGGAGCAGCGCGTGCTGTGTTTAAAAATAATAGCGTAGCCTTCATGCTGCTTAATCTCGCTCAGCTGCTCCGCAGAATTTAGCATCGTCCAACTCATAACCTGTTTCTGATAAAAATTTAATCCTCAAAATTAACGGTTAAATTAATTTACTAAAAGGAACAGGCCCGAAAATGACAATAGCATGTTAACGGCTGCGATGCGGGTAGGAACCATAAGCGGGGCACAGCTTATTAGAGCAGGAGGTAAAGCTGCCCAGAATTACTGCAAAAAGGCTGATGTATATTAGTTTTTTCATTATTGTATTTAAGTTACTCTTACGTAAGTTATTTGCCAATAGTTTTTGCTAAATGAGCCATTTTAATGGCAGTTATGGCTGCCTCATCGCCTTTGTTGCCGTGTCTGCCGCCCGCCCGGTCAATGGCCTGCTGCTCATTTTCAGTAGTAAGCACACCAAATATAACCGGTTTACTATGCTTAATGCTTACATTGCTGATGCCGTTGGCAACAGCATTGCAAATAAAGTCAAAGTGCCGGGTTTCGCCCTGTATTACACAGCCTAAACATATAACGGCATCTAAATTAAGTTTTTGCAGCAATAAATCAGCGCCTGCTATAAGTTCAAAACTGCCGGGTACCGGGTAGGTTACAATAGCCTCAGCGGCAACGCCATGCTGAATAAGGCTTTGATAAGCGCCCTGATACAGGGCATCTGTAATTTTAGCGTTCCACTCGGCCACTATGATGCCAAAGCGGTAGCCATCCGCCTGCGGAACTTCAGTGCCCGAAAAATCAGAAAGGTTTTTTAAATAGGTGGCCATCTGCTTATGGGCGTTTATGGAGGAAATTATTGCTTAGCTTCAGTACGGCCAATGTAAGCATCAATATTCTGTGCATCAGGGCTTTCCGGATAGTCGGACTTTATCTTCCTGTAAATATCGGCTGCATCCTTATTGTTGTTTTCAGCCTCATAAACCAGGCCCAGCTTTTTCAGGTAAAACGGGGTCAGGAATTTGTTTTTCGCTTTATCGGCTGCCTTTTTAAAGTAGGTTTCGGCCTTGTCATACTCCTTTAACTGTACATAGGCATCGCCGGTGTTACCCAGGGCTTCGGGGGCAATCATCAGGTCATCGCCGTGGTAGCTGGTGAGGTTGGTAATGGCCTTGCGGTATTCACCTTTGTTTAAATAAGCTGTACCTAAGTAAAAATAAGCCAGGTTGGCCGCCTTGGTGTTGCTGTAATTGCTGATAATTTTTTCAAAACCCGGGTAGCCGGCATCGCCCTTAATGGCTTTGTCCCAATCCTTTTTAGCCCAGTAATCCTGCGCTACATGCATTTGGTTGGAGGCTTCATTTTCGCGCGGAGCTAAATAAACCTTTTGGTAAGCCACGTATATTACTATAAGTGCAATAATGGTACCGGCTATAAACAACAGGCTTTTCTGGTTCTCTCTCACAAAGCTGCCGGTTTGCCCAAATTGCCTGGGTTCGGCGGTAACTTGCGTATTCACTTCGGGTTTTAACATTTTTACGCTGAAATTAGGAGTGCAAAAATACAGTTTTCAACGTTTTAAGCAAGCGTTTTCACATTAAAAACGCATTGAGTATCATGGTATAGTGTTTTATTAACTGCCTGAACCGGAATTTGCATCCTCACCGGAACAGTCAGTCTTTTGCCTGAGCCGGTATTCACTAATCCGGCAGATTAATGGCGTTAAAAGGCAAGCTTCTGCAAAGCAGCAACCATTAAATCAGTATCCGCACATTAATCAGGCTTTATGGTAGCCGCGAGCGACTTGCGCATGCAAATGCTTTCTTGCATATCAATGTAAGGAGCGTAATTGGCTACCTGCACGTAACCGAATTTTTGGTACAGCGCGTCGGCTTCCGGCTGCTTTCTGCCCTTTTCGAGATAGGCGTATTTTTTCCCTGCGGATGCTGCCCAGGTTTCCAGTTCACTTAGAATGCGGGCCGCAATGCCCTGGCCTCGCGCCGGAGCAGCTACATACATCCGTTTAATCTCTACCGATTGTTCATCAAAGGGCTTAAAGCAGCCGCAACCTACCGGAACCTGGCCCTGATAAGCAATAACTACCGACTGGCCGGGCTGAATGATGTTATGTGCATCGTAACTCAGCTGCAGTTCACCATAAATGCCGGTCAGGTTTTGATCCAGAGCCTGGATTAAAGTTTTAAAGTCAGGATCCTGGCTTAGGGTTCTTTTAAGGTGGATGGGAGCGGACATAAGTGAACAAAAATGCTTGAGGCTGGTACTATTGCTGCAGCCGTTTCAAATAAACATCGTGATTCTATATCAAAATAATTTTGTACTGACTTGAATAATAAAGGTTGCCGGAAACCTACCTGAATCTATACGATGCTGCCGGCACTCATAAACGTTTGCCCGCTTTGTAAACCTGATTACCTGCTGCAATGCCTGCCTCTGAATTTTCTCCTGGTAAGGAAGACCTTTAAAAACGCTTTTTAGGGTATTCTTTCCGGGGAAGGTTCGGGTGGGGCTGCATGTTATTCTCAGCCAGCATCTGAGCGCTTATATTATAAAAAATGCCTTTTATGAAAGGCGCTTTTCTGCAATAATCATCAGTCGGTTACACCATATAATTCCATCCGTGCGGGTCAGTTTCCCGGCCATAGCGGATGGCATTCAGGGTATTCAGTACTTTTTGCGAAAACTCGCGCGTGGCCGGGTCGCTCAGCGGGTATTCAACGCCATTAAAGGTGAGTGAACCAACCGGGGCAACAACCGCAGCAGTGCCGGCGCCAAAGGCATCAGCCAGCTTGCCGTTGCGGGCAGCTTCCACAATTTCGGCCACGGGCACACGGCGCTCTTCCACCGGCATGTTCCAGTCGCGGGCCAGGGTTAATATAGTATCGCGGGTTACACCGTTCAAAATGGTATCGCGGGTAGAGGGTGTAATGAGCTTGCCATCTATAACAAACATAATATTGGCTGCCCCCATTTCCTCCGCATACAGGTGTTCCTTGGCATCAGTCCAGATCAGCTGGTCAAAGCCTTCTTCCTGTGCCTTGCGGGCAGGCAGCATGGCGCCGCCATAGTTACCGGCTGCCTTGGCATAACCAAACCCGCCCTCGGCAGCACGGGTATATTGGGTTTCGAACTTTACCCGCAGCGGCTTAGAAAAATAAGGGCCGGTAGGACCGGTAAGCACCACGTATTTATAAGTTTTTGACGGCGTTACCCCCAACACAGCATCCGTAGCGAACATAAACGGGCGGATATAAAGCGAATGGTCGGCTTTAGCCGGTACCCAGTAGCGGTCTGCATCCACCAGCGCTATCAGGCTTTGCACAAACATTTCTTCGGGCATTTCCGGCATGCACAGGCGCCCGGCCGACTTATTGAAACGCTCCGCATTTTTATTGGGCCGAAAGATAGATACCTGCCCGTCCTCGTGCTTGTATGCTTTTAATCCCTCAAAAAACGACTGGCCGTAATGCAGGGCAGAGATAGCCGGGCTCAGGGCAATGTTACCATAGGGCACAATTTCAAAATTCTTCCATTCGCCGTCTGCGTAGTCGGCTACCAGCATGTGGTCGGCAAAAACATGGCCAAAGGGCAGGTTATTAAAGTCCGTTTGCGCTAAACGGCTGTTGTCGGTTTTGGTGATTTTTATGTCCAGTGTATCAATCATGGCACTGCTTGATTTATGAAAGCGGCAAGTTATGATTTTTTAATTTAATCTTATAAATTCAGCCCTTTAAACTCTTCAACCATGAAAGCAATATTTTTAACACTGGCGGCGATGGTGCTTATTACCGCAGCCCGGGCCCAGCGGCCTGTGCCCTTTAGTCAGATTCCCGGCGGCATGAAAAGCTGCAATAACCGTTACTACCTCACAGCTGCCGATAAAAGCCGGGGCCGACTCATCTGGGTAGATGATTTTGATAAAGGCGCACTTATGGTTAACGGTAAACTCGAAAAATTAAAAAACCTCAAGTTTCCGGACAAGAACAAGTACGGTTTCTTTAACAAAAATTATACGGTGAGCATTTACATTAACAAGCAGCAGTCAACCTCAGGGCATACTTATACTGCTGCCGGAAGCATCCGTGTATTTCGCGGCAACCGGGTAATTTATACGCATAAGGTGATAGCTGCCGGCGGCTGCTGATCAGCTTGTTGACCAGGCAGTACCTGTGCAATAAACGGCGCAGCCTGTTCCTCAGTGCCTACCTTTGGTTATATACAATAAGCAACTCGTATATGATAACAGATGACCGGCTTTTTGACCAGCTTTACACCGACGGCCTGATTAGTGATGCTTCTTTTGACAAAATAAAGCAGAGGCAGCTAAACCCGTTGTATTCAGTGCACTGGGAAGCAAAAACGGCGCTTTATACCGGCATTGCGGCGCTTACTACCGGCCTGGGCATACTCATTTACAAAAACATAGACAGCATCGGGCACCAGGTAATATTAATCCTGATTGCCCTGATTACAGCCGGCTGCTTTGCGTATTGTTTTAAATATAAAAAGCCGTTCAGGGCAGGCAAAGTGCCTGCGCCCAGTACCTTTTTTAATTATGTGCTGCTGCTGGGCACGCTCAGCATGCTGATTTTTACGGGCTACCTGCAATACCAATACCGTGTATTCGGCAGCCACTATGGTTTGGCCACATTCATCCCCATGGTTGCCCTGTTTTGCATCGCCTACGGTTTTGACCATGTTGGCATCCTCAACATGGCTATTACAAATCTGGGTATATGGCTGGGAGTATCGGTCAGCTTAAAGCAGTTGCTGGCTTACAACACCTTTAATAATTCGGCTGTTATTTATACTTACCTGGGTTTCGGCTTACTGCTGCTGCTGGCCGCCTGGCTAACGCAGCGCGAAAAAATAAAGCCTCACTTTAAATTCAGTTATGAGCATTATGGCCTGCACGTGTGCTTTATAACGTTGCTGGCCGGCTACTCATTTCACTATGATGCCCGTACAGCCCTGTTATGGCCTGCAGGCCTGCTGCTGCTGGCGGCCATTGCTTTTAAGGATGCCTACCGGCAAAAAATTTTTTATTTTTTAGTGCTGGTGTTACTATACGGCTATATAGCCATCGGTTGCCTGGTAGCTCGCCTGCTGTTTAACTTTGATAATTTTGATGGCATCTCCGGGTTGTTTTTATACCTCATTTTATCAGCCACCGGCTTAATTTATTTAATGATCCGTATCAACAAAAAATTGAAAGCTGCATGATTGCCTACAATAAAACCTGGCTGAGCAACAGGTTACTGCATCAGCACGCAGAACATGCACAGCAGTCGGGCTGCCTTACTGAGGGCGAGGTGGGCGCCATCCGGGCAAAATACCCGGTTGACTTTTACAACCCGGGTATAGTGGTGCGGGCCGGCCTGTTTATCCTCACTGTTATTATTGCCGCATTTACTATGGGGCTGGCCGGCACAACGCTGGCGGGGCTCAGTATATTCAGCAGCCCCGGCGTACTGTTGTTTTTCGGATTGATTACTTACGGTGTACTGGAATTCATGATTAAAAGCAAAAATTACTATAAGGCTGGTGTGGACGATGCACTGCTGTGGCTGTCGGCCGGTATGTTCAGCGGCGCATTTTTATGGCTCTTAATGAATTGGAATACCAATGCATACGATAACCAGCCGGTTATCATCAGTGCTTTTGTATTGCTGCTGAGTTTATTCCTTGCCTTGCGCTTTACCAATTTACTGATGGCCTGCCTGGGCTGCCTGGCGTTGCTGAGCCTTATTTATTTTGGCTGGCAGCATCTGGGAGCTTTCGGTACGGCTACACTGCCATTTGCCATCATTGTAAGTTCGGGGTTAATCTACGGACTCATCAGGCGCCTGGAGGGATATGCCGGGGCTAAGTATTATCAGGGTTGCCTTGACGCTGTGCAAGTCATCAGCCTTTCAGCCGGTTACGCGGCTGGCAATTACTTCGTGGTTGATCAGCTTAACGCCTTGCTGCACGGCGGTGCGCACCAGCCGCTTCGGCTGGGTTTCTTTTTTTGGGGATGGACAGCCGCCGTACCCCTGGCCCTGCTGTGGGCAGGCATACGCAGCAAAAACACAATTTTACTGCGTACCGGCTTGCTGCTTATTCTGGCTCCGGTTTGCACTTTACGTTATTACGTTTATGTATTGCCGCTGGATGTTGCCTTAACCCTGGCCGGCATAGTGCTAATTATTATAGTTTATGCCGTAGCGCGCTACCTTAAAACGCCTAAAAACGGCTTTACCACTGCCAACCTTAACCGCAATGATGTGTTGGACCGCCTTAAAGCCGAGTCATTTATAGTAAGTGACCTGTCGGGGCATATTTCTGAGGCACCCCAGGCGCCGGCCAACCCGTTTGGCGGCGGCAGCTTTGGCGGCGGCGGCTCCAGCGGAGACTTTTAGGCAACGCCCGGCAGTACGCAGATTATCAACACATAATAGCCTTAACGCTGTTACCTTTCCATAACCTTAGCTGCTATGGATATTAAAAAGATACTGATTGCTGTTGACGACAGCAATTTTGCCGAATATGCTGCTATATACGGCTTCAACCTGGCACGCACCCTAAATGCGGCAGTTGGTATTGTGCACGTGGTTGAACCTGCCGTTTTACCGCCCGCGGGCCAGGATACCACCATAGGCTTAAGTACCATGGGCAACACGATGGATGGGGTAGCCAATGCCGAAATACTCAGCGTACAGGATGATGCCAGCGATAACCTGATACAGCAAACCATCAGCCGCTTTGGCGAAGGTATGGAGGTAAGCCACTTTACCGATTATGGTTCTACATCCGAAGGAATTATGCGCTGCAGCCGGGAATTCAGCGCTGACCTGATTGTAATGGGTACGCACAGCCGTACCGGTATTGACCGCCTGCTGATGGGCAGCGTAGCCGAAAAAGTGATACGCAACTCAACAATACCGGTGCTGGTAGTGCCTATGAAGGCGGCTGACAAAACCTAAAGCCTAATACAGCAGCCGGAATTTGATGGTATGTCCGATGGCTTTCAGCGCATTCAGCACCTGCCTGTCGTACCCGGCATTAATATCGGTAATTACATAGCCGATCTGGCTGTTGGTGACCAGAAACTCGCCCACTATATTAATGTCATGATCTGAAAAAACCTGGTTGATTTGCGCCAGGATGCCCGGTACGTTTTTATGGATGTGAATAACCCGGTGGGCGTTATGAATGCGCGGCGGCTGCAAATCCGGAAAGTTGCAGCTCATGTGTGTTTTACCCTCATTCATGAAGGCAATTACCCGGCGGGGAATAAAATCAGTATTGCGGGGATTGTTCTTCGGGTCATCAAAAATAATAATGCCGTTTTCGGCAGCGCTCTCACACAACTGCCTGCCGTTTACTTTGCCAAAGCAGCCAATTACCTTGAGCCTGCCTGCATTGGTTAACTGTTCGGCCGTTGGCTGGTGCCCCTCATCGCAAAACAATACGCCGGCTTCCTGCAGGTATTTTTCCTCAATGGTATCCCGCTGGCGGATGTTATAGCCTTCCTTCTGCATTTGTATCAGCGCTTCTTCGCCCACATGGCCTGCTACGAGGCACTTAATCCGGTTTTTAGGATAGGAGATGGCCCGGGGCAGCCGGTTAATGTATAAAAACTCATCAAAGCTGGGCGTAACATGATCGGCCTTTTCGGTAACTGATTTTCGTTCGATGTTTTCTGTAAAGGCAAAGAACTTTTTAATGATGCCCGATTCCTTCAGCTGAAAATCGGAGTAGCCGTCGCCGATGCCAAAAATATCTCCCTGCAAATCAAGTTCGCGCAGCAGCTTTACCTTGCCGCCCTCCTGCGAGAGCGGGTTGCTGCGGTCATACCCGATGATGTTGCCGTCCACATCAAATAAAAAGGTATTGGCATAAATATTTTCCTTTTTTATGTGATACTCGGTAACTACCGGGGTAATAAACTCCTTAAACCCGCCCGATACAATTAAAACCTCATCCTGGTGCTGCTTAAAGAAGGCATCATTACGCGAAAACGAAACGGATACCTTTTTACGCAGCTGCCTGATGAGCTGCTTTAAATGCTGGCGGTTGGCCTGCAGCAGCTTTATGCGGCTTTCGAGGCTATCGGTGAAGGATAGCTTGCCTTCCATGGCTGCGTTGGTAAAATCCTCAATCTGCCGGTAAATGCTTTCACGGTCCGGATGGTTTTTGAGCGAGATCCGCGCCAGTTCATCCAGCGCTTCTACCTGGGTAAAGGTGCTGTCGAAATCGATAATATAGTATTGGCTCATGAGTAATGTTGGTTCATCGGTTCATTAGCTGTTAATTCAGGAGCAATTGATGGAAAAGTATTGCTCCCGAACTAACAAGCCCATAAACCAATGGATTAGCCTAAATATTCCATGTCCTCAGTTGTTAACTCAATGCTGGCAGCCTGCAGGTTTTCGGCTAAGTGGGTTAAGGAGGAGGTACCGGGTATAGGCAAAATCCACGGCGATTTGTGCAGCAGCCAGGCAATATTCAGCTGTGCCGGGCTTACGCCGTATTTTTTGGCTGTTTCGGCAATATTGGTATCCTGCGCAGGCAACGCGGTTACCAGCGAAAAGAAGGGAATCAGCGGAATCTGGTGCTGCTCGCATAAGGCAAGCACTTCTTCGCCGCCCCGTGTTTCACCGCCATGCTGCATGGTTATAGTAGTGCGCTGGCTATGGCCGTACATGTTTTCTACAGTAGCCACCTTTCCCTTCTTCAGGGCCAGTTCCAGTTCATCGGGGCTTACATTGCTTAAACCCACGTGCAGTATCTTGCCCTCCTGCTGCATGGCAAACATGGTATCCAGCATTTCCTCCAGCGGTACATCACTGTGGGGCATAATGCGCAGGTGCACCAGCTGTACCTGCTCAATCTGCAGGGTGCTCAGGTTGCGGTCAATAGCGGTGCGCAGGTTTTCGGGGGTGTTAAAGGGCAACCAGCTTTTATCAGGCTTGCGGGTAGCGCCTATCTTGGTGCAAATCACCAGGTCATCCGGGTAGGGGTACAGGGCCTCCTTAATTAAGCGGTTAGTCACATCCTCACCGTAAAAATCGGCGGTATCTAAAAAATTAACGCCGCCTTCCACAGCGCTTCTTAGTACCTGTAAGGCGTTGGGCCGGTCGGCCGGTTCGCCCCAAACGCCCTCACCGGGCAAGCGCATGGTGCCGTAACCCAGGCGGTGAACCGTTAGCGGATGGGCGCTACCGGCGCCGATGGTAATAAATGAGGGAGTTGCTGCCATAACTGATAATGATGTATTTTACTGATTAAGATGTTTTGGTAAAGATAACGGCTGAAATGAAATTTGGGTTGACATAATATAAAATAGGCCGAAAGGGCAGCGGAATGCCTTTACCTGCCCGCATTCAGTATGGCCTTGTTTCAAACCAGCCTGAAACGGAAGGTAGCGCCGGGGCACAATATTTATTGATGATAGGAAGGATGCCTTATAATCTGCGCGGCTATGCTTTGCAGATCCTCGCCGGTAAAAGCGCCGGTGCCGTCGAACTCAAAATTTTTTTCGCCCTTGAGGGTAATGGTGCCCAGCAGCCCACCGGCAGGGATGTCCACCGAGCGTGCCTGTTCATCATTCAGCCAGTCTTCGGCCTTGTCGGCCGCGTAAATCCGGAAACTGTTTTCCTGCGCCCCCGGCTCAATGGTCAGGCGCCGCCGGCTCTGCCCGATTGCGATTTCAAAAACTTCCATAA
>CAXTAP010000052.1:0-22829 GCA_964241965.1 uncultured Mucilaginibacter sp.
GCTTAAAAACATTTACCTGTCGTTTTTTTATGGCGCCAAAATAGGCGTTATCGGATTAAACGGCTCAGGTAAATCTTCCGTATTAAAAATCATAGCCGGTTTGGATAAAGCCTACCAGGGCGAAGTGGTATTTTCGCCGGGTTATACCGTAGGTTACCTGGCCCAGGAGCCTGAACTTGACCCTCATAAAACCGTAAAGGAAATTGTAGAGGAAGGCGTAGCCGAAACCACCGCCATTTTAAAGGAGTACGAGGAGATTAACGAAAAATTTGGCCTGCCCGAATATTATGAGGATGCCGATGCCATGGATAAGCTGCTTGCCCGCCAGGGCGAGCTGCAGGACAAGATTGATGCCAGCAGTGCCTGGGAACTGGATGTAAAGCTGGAGCGTGCTATGGATGCCCTGCGCTGCCCAGAGCCGGATACCAGGATAGCGGTGCTATCGGGCGGTGAACGCCGCCGGGTGGCCTTATGCCGCCTGCTGCTGCAGGAACCTGACGTGTTATTGCTGGATGAGCCGACCAACCACCTCGATGCAGAATCCATTGACTGGCTGGAGCAGCACCTGAAGCAATATAAAGGTACAGTTATCGCGGTAACGCATGACCGCTACTTTTTAGATAATGTGGCCGGCTGGATACTGGAGCTTGACCGCGGCGAGGGTATCCCGTGGAAAGGCAATTATTCCTCCTGGCTCGATCAGAAAGCCAGGCGCCTGGCACAGGAGGAAAAAACCGAAAGCAAGCGCCAGAAAACGCTGGAGCGCGAATTGGAGTGGGTGCGGATGGCGCCTAAGGCGCGCCAGGCCAAAGGCAAGGCCCGTTTGGCTAACTATGAAAAACTGGCTTCGGAGGAAACAAAGGACCGGGAGGATAAGCTGGAACTCTTTATTCCGCCCGGCCCTCGCTTAGGCAACGTAGTGATTGAGGTGAACAACGTAACTAAAGCTTACGGCGACCGGGTACTATTTGAAAACCTGAGCTTCTCGCTGCCCCCTGCCGGCATTGTAGGTATCATCGGCCCTAATGGCGCAGGCAAAACCACCCTGTTTCGCCTGATAACCGGGCAGGACCAGCCCGACAGCGGTACTTTCCGCGTGGGCGAAACAGTGGCTTTAGGCTACGTTGACCAGCTGCATGATGATTTAGATGCCGGTAAAAGCGTTTGGGAAAACATTACCGACGGGCAGGAAACCATTTTGTTGGGTAACCGCCCGGTTAATTCCCGCGCCTATGTGTCGCGGTTTAATTTTAACGGCGGCGACCAGCAGAAGAAGGTCAACGTACTTTCGGGCGGTGAACGTAACCGGGTACATCTGGCTATAACGCTCAAGAAAGGCTCCAATGTACTGTTACTGGATGAACCGACTAATGATATTGACGTGAACACCCTGCGTGCCTTAGAGGAAGCGCTGGAAAACTTTGGCGGCTGCGCGGTAGTCATCAGTCACGACCGCTGGTTTCTGGATCGTATCTGCACCCATATTCTGGCTTTTGAGGGCGACTCACAGGTTTATTTCTTTGAAGGCAACTATTCTGAATACGAAGAGAACCGCAAGAAACGCCTGGGCGACTTAACTCCGAAAAGGATAAAGTACAAAAAGCTGGTAGGTTAAGGCAGAAACAAGAGACAAGAAATCAGAAGCAAGAGTCGAAATCTTACGCGGCCAAAAAACAATTCATTCTCATTTTTACCACGATTGTTAATACCTGCTTCCATTAACAGTAAAGCCCCTGCCTGAAGCAGGGGCTTTACTGTTTCGTCAAGAAATACTTTTACTTAGTTGTAATCAGGTTATATAATTCATCGAGCTTAGGCGTCAGCACAATCTCTATGCGGCGGTTCGGGGCTCTGGCTGCATCAGTATTAGCCGGATCAATGGGCTGGTACTGGCTTTTGCCGGTTGCTGTAAGCCGGTGCGGGTCAACTTTTTCAGTTTCCGTCAGGTAACGGGTAACAGAGGTGGCGCGCAGCACGCTTAAATCCCAGTTGTCCTTAATCTGCCCTAAGTTGTTAACCTTTTTATCGTCGGTGTGGCCCTCAACGGCAATGTTAATGTCCGGCTCTTTGTTCAGCACTGCCGCAAATTGCTGCAAAGCCTGTTTTCCCTTATCATTAATTATAATACTGCCCGAAGGAAACAGCAGCTTATCCGCTAAGGATACATATACCTTACCGTTGCGTATATCTACAGTTAAGCCGCTTTGCTGAAAGCCTAACAAAGCCTGCTGCAATTTATTTTTCAGGGCATTAGTAGCTTCATCGCGCTTACGCAATATGTCTTCCACTTCACGGAGGCGGGCCTCGCGCTGTTTAAGGTCGCCCGAAAGCTGGTTTACCTGCGTTGAGGTGGCTGTATAATCCCGGTTCAGGGAATTAAAGTTACGCTGCAAATCAGTCAGTTCCTTATGCAGCCGTGCAGTATCGGCCTGAAGGTGCCCCAGTTCTGCTTCCAGGTTGGTTGTACGGTTTTGAAGAGAATCGCGGCTGGATACTAATGCCTTATACTCTTTTGGCGACAGCACCTTGCAGGAATGGATAAAGAGAGATAACAATGCAACAAAAAGCAGATGCCTTAATTTCATAAATTGCGAGTTAAATTAAGCGATAGCGTTATTCAAAAATACATTAAGCGGATAAATTTCTTTACACAAAGCAGCAATATGCCTGGCAGCGTCCGGTCTGGTCAGCTCCTCATCCTTCAGGTCGTGAACGGCTGCAAAACTTTTCAGCTTAAGCAGTTCAATGTTTTCGTTATCCTGCTGGTAACCCTTGGGCAATGTCTTTAATTTTTCCTGTTTGGTAAAGTCACCGAATAACCTGGTAAAGGCAGGCGCCTCTATAATCTTTTTCAAATCGCCGGCATTGTAATCAATTTCCTGACGGATGGATTTCAGATGTTCGGCTTCCGGCATCCAGTAACCGCCGGCTATAAAGGAAGCGCCGGGCTCTATCTGCAGGTAATAACCTGTACTGCCCGCATTACCCGACACCATACGCCCGATTGACATATTGGTTTTATAAGGTGTTTTATCCTTACTGAAGCGCACATCGCGGTAAATACGCATCACGCATTTTTTAGGATCAGCATCCGCATTTACACCGGCATCTATTTTAGCCAGTTCCTTGATTAATCCGGCTGCAAAATCAATGGTGTTCTGCTGGGCGGCCTCATAGCGGTCTTTATGGGCCTGAAACCATTCCCGGTTATTATTCTGAGCTAACTCCTTTAAAAACTTAAACGTGTCGGGATGAATCATCAGTATCTAAATAAGGCTGGTAGTGTACTTTGGGCGATAACCAATAAAGCAGCAATATACGCGAATACCGGTAATTAAACGGAGCGCATAGCAAACACCCAACCATAACTGCTGTAAAATACAGCCAGGGAGAAGTCATGTTGCCGGTAAGTATATAGGTGGCAACTGCAATGGTTACCGCTTCGGCCACGTTAAGCGCATAGCTTACGTACATGGCCGCGTAAAAGTATCCGGGCTCTATCTCAAAATGAAACCCGCAATGCGGACAGTGATCATTCATGCCGTTTGAACCAATGTTGTAGGTACCGCCGGCAAACATATCACCCCTGCGGCATTTGGGGCACTTGCCATGAAATATTGCCCACGCTTTTGATGTTCTGGCCATTTTAACAGGTTTTAGGCAGGCGGGTAAGCAGCACTAATTTAAATGAAATTTTTCATCGCGCATTTTCAGCTCCACATCCTTGCGGCGGTATTTTTTGTACCAGATGTAGCCGATGGCTGCCACCGCCAGGTAAGGCGCGGCCAGCAGGTAAACAATGCCATTGTTTAAACCATCGGCCTTGGTGCTGCCGTTCTGCGTACCGGCTTCGGCTGTTGCCGAACACATGGCACATTGCGCCTTAACATCGGTTACTATTAAACTCAGCATAGCAAATGCTGCAATAAACAGGAATATTTTTATGGCTTTCATCTTAATATATTAGGTAATGAATTTTCAGAGCTTATAATAGGGAGCAATCATGATATATACAATAACGCCGGTAACGGTAACATAAAACCAGATAGGAAACGTCCACCTTACCAGCCTTTTATGCTTTTCTACCTGCATCTGTAAACCCCGATAGAAGCTCAATAATATTAACGGTAAAACACTTGCTGCCAGTATAATGTGTGTAACTAATATCAGATAATACACATACCTGACACTGCCAGCCCTTGCCTTCTCCACAGGTGACAAAATACCATTATGATCCATATCTCCGAACTTTGTCTCGGGCGCCAGGTAATGAAAGACGATGTAAAATACCAGAAACAGCGATGACAGGCAAAAGGTAACGATATTAAGCCGCTTATGTACCGTAACATTACCGTTGCGGATAAAGTACAGTGAAGTAAGCAGCAACACACTGCAGGTTCCGTTTAATACGGCATTGATTAACGGCAGCGTATAAGTAAATGAAGGCAGCGTTTTGGGTGTCGGCAAAACCTTGCTTAGCAAAAGCACTACTACTGCAAACACGAATATGGAGATGCCCGCAATAAAGCGGAATATAATTTTATCAGTCATGTTACTTATTATTACATTTCCGGGGCTTTAATCTTTCGCAGTTCCTCAGCAATCTGTACCTTGATTTCATCGTTCAGCTTCATTACTTCGTTAATTGATGCTCCGGTATAATAACCCCTGATGCGCTTATCAGCATCAATTAAAATCATCTTATCGCTATAAATAAAGCCGTTACCGGCCTTAACTGCATCAACCAGAAATCCTTTTCTTGCCAGCTCATAAATCTGTGCTGTATCACCTGTTAAAAACTGCCATTTACCGGCCTTTGCTTTATAACGCTCGGCAAAATGCTTGAGCGCGGCTGCATTGTCCTGCTCCGGGTTAACCGTAACACTGATAAAATGCAGCAAATCATTTTTGGCATAATTAACCGCCAGGCTATCCATGTAATCGGTTACCTGGATACAGTTTGACGGGCAGTGCGTGTAAAAAAAATTAACTACGGTAATGCGGCGATCAAAGTTTTTCAGGGTAACAGCATTGCCGTCCTGGTCGGTCAGGCTAAAATCACTCAGCTTATGATATACAGTGTCGGGAATATACCTTCCATGAAATGTATGCCCGGTTTTGGCCACTTGCTTAGGCCCGTAAATGGGAAGCGGCTTGTATCTGTTTTTGCCCTTTACAGTTAGTAAATAATACAAAAATCCTGGTACTGCTAAAATAAGTACCAGGATTAATATCTTTTTAAATGCACTGAATGCCTTATTCATTACAGGCGCAAATCCACCCAGTGATGGCTCTCGTTGGTTAATACCAGTATCAGGCCGATGATAAAGATGATGGGTATTAATATAGTATAAGCCAAACCTATCTTTTCAAATTTAAGGTGCATAAAGTAGGCAACAATAAAGAAAGCCTTAGCCAGCGTTAACACAATATAAATAGGGTTAGCTAAATTAATAGGCAAAATGTGCTTGGGTACCAATACCAGCGCAATAATGAATTCAACCGCAGTAATACCCAGCAGAATCCAGAACACATTCCAGATCCTCTTCTTATTCATGGTATCATGCTCGGCATGATCCGGAGCCTGCATGTTCTCCTTATGTGGTTGTGATGACATCATAACAAAATCAGATTAAATATTTTTATACTAAGTAAAAGAAGGTAAACACAAATACCCAAACCAAATCTACAAAGTGCCAGTACAGGCCTACTTTTTCAACCATCAGGTAACTTCCGCGTTTATCATAAGTACCGCCCAGAACATTCAGCAGGATGATGATATTAATAACTACACCGCTGAACACGTGGAAACCATGAAAACCGGTGATGGTAAAAAACAAATTGGCAAACTGATGCGCCGAAACCTGCTGATCGGCATAGGGAACGGTTTTGGCAAAAAATTCCTGCAGCATCTCCTTGTTCGGGATGCTGCCCCACCAAAAACCATCCTTGTGCAAATGCGTCCACTCTAAAGCCTGGCAGCTTAAAAAAAGCAGTCCGCCTATTACAGTGGCAACCAGCCAGCCGGCTACTTCCTTGCGTGCACCGCGATGCCCGGCTTCTACACCCAGCACCATAGTTACAGAGCTTACAATTAGGATAAAAGTCATTAAACCCACAAACACCAGCGGAGCGCCATGCTCTAATACAAACGGTACGGATTCAAACACCTTATCAGCTGCGGGCCAGCTATTGGCGCTGAAACGCAGGGCACCGTAGGCCATCAGCAATGATGAAAACGTAAACGCATCCGAAAGGAGGAAAAACCACATCATCATCTTGCCGTACTCTACCGAGAACGGCGACTTTCCGCCCGACCAAGGCGTTGTTTTTACTTCATCTATTTGTGATACCGCTGCTGTACTCATCTGTACTTGTTATAGAATTATTAATGTTGGTTCAAAAGTAAAAAAACATAGAGATATATCCATATAATATCCACAAAATGCCAAAATATAGAGGACATCTCCATGCGGTATAAATTGATAGCCTGCGGCTTTCTGCCGTAGGCACCTGCCAGGCTAATCATAATCAGTACAAGGCCTGCCAGGATGTGCAGCAGGTGCATTCCTGAAAACACATAGATAAAAGATTGCGTAGCATTAGGATTGATAAAATACACGCCCATGCGGTAAGCCAATGTGTACCAGGCAAAAATCTGGACGATGAAAAATACAACGCCCAGCCCAAAAGTTATCCATAAATACAGCTTTTGCTTGTCAAACTGTAGTCTTTTGGCAGCGTTGGAAGCCATAAACATGGTTACACTGCTCAGCAAAATGGCTGTAGTACTGTAAATAAAGGCGTTGGGCAGCTTTATCTGCATAGCATGGCCGCGCCCGCCGCTGTAAACAATGAAAGCGCTGGTCAGCGCCGCGAAAAACATAAAGGATGTTACCAAAAAAATCCACATGTTGAATTTTTTGGGCGCCAAGTTTAATTTATTCTTGTCTTGCTGTAAATAAGCCATTACCTTACCTTTCCGATAAAATCAAATAAAAACATCAGCTGCACCACCGGCAGATACATAAATGAACCGAACATCAGCTGCCGGGCCGACTTAATGTCGCGCCTGCGCAGCAGTACAAAGCCCTGATACAAAAATATAACGCTGCACACTAATGATACTGCGCCTACATAATAACCACCGTAACGGTATATAGTTGGCAATAAACTTACAGGCAGTAAAATAAGTGTAAATATAAAGGTTACAGCTGCGCTGGGCAGGTCGCGCTTACCGGTTGGCAGCAGCCGGAAACCGGCCAGCTTGTAATCATCATCCAGTACCCAGGCAATAGCCCAAAAGTGTGGAAACTGCCAGACAAACTGAATAAAGAACAGTACCAGCGCTATGGCATCTATACGGCCATAGGCAGCTACATAACCAATAAGCGGAGGCAGCGCACCAGGTATAGCGCCAACAAACACCGCAACGGGCGACTTTTGCTTTAGCGGCGTATATACAAAGGCGTAAAGCACAATGGCAAAAATTGATAAATAGCCGGTAAGCAAATTTAAACTGCCCAGCAGGTAAGTGCCGGCCATGCCCATGCCCAAACTTAATATCAGGGCCTGCCCGTTAGTCATGCGGCCTGCGGGTAAGGGGCGGTCGGCGGTGCGGGTCATCAGCTTGTCGAGGTCCCTTTCAATAATTTCATTGAAGCCGTTGGCAGCGCCGGTGATCAGGAAGCCCCCGATAATCAGCTTCAGCCAGTCGGTCCACACAATCAGGCCGTTTACCTTGCTGCCGATGAGGAAAGATATGGAAGCTGAAAAAACGACCAGAAAAGTCAGCCGGAATTTAATCAGCTTTACCAAATCGCCCCAACTCATCGAACGGCCTCCACTTTGTATGACGTTTTCCATAAATTTAATAATAAATAGAACTGAGCGCCGAACACCAGGCTGGCCAGCACAATATGTATGGCCTGCGTTACCGGCGGCAACGCCCAATATGATAAGATAATACCAGTAACAATTTGCAGCATAATAAGCAGGAAGACGAAGCTCATCAGCTGCTGATGCATGGAATGGCGGCTAAATTGCTTCCTGACCAAAGCATACAGCATCACATTAGCTACCAATACAAGTATGGCTGTATCCCGGTGATGCGGAAACACAGGCCCGGCATGACTTACCCATTGCTCCCGGTACTGCTGCTCCATGTGGCCGGCTACAGCATCCACCTGTTCACGTACTTCGGTGCCCAGTGTAATCTGCACTATGCTTACTATTAACGCTATAATGGTTATTACAAGTATCAGTCGGTTTCTGTTTAAATCGGGCTTATCCAGCACCCGCGAAAGATGATAAGTGCCGATGCTGATGGCCAATATAGCCAGCGCCAGCAGCATGTGTACCGTTACTACCCATGCAAGCAAATTGGTAGATACTACAATAGAGCCTAACCACCCCTGAAAACCGACCAGCAATAAATTTGCCACGCTTAATATAGTAATAGAAGGTTTACTGCTTAAAAATCTGAATGAATAAAACGCAGTCAGCAGCAAGCCAAAGCCGGATAGCACACCAATTAATCTGTTGATGTATTCCGTCCAGGTACGGGTTGCGTTGAAGTCTTCAGGCATCAGAATAGACTGGTCGTTCCGAATGCGGCTGGCCAGTGCGCTGTAACCAAACAAGTCGAGGGTTTTGGCAAAACGCATATTTTTTTTAGCACGTCCGGCCACATACTTTTGCTTGTAATCCTTGGGTAACTCTGCAGCATCCGTTGGCGGAATGTAACGGCCGAAACATTTAGGCCAGTCAGGGCAGCCCATGCCCGAACCGCTGCTGCGTACTACGCCGCCTGCCAGTATCAAAACAAAAAGCGATATAATGGTAAGGAGGTTAACCTGCTGAAATCTTCTTTTTGCGGATGGATTGATCATTATTCGTTTCTAAAAATTTAGGGTATCTGTGCAGGGAAATACATCCCGTACAGATACCCTAAACAATCAGCTAAAACAAGTATTACTTTACTTCTTCATTTGATTTTTGGGTATTTACCCATTGGTTATGCTGCTCCAGACCGCTTGCATTATCTTCAAAATCGTGCGGAAGGTTTGAACTCATGGTTTGCGAGTAAGGTACAGTTTGCGGAATAAAATCTGCCTCGGCTCCCGGCTTGCTGTAATCATAAGGCCAGCGGTAAACGGTTGGTATTTCGCCCGGCCAGTTACCGTGAATATGCTCAACCGGTGTAGTCCACTCCAGCGTGGTAGAGTGCCATGGGTTTTGCGTTGCCTTTTTACCGAAAAATATAGAATAGAAAAAGTTAAACAAAAACGCCAGCTGCGCCACGGCAGCCATAATGGCCGACCAGGTAATAAATACGTTGACTGATAACCAGCGTTTTAACGGCTCAATTTCAGTAAAGGCATAATACCGGCGCGGAACACCATCCAGACCCATGAAGTGCATCGGGAAGAATACCAGATAAGCACCGATAAAGGTCAGCCAGAAATGCAGATACCCTAATTTCTCGTCCATCAGGCGGCCAAACATCTTCGGGAACCAATGGTAAACACCTGCCAGCATACCAAATATAGCTGCCGAACCCATTACGAGGTGAAAATGCGCTACCACAAAGTAAGTATCATGCAGGTTGATATCAAGCGCAGCGTTACCCAGGAAAATACCGGTTAAACCGCCTGAGATAAAGAAGGATACCAAACCGATAGCGAACAGCATAGCCGGCGTAAACTGCAGGTTACCCCGCCACAACGTGGCAAGCCAGTTAAACGTTTTCACAGCTGATGGTACGGCAATAATCAATGTTGTAATCATGAACACACCGCCCAGAAAGGGATTCATACCTGTTACAAACATATGGTGCCCCCAAACAATGAAGGATAATACCGTAATACCAATCAATGAATAAACCATGGCATGATAACCAAATATTGGCTTGCGTGCATTGGTAGCCATTACTTCGGAGGCGATACCCATGGCAGGCATAATTACGATGTAAACTTCGGGGTGGCCCAGGAACCAGAACAAGTGCTGGAACAGGATCGGGCTGCCGCCTTCGAAATTCATCACCTGCCCGTTAACCACAATGTCCGACAGGTAGAAGCTAGTACCGAAGCTGCGGTCAAACACCAGCAGAACAACACCGGCAACCAATACCGGGAATGCAAGCAGACCTAATATAGCGGTAAGGAAAAAGGCCCAGATAGTTAACGGCATTTTCCATAAATCCATGCCTTTGGTGCGCATGTTCAGGATGGTACTGATATAGTTGATACCGCCCATTACCTGCGAGGCAATAAAGAACACCATACTGATAAGCCACAGCGTCATCCCCATGCCCGAACCCGGCATTGCCTTTGGCAAAGCGGAAAGCGGCGGGTAGATGGTCCAGCCTGGTCCGGCAGGGCCTTTTTGTACAAAGAAGGATGACATCATGATAATGCTCGCAATCAAAAATGCGTAGTATGACAGCATATTCATGAAGGGCGATGCCATATCGCGCGCACCCAGTTGATAAGGTATCAGCAAATTACTGAAAGTACCGCTCAAACCTGCGGTTAATACAAAGAACACCATGATGGTGCCATGTATAGTAACCAGCGACAGGTAAAAGTTGGAATCGAGCCGCCCTCCCGGTGCAAAACGACCCAACAGGGTTTCCAGAAACGGAAAAGCCTTATCAGGGTAAGCCAGCTGTATCCGAAACAGGATGGACAACAGCATAGCAATAACGGCCATGGTAATCCCTGTTATCAGAAACTGCCTGGCAATCATTTTATGATCCTGGCTGAATATGTACTTGGTTATAAAACTTTCTTTGTGGTGATGGTGACCATGACCTTCGTCATGATGTACAACCCCGTGATCCTGAACTGCTAATGTTGACATAAGCGTTTATTATCTTAATTAATTATTTAATGCTAATCTGATTTGTTCGTTTGTTGGCCTGGTTGTTTTATTATCAGCAAACTTTAATTCCTTTTTCAACTGGTCATTCAGGTAAGGTTTCTGCCTGGCCAGCCAGTTCTCGTACTCGGCCTGTGTAACCACAATAACCAGCTTTTGCATGTTGTAATGGCTGCCGCCGCATATTTTGTTGCAATACAAGTGATAGTCAAAAGTCTGATCATCTAAGCGGTTGCGCATTTCAGCGGTAGTTATAGTTGGCGTAAACTTAAAGTAAGTAGGCAGGCCCGGCACCGCATTAATCTGAACACGGAAGTTGGGCATGTACACACTGTGAATTACATCTTCGGCAATGATATTTAATCGTACCGATTTGTTAACCGGCAGCATCATCGTATCGGCATGTAAATCGTCAAGGCTGTTGTGGTCTTTAAAATCAACTCCTACAATGTTGGTTCCGCTTATCAGCTTGTAATTTTTTAAACCCAGTTTACCATCATGGCCGGGGTAGCGCAGCTCCCAGGCAAACTGGTGCCCGGTAACATCTACATTTAACGAAGCGGGTTCGCCTTTAGCATCTACCGTGTTGGTTATTTTTCTCCAGGTAAAAAAGCCGAAGATAACCAAAGTTGCCAGCACGATGGCCGGTGTAATAGTCCACAGCTTTTCAATAGTATTGTTATGCGGCAGGTAATAAGCCTTACGGTCAGCAGAACCGCGATACAGGTAGGCAAAGGTGAACAGCATAATCTGCGTTGCGAAAAACACAATGATTGTAATGCCAAAGGTGGTCCAGAACATGGCATCAATGGTTTTCCCGTGTGCGGAGGCTGCCTCGGGCAGAATCATGCTGCCCTGCACGGCAAACGAGTAATAAACGCCTGCAATGCCTGCCACTAAAAATGCCAGGAACAGTATTGCCATAATTTTATTCCAGTCGATGCTTTTTCTGCCTTGTATCTGTAAGGTTAAATCATAAACCTTTAATATTTTACCAACAATACCTACAACTATGCATAGTAACACCACCAGCAATACATAATACCACACGCTGGTCCACATACCTGCGGATTGCGCAGTAGTATCGCCGTTGGCTGTAACAGCTGTATTGTTGGAGCTTGTTGTCTGTGCCATCAGTAACGTTGAGCTCAGCATCAGCAATGCCAGCAGCGAAAAGAATTTATTAAGATTTATAAGTTTTTTGAAACTCATTTTATTTAATGGTTTGGTATTCTTAATTAGAACGCAAATTTAGTGATAATTAAATGTGGTGATGCAGGCTTTCCTCCAAAAACGGATGTTTTTTTGGCACCAGAGAGTCAAATTTACTCAGGGCGCTCAGCATCAGAAACACAAACAATCCGGCAAATCCAACAAATATGGTCAGCTCCTCTACACCAAAGGCACGCTCATTTTTTACAGTCCCCGGCATAATCATCAGGTAATAATCCAGCCAGTGGCCGATGATTAAAACAACGGCGGTCCATTTCATGCGGTTAGCCAGACGCTTGGCATCGCGAGACATCAGCATGAACAGCGGGGCCACAAAGTTGAGGCATATATTTAACCAGAACCAGAATTTATAGGCCGGCTCCCATCTCCTGTAAAAGTAAACGGCCTCTTCGGGCAGGTTGGCATACCAGGTAAGGAAAAACTGCGAAAACCACAAGTAAGTCCAGAAGATAGAAAAACCAAACATCATCTTACCCAAATCGTGCAAATGGTTTTCGTTGATCCACGACATGTAGCCCTGCTCACGCAGCAGGATAATGGTTAAGGCAATAATGGCCAGTGAGCTTACAAACATAGCCATCAAATTATACCAGCCAAACATGGTAGAATACCAGTGGGCCTCTAATGACATGATGGTGCCAAAGGCGAAAATGGGAAAAGTAAAGCCGAATATGACCAGGAATATGGCAGAGTACTTGAAGCTTTTATCATAATTCGCCATGCCGCCGATAACATCCTCATTGTTAGAGAAATTAACCAGCTGCGTACCGAATATGCTGTACAGCCCTAAAAAAACCACCAGCATAATATAAAATGAGCCTTTGTTCAGGAAGGCAGATTTGCCGGCCACGTTAGCATCATAGGTGGCGCTGCCCACAGTAGTGACGCCGGGCTTGGCCCACATGCTGTATAAATAAGGCTCCATTACCTTCTTGCCGTCTTCCAGCACTTCATGCTTGCAGAACAATCCCCCTGTAATAATTAAAATCAACAACACGGCGGCAACAGGCAGAACCCTGGCAAAAGCCTGTGGTATCCGGATTAAAGAGGCCGACCAGCCGGCCTGCGCCACGTACATTAAGGCGCAGAAAAATACGCCGGCCAGACATACACAGGCAAAATAGTAACCCATGAGAAGCAGATTGGCAAAAGTTCTTTCTGTATGGTTCATTAAAAATCCGTACAATATGCCTGCAACACCAATCACAACAGCAATTAAGCTCCATGATTTGGCCTTGCCGGCAAATTCAAATCTTTCGTCTATAGTATGATTATGAGTACTCATCAAGGTATAAATTATAAGGTTTGTAAATGGTGAACATACATAATGATCTTCCAGCGCTCCTCGGGTGCAAGCTGCGATGCATATGAACCCATGGCATTTACACCATAAGTAAGTGTGTGATAAATTTTCCCGTCGGTCAGGTCCTTCATGGCCCCGCCGCGTGATGACTGACCCTTAGAGTAAGAAGGCGGCGCAGGATAACCATGCTGTACCACCAGCCCGTTGCCCTGGCCCTGAAAGCCGTGGCATGGCGTGCAAAAGTGTTCAAACAATACCTTGCCCTCTGCATAATTCTGTTCGCTGTGGGTCAGCGGGTTCTTTACGGCAGTGCCTGCCTGCTCATAGCCATCCCTGGTATTGGGGTAATCAAAGCGTACAAAACCGATAGGAATAGTGCCTGTAGGCGGAACCTGTGCGGTTTTTCCGTCCTTAAAGTTTGGATTCTTCTGATCCGGTTCATAAGCAATATGCTCATACATATTGGGAGCGTATTCCCAACCTGTGCTTCTCTTATCCTTGCAAGATGTTATAACCAACGTTGCAGCGATAGTAACCACGGTTGCACCCAATATTTTCATTTTATTCATAGCTAACATATTTTCTATCGTTATGCTTTATTTCCACGGCTCCGGCATCCTTTAATATCCGGGTTATATCATCATGGGGTGTGTTGCCCTTGGCGCTGATGGCGATAACAAAGCGGTCATCCGTTGCACGCAGATCCATCACGCGCGGAGCACGGCCCGGAAACAGGTGCGTTGCTGCATAAAAGGTAAATACCATGCCGAATGCAGTAAAAAGAATGGTCCACTCAAAGGTGAAGGGAACAAAATCCGGCATGGCAAAGTTAGGCTTGCCTCCAATGTTCATCGGCCAGTCATGCACCAGAGTGTAATATACAATGCTGAAAATTACGGTAGCGCCCAAACAGCCAAAACAAAAGGCGGCATAGCCGAGGCGCGATTCCTTAACGCCTAACTTATCCTCAATGCCGTGAATGGGCATCGGCGTATAAACGTCATAAATCGGAATGCTGCTCTTTTTCAGCTCATCAATCCCGTGCATCATTTCATCAGGATCTTCGAATAAGCCCAATATATATTTAGTACTGCTCATGGTTATACTCTTTCATAGTCCGACTGCTCAACGCTGTCGTACTTGGTTAACGACTCTTTATAGGCATCCACCTGAGATTTATCAAGATGGTTGGATTCAATCAGCTTCAGTTTGGATTGCTCGCTGGCAGTTTTCACCAGCAGCTTCACCTCGGCCATAGCAATGGAAGGCAGTACCCGGATGAACAGCAGGAACAGGGTAAAGAATACGCCGATAGAACCGATGAATACGCTTACATCAACCCAGGTTGGGTAAAACATGGCCCAGCTCGAAGGCAGGTAATCACGGTGAAGGGAGGTTACGATAATTACGAAACGCTCGAACCACATACCGATATTCACAATGATGGATAATACCCACGAAAGCGGGATGTTAGTACGTACGCGCTTAAACCAGAACAGCTGCGGCGTAATTACGTTACAGGTCATCATAGTCCAGTAAGCCCACCAGTACGGGCCGGTTGAACGGTTGATAAAGGCATACTGCTCATACTCCACTTGTGAGTAGTAAGCAATAAACAACTCCGTTAAATAAGCCACACCCACGATAGAACCGGTCAGCATGATAATCTTATTCATGGACTCGATGTGGAACATGGTAATATAGTTCTCCAGGCCCAGTACCTTGCGCGTAATCAATAGCAGCGTTTGCACCATGGCAAACCCGGAGAAGATAGCGCCCGCAACGAAATACGGAGGGAAGATGGTAGTATGCCAGCCCGGCTCCAGTGACGTAGCAAAGTCAAAGGATACGATGGTGTGTACCGAAAGAACCAGCGGCGTAGAAATACCAGCCAGAATTAATGACACGGTTTCAAAACGCTGCCAGGTTTTAACAGAGCCTGTCCAGCCGAATGACAGCACAGAGTAGATGCGGCGGCGCAGGCCGGTGGCGCGGTCGCGGATGGTGGCAATATCGGGCAGCAAGCCTGTGTACCAGAAAATCAGCGACACGGAAAAATAAGTGGAGATGGCAAATACGTCCATCATCAGGGCTGAGTTCCAGTTAACCCACAGGGTGTATTGGTTGGGCAGCGGCAGGGTAAAGTAAGCCAGCCACGGGCGGCCCATATGGCCCAAAATGTAAGTAGCCGCGCAGATAACCGCAAAAATAGTCATGGCCTCTGCAGAACGGTTGATGGAGTTGCGCCAGTTTTGGCGGAAGATGAGCAGTACCGCTGAAATAAGCGTACCGGCATGGCCGATACCTACCCACCATACGAAACCGGTAATATCCCAGGCCCAGCCTACGGTTTTGTTGAGCCCCCATTCGCCTACGCCGAACCAGAACGTCCAGCTGATGGCGAACAGCCATAGCGTTGCTGCCATGGAGGCAATGGTAAAGCCAATCCACCAGGCTTTGTTGGGCATATTTTCAACAGGGCTGAGTACCTCATTGGTAATTTGGGCATACGTAATGTTTTTGCCCGTGATTAACGGTTCCCTGATTATTGATTCACTGTGAGATGCCATATCTTAATCTCTTTGTTTAAATTTAAGCCTCTTGTTCAGTAATGTTTCTGATTTTTGCCTGGTAACCGATACCTGGTTTAGTATCTAACTCTTCAAGCACATAATATGTTCTTTCGCTCTTCAGCGCCCTGGATATTTCTGAGTTAGGGTCATTGGCATTGCCAAACACAATAGCGTTGGCAGGGCAGGTTTGCTGGCAGGCCACTTTAACTTCGCCGTCCCTCATCGGGCGTTTTTCCATTTTGGCTTTCAGCTTGCCGGATTGGATGCGCTGCACGCACATAGAGCATTTTTCCATTACCCCGCGGAAACGGGTGGTAACATCAGGGTTCAGCACCAGCTCTGTATAGTCATTCTGCATGTAGTTTTCAAAGCGCGAGTCGTTCCAGTAATTAAACCAGTTGAAGCGGCGCACCTTGTAAGGGCAGTTGTTGGCGCAATAGCGGGTCCCTACGCAACGGTTATAGGTCATCTGGTTCAACCCTTCGGATGAGTGGGTGGTGGCCAGTACCGGGCAAACCGTTTCGCAGGGCGCATGGTCGCAATGCTGGCAAAGCATCGGCTGGTAAACTACCGATACATTATCATAATTGGTCAGCTTATTGATTTCCTTTTCACGGGTAACATCCATTTTACCCTTGCCATCCTCAAAGCTGTAGTAGCGGTCAATGCGTATCCAGTGCATTTCACGGCGGCGGCGCACTTCATCGCGGCCTACTACCGGTATATTATTTTCAGCAACGCAGGCAACCACGCAGGCGCCGCAGCCGGTACAGGCGTTCAGGTCAATCGCCATCATCCAATTGTACTGCGGGCGATCGTACTCATCCCAAAGGCTATACGTCTTCTTGTCTTCTCCGCCTTTTTCGGTAGCTGCTGCCGGATTTTTGATGTATTCCTTCAGCGTGGCTTCCTTAATGATGCTGTCCCTGCCCTCAAATGAACTATGTGTTTGAGTCTGGGCCAGGATAACGCGTTCATTGCCGCTGTTTTTGATATCAGCCGGAATGGAAGTCTGGAAAGTACCGTTACGGAAAGTATAGAAAGGATAAGCATTACGGCCTACCTCATCCCCTACCTTGCCGGCCTTGGTACGGCCGTAACCCACCGCAACCGAAATAGTATTTTGCGCCTGGCCGGGCTGCAATAATATCGGCAGATCAATGGCATAGCCGTTGGCGCTGATGGTAATAACATCACCCTCCTCATAACCCAGCTTTTCGGCTGTGGTGATGGACATAGCCGCAAAATTATCCCAGGTTACCTTTGATACCGGTTCGGGCAATTCCTGCAGCCAGGGATTATTGGCCCGCTTGCCATCCTTCACCGTAGCATTCTGGTAAAGCTGTAGTTCAATTTTATTGCCGCTGGACAGTTCATTGCTGTGCGACAGGATGGTTTGTGCAACAGCGCTCAGCTCGTGGCTGAAGGTATAAGTGCCGGCCGGTTTATCGGCAGCCTTTACAAAGCCGGTTTGCAGCAGCGTTTCCCAGCCCTGCTGGCCCGATAGGCCGCCCGCGCCCAGCAGCGTCTTCATCCAGTTGTTGCGTATGTAGGTATAATAATCCTTTACCGCATTATCCGACCAGATGAGCAGGCTTTGCTCTGCCTTGCGGGTATCATAAACCGGGTTAATGGTGGGCTGAACAATGGTATAATAGCCTTCTACCGCATTCTCATCGCCCCAGCTTTCGAGGTAATGGCTGGTTGGCGCTACAATGTTGCATTGGGATGAGCTTTCGTCATTATAATCATTGAACGAAACACGCAGGCGCACCTTTTTCAGCGCAGCCGTAAGCTCCTTTGTTTTGTAATAATCATAAACCGGGTTGGCACCCATAAAGAAAACAGCATCCACCTCGCCGCGGTTCATCTCGTTCACAAACTCCACAAACCCGGCATCATTGCCGGCATATTGATGCGAGGGGTTATCCAGGTCAATGGTAGCGCCGTAGCTGCCCAGCAGGGAGTTAATGGCATTAACCAGTATCTGCGTAGCTACATCATTGGAGCCGGCCACTACCAAAGCACGGCCTTTGGCAGCTACCAGTTCCTTAGCGGCAAGGGTAACGGCATTATCGGCAGCGGTGCCCAGCTTTTTAGAACCCGGCAGCGCAGTGCCTGATATAGCGTTGTACAGGCTGATGATAGCGATGCCTTCCTCAGACGGTTTCAGCGGGATGCGCACATCGGCATTACTGCCGGTTACGCTCATGCCGGTTTCAAACTGAATATGGCGCGACATTTTTTTGCTTTCCAGCGCCTTCCAGCTGCGGTTGGCCGTGTACTGGCGCATCTGTGCCGCCTGTGACAGCCATGAACCCAGAAAATCAGCGCCGAAACTTACAATTACATCAGCCTTATCAAAGCGGTATTGCGGCAGCACCGCCTCGCCAAAGCTGTTTTGATTGGCCTGAATGATGCCGGTATAAGATACCGCATCGTAATTGATATGCTTGGTGTTTGGATAAGCAGCAACAAAATCAGCAATAACGCCCAGGGTTGACGGGCTGTTGATACTGGATGAAATGATTCGTATTTTTTTACCGCCGGTTTTAATGGCAGCTAATTCGCCCTTTACAAAGCTGTCTAACTGGCTCCAGGCTGCGTCGCCGCCATCCTGCATGGGGCCTTTCAGGCGGTTGGAATCATATAAATCAAGTACCGAAGCCTGGGTTTGCGCAGTAACGCCGCCTCCGGCTAATATATCGTTCGGGTTGCCTTCTATTTTAATAGGGCGGCCTTCACGTGTTTTTACCAGAATGGCATGGCCGTCGTAGCTGGACACATAATAATTGGATACGCCAATAGTTACTTCTTCCGGCTTTATTAAGTAAGGTATGGATTTATGTACCGGCACTTTCTGGCAGGCAGCGAGTGAAACCGCGCCTATACCAAAGCCCAGTGTTTTCAGGAAATCACGACGGGGAGTTTTGGCAGACAGGCCGCTTCCGCTCAGTATCTCTTCCATGGGCAGAGACTCGGCAAACTCGTTTTTGTTTAGTTCAACAAACTCCGGTGTGCTGTTTAGCTCGTCTAAACCTTTCCAGTATTTTTTATTGCTGTCCATTTAAGCTATATAAACTGTAATTGCTAAGTTTTAATTTATTAATAGTGGCATTTACCGCACTCTAAACCGCCCAGGGCAGCAGCAGTAACTTTTTCACCGCGTTTAAGGCGCTCGTGTACCTCTATCATGTTATCATAGTATTTGTTGCCCTTGTAACCTGTTTCAGTACGCTTGTGGCACTGAATACACCATTTCATGGTAAGCGGTGAATATTGGTACACCTCTTTCATGGTTTGGATAGGGCCGTGGCAGCGCTGGCATTCAATACCTGCCACCTTAGTGTGCTGCGCATGGTTAAAGTAGGCAAAATCAGGCAGGTTGTGGATACGCACCCACTGTATCGGCTTGGCCTTGGTGCTGTCGTACTTTTGTGTGGACGGATCGTAACCCAGGGCATCATAGATTTTATGAATTTCCGGGGATTCCGTTTTTACCACCTTGTGGCAGTTCATACAGATATTCAGTGATGGAATGTTGGCAATTTTGCCCTTATAAGCGCCGGTATGGCAATACTGGCAGTTGATGCGCATTACGCCGGCATGCAGCTCGTGCGAATACTTAATGGGCTGTACAGGCTGATAGCCCTGGTGAACGTTGGTTTCCCACATGGTTACCCAGCTCCAGCTGCCCAGGGCAATGGTACCGCATACAATGACAAAGAATACCAGTTTCTTGTTCTTGGCTAACTTTTTAACGGTAGCCAGGCGTTCAGCCCTGACAGCGGCTGCCTTTTCCTTTTCTTCGGCATTATCCTCATCATCAGTCAGCAGCTCAGTACCGCTTCTCTTTAACAGCAGGCGCTCCAGCGTGCCGATAACACGGTTCAGTACCAGGATAACGATAAAAGCTACAACGATAACTCCGATTAAACCCCATACTACTAAATCGCTCGGGCCCTCTTCTGCCGGTGCACCGCCTTTAACAGCGCCGCCTGCTGCGGGTGCAGCCTGCAGCTTCTTCCAGTCATCACGCACGTAGGCAATGATATTGGCAACATCACCATCACTTAAGTTGGTGAATACGCTCATGCCGGCCTGATTGAACTGATTGTAAATGGCCAGCGCCTTCGAGTCTTTAGCTGCAATAAGTGCCTGGTTATTTTGTATCCATTTGGTTAACCATTTATCATCAGTTTCCGAAGAGATGATCGGGCCCAAGGCAGGGCCGGTCATCCGCACATCTATTTTATGGCACGATGTACAGTTGGCTTTGAACAAGGCTTCGCCCTTGGCAGGGTCGCCCGCTGCACGGGCAGTTAGTGTAGTAGCAGCTAAACCGGCAAGCAAGAGTACTGACCGGGATAACTGTTTAAAAATTAATGAGATATTTCTCATAAAGTATATTTATGCTAAATAATTATATATTTTATAATAAAAACACTGAAAAAAAATGCAAATCCGCTTCACTTTTCAGTCCACAAAAGTAAAACTTATTACAGTATGGCTGACAAATTAGTGACACGTAAGAACAATTTATAATCGTTCTAAACTAATAGAAAAATAGCCTTTAAGTACTGTTTTAAAGGCTATTTAACAAATCGGAAAGAAAATTGATTAACTGCTATGCAAATAAAATTTGCACAGTTAAATTATTGTTTTAGCAGCCAGGCAAATATCAGCGGCACTACAATGGTAGCGTCAGATTCCACGATAAACTTAGGCGTATTGATATCCAGCTTGCCCCAGGTTATTTTTTCGTTGGGAACTGCCCCTGAGTAGGAACCGTAGGAAGTGGTAGAGTCAGATATCTGGCAAAAATAATTCCAGAACGGGATGTTTTCCATTTCCATATCCTGGTACAGCATGGGCACCACGCAAATCGGAAAATCGCCGGCAATTCCGCCGCCTATCTGGAAAAAGCCTATGCCCCTGCCGCCTGAATTTTTTACATACCAGTCGGCCAGCCAGGCCATGTATTCTATGCCGCTTTTCATGGTTGCCGGCTTAATTTCATTCTTGATTACATAGGAGGCAAAGATGTTCCCCATAGTAGAATCTTCCCATCCCGGCACCACAATCGGCAGGTTTTTTTCGGCAGCGGCCAGCATCCATGAATTTTTCGGGTCAATTTCATAGTACTGCTCCAATTCACCGCTCAGCAGAATTTTATACATAAATTCATGCGGAAAATAGCGTTCTCCCCTGGTATCAGCGTCCTTCCAGATCTGATAAATGTGCTTTTGCAAACGGCGGAAAGCCTCCTCCTCCGGGATGCAGGTATCCGTTACCCGGTTGTAGTGGTTCTCCAGCAAATCCCATTCATCCTGCGGGCTCAGGTCGCGGTAATGCGGCACCCGCTTGTAATGTGAATGCGCTACCAGGTTCATAATATCTTCCTCCAGGTTGGCGCCGGTGCAGGAGATGATGGCAATCTTATCTTCGCGTATCATTTCGGCCAGGCTGATGCCCAGCTCGGCGGTGCTCATGGCGCCGGCCAGGGTAACCATCATTTTACCGCCCTCCAGCAAGTGGGTTTCATAACCTTTGGCTGCATCCATCAGGGCGGCCGCGTTAAAGTGCAGGTAGTTTTTTTCTATAAACCGTGATATGGGTCCTCTAATAGTGCTCATGAAGTGCATATTTAATCAGGCGCAAAAATAGAGTTTTTGCCCGAAACGCGGCTCTAAATCAGAAAATCCCGAATGTGCGCGGGTACAGCGCCGAATGCTTCTATCTTAGCGCCCTGAATTTACGCATGAAAAAAGTATTATCACTACTGATACTGATTGCAGGTTTACAGGCAGCACAGGCGCAGCCCCGCTTACCGAAATTTATCAGGCGAATGCTTCTGGATAAATACAGTAGCCGGAAGGCCAGCTTTTTCCTGCTGCCGGTATTCAGCTCTGCGCCCGAAACCGGTGTTGAACTGGGCGCCTCGGCCCTGTATTCCTTTTATAGCGATACGGCATACCGCAGTACCCGGGTATCTAATATTTTTGGCTATGCCTCCGTTACCACCAAACACCAGCAGCACCTCAGCCTCAGCAGCAGCTACTGGGCGCCCGGCAATACAACGCATTACTCGGTCGCTGTAAGCTATATTAATTTTCCGTTCGATTTTTACGGTATCGGCAATAACACGCTTAAGGCAAACCGCGACCGGGTAAGCGAAAAACGCCTTAAACTGAATTTCGGGGAGGAAAAGCGGCTGGGCCGGTACCTGTACATCGGCTATGTACTGGGCGGCTATAATTACCGCTACCGCGATGAGCAACAGGGCGGTATTTTTAACAGCGCTGCCGTACAATATCCACAGGGCGGTGCCGGATTGCTTGCTGGCCCGAGCCTGACGTTCGACAGCCGGAATAATAATACCTATACCACCAAGGGCACCCTGGTTACCAGCTACCTGAACGTGATGCACGGCGTTGGTATGGCCAACCGTTACGAAGGCGCTTTTTTCAATATAGAGTTTTCGCAGTTTATACCGCTGGCTAAGCGCCTGGTGCTGGGCTTGGATATACAGAACCAGAATTTGCTGGGCGGGCAATCGCCCTTTTACCTGCTGCCGGCGCTGGGCAGTGATGAGCTGATGCGGGGCTACTACAACGGCCGCTACCGCGACCGTAACTTTATAGCCGGCCAGGCCGAGCTGCGCTACCGCGTAACCGACCGCTTTGGCCTGGACGGCTTTGCCGCCACCGGCGAAGTATTTCATAGCAGCTTTGATTTTAACGGCCTGAAGCCCGACTACGGCGGCGGCCTGCGCTACTTTTTTGATGTGGAAAAGGGCCTCACCCTCCGTATAGACTACGGCATCGGCCAGAAACTCC
>CAXTAP010000053.1:0-4057 GCA_964241965.1 uncultured Mucilaginibacter sp.
ATGGCGTGGTAACCGATGCCAGGGGCGGTTTTAAAATCGACAATATTCATCCGGGCAGTTATAAAATTACCGTTGCCTTTATTGGCTATCACACCAAAACCATTGATCCGGTAACCACAACGCCCGGCAAGCCTGATATTAACCTGGGCCGGGTACTGGTTGCTGCCAATAACCGCAACTTAAAGGAAGTTGTTATTGCCGGCAAAACGCCGCTGGTAGAAAGCCGCATTGATAAAATTGTGTATAATGCCGAGAAGGATATTACCTCTTCCGGCGGTAATGCAACCGACGTGCTGCAAAAGGTGCCGCTGGTAGCGGTGGATATTAATGGTAACGTATCTCTGCGCGGCGACCAGAATGTGAGGGTATTAATTAATGGCAAGCCGTCGGGTGCGGTATCCGCCAGTTTATCTGATGTGCTGAAAACCATTCCGGCTGATCAGATCAAAAGTATCGAGGTGATCACCTCGCCGTCGGCCAAGTATGATGCCGAAGGTACGGCCGGTATTATCAACATCATTACCAAGCAAAAAAATGTTTCCGGCCTGAGCGGCTCTGTAAGCGGCGGCATCGGTACACGGCAAAACAATGGCAACGCTAACATTAATTATAATCATAACCGGTTCAGCTTGTCGGCAAACATTGGCGGAAACCTTACCTGGCCGCAAACCAGCATTACCACGTTCGACCAAACCCTGAAGGATAACACCGCAGCGCATAATAACACCATACAAAATCATAATGTAAGCGAAAGCAAGATAAAGCGTTACGGCGTTATCGGCTCCGTAAATGCAGGGTATGAGTTTAACAGCTATAACAGCCTGAATACTACCTTCAGGTTGAACGAAGGCGGCTTTAATACAAATGGTACCGGTAACTATAGCCAGACTAATTTTACCGATCCTGCATTAAGCCAGATGTACACCGGCTTCACCAAGTCACATAACCACTTTGGCGGCTTTGACTGGAATGTGGACTATACCCGCAAGTTTAAAAAGGAAGGCGAAGAACTGGATATATCAGGCCAGTGGAGCCACAGCGTAGCCAATACAGATTATCAAAACCGTTATACGGCTGTTAACCCCAACCAGAATGGCGACAACGACGGAACCAATAACGAATATACCTTACAGGTAGATTACACCCTGCCGGTAAGTAAATTATTAAAGGTTGAGGCCGGCGGCAAAACCATTCAGCGCCGCATCAACAGTAATTATGATATTTTTAATACGGATTATGAAGGCTCATTCTTTACGCGAGACGCCCTTAATTCAAACCTGTACGATTATAATCAGAATGTTTATGCAGGGTACGGCGTGTTAACCTTTACGCTGCCTAAAAGCTATTCCATCTTAGCAGGCGGCCGGTTTGAAAATACTGCCATCAAAGGCAATCCGCAAAATCCTTATCAAAGCGATAGTAACGGCACCAGCAATTATCAGACTTTAACTCCCTTTACACAAAACTATAATACATTTATACCAAGCCTTACTATTCAAAAGATGCTGACTCCGAGTCAGACCATCAAGCTTACTTATAGCAAGAGAATACAAAGGCCAAGTTTAACATTCTTAAACCCGTTTATCAACCGCAGCAATATTCAAAGCCAAAGCCAGGGTAATCCAACCCTGGGGCCTGAAACCTCGCAAACGGTAGAGTTGAACTATAATACTTTTATCAAATCATCAGTCCTGAATTTCTCAGTATATTACAAGCACACTGGTAATTTAATTGAAGGTATTGCCAATCCCATTGTTGATACCATAAACAAAGCTCCTGTGAATGCCACCCGTACTATTTATACCAACGTAGGTACCAATAATTCTTTAGGCGCCAGTGCTTTCGGTTCAGTGAGTCTGTTTAAAATTTTAACCTTGCGGGCCAGCCTTAACGGCTTTACCTACAGCCCTACCCCATCAGGCTTTTTAGAGAATGATGCCAGCAAAACAGGTACTTATTTTCAGTACTCAGCCTTTGGCAGCGCCTCCTTTGAGTTAAAGCATGGCATCATAGCAGAGGCTTTCGGCTTTGATAATTCTGCCCGCCGTACTATACAGGGTACTAATCCTGCCTTTGGCATTTATGCCTTCGGGTTAAAGAAACAGTTTGCCAATAAAAAGGCCTCTATCGGCTTTAACACGGTGCAGCCGTTTTCTAAATACAAGTACTTTAATCAGAATATCAGCAGCCCAACCTTTACGCAAGCCAGTTCAACGGCGTTTCCGTTCCGGTCATTTGGGGTTACCTTCAGCTATAGCTTTGGCAAGCTGAGTTTCAGCAACCCGCAGCAAAATAAAAAGGGCGTTAACAATGACGACCTGAAGCAGGGCGACTCCGGCAATGGCGGTGGTGCCCCGGCAGGCAACAGCGGCGGCGGCAGCCGGTAAGGCATTCTTTTTTTGATTTAATTGATCAGCAGGCTCCCGGTATTACCGGGAGCCTTTTTTGTTTTTCTGGGGGTAGATGATCCGCACTTAGATCCTGCCTGGGATGAAAATATTCCCTGTTACCAGGCAAGAGCATACTGCATAATTAATTCACTTTGTTGCCGGCGTGATTATATGTTATTTTGCTGCTATGAAGATTACGCTGCTTATGGTAGGTAAAACAGAGGAAGGCTGGCTGAAAACCGGCATTGAAAAATATTTGCAGCGCCTGAAGCATTATACCCGGCTGGATGTAATTGACCTGCCCGAAATTAAAAATACTAAATCGCTTACCGCCGGGCAGCAAAAAGCAAAGGAAGCAGAGCTGATTTTAAAGAAAATCAGCAGTACGGATTATGTACTGCTGCTGGATGAAAACGGCATAGAGCTTACTTCGCCCCGGTTTGCCGAATACCTGAACCGCAAGCAGGTTGGCGCAGTGCAGAGCCTCGTATTCATCATCGGCGGCCCGTATGGCTTTGATTCATCAGTATATGAGCGGGCCAATGAGCGGATATCCCTGTCGCGCATGACGTTTTCGCATCAAATGGTGCGCCTGTTCTTTGCTGAGCAGCTGTACCGGGCCTTTACCATTATCAAAGGCGAACCTTACCATCACCAGTAAAACATTTTCGAGTGCTGCTCATGCAAACCAGCATTGCATATTCAGCGCAATGCCTGTTATAGCTGCAAATTTTGTAAATTTGCAGCATGTCAATCGGTCACGACCATTCGCATGGCGGTCATCATCACCATGATCATGCTCCTAAGCTCGATCATCTGAATACTGCCTTTATTATCGGCATCATCCTGAATTCAGCCTTTGTAATTGTTGAGGCCGTTGTAGGCTTTGCCAGCCATTCGCTGTCGCTGCTTACCGATGCCGGCCATAACCTGAGCGATGTAGCCAGCCTGGCGCTGGCGCTGCTGGCATTTAAACTGGCCAAAGTGCAGGCCAACAATAAATACACTTATGGGTACAAACGCTCCACCATTATCGTCTCCCTGCTCAATGCGGTTATCCTGTTAGCGTCTATCATCATCATTGCCTATGAGGCCGTAATCCGCTTTACGCACCCCGAGCCTATTGCGGGCGGCACGGTTGCCTGGGTAGCCTTATTAGGTATCGGCATCAATGGTATCACCGCCTGGCTATTTCAAAAAGATAAGGAAAAGGACCTGAACGTACGCGGCGCCTACCTGCATATGGCGGTTGATGCGCTGGTATCATTAGGCGTGGTAATTTCGGGCGTGGTAATTTACTTTACGCACTGGTACTGGCTTGATAGCGCCGTTAGCCTGATTATTGTTGTTGTGATTATCACCGGTACCTGGAGCCTGCTGATGAACAGCATCCGCCTGGAGATGGATGGTGTGCCCAAAGAGCTGAATGTTGACAAGATACGCACCGAGTTATTGAAAGCTAAGGGTGTATTGGGCGTTCACCACATGCACGTTTGGGCATTGAGCACAACGGAAAATGCCCTAACCGCCCATATTGTGGTAAATGAGGAACAGATGACGGCCTTTGAACGCCTGAAGCACGATTTACGCCACCGCCTCGAACATTTAGACATCGGCCACTGCACCTTCGAGCCTGAGCTAAGCAACGAGCAGTGCGTTCAGCATAA
>CAXTAP010000053.1:4157-10182 GCA_964241965.1 uncultured Mucilaginibacter sp.
ATAAAACAGGCACCTTACTCTGGTTTATGCTCTCAAGTAAATATGGGTTACTCAGAGTTTCCTCAGCCACTAACTCAACATCTCTGTTAAGCAGTTGCTGCAAGGCGTATAATAAACCAAAATAATTGTCGCTGTAATCCTCAAAATCAAGTTGATCAGTAAAGCGTACAACAAAGTCCACATCACTGTCAACGCCCATAGCATTACGAGCTGCGCTGCCAAACAAGTAAGCACGTTCTACCTTGTGCAAGCGCATTAAATGCTGTATTTGTGCAAAATTATCCTTAATTAACGCCTGCATAACATCAACATTGAGATTCAGATGTAAGGAACTGTTAAAACAAGGGAAGCCAGATAATTTATTCAGCTTCCTTTGTTTCCTCTGCAGCCAGCGGTACGGTAACAGCGCCGGCTTCGGGCGCAGGTTCATTAAAAACCGGCATATCTTTTAGTAGATTATACCAGGTGAGCACCTTTTTCATGTCAGAAGGGTACACCCGCTCCTCATCATGATCAGGAGCCACCTCCCTGAAATAAGTGCGAAGCGTTTTGCCGTCGGCCTTGGCATCAGGCGCATTGCCGGCTTGCTTAATGTTTTCAAAAACATCAGTCAGCTTCATATCTTCCTCATTGCCAAACAGGGTTATCTCATCCAGCGCAGCAAGTTTGGCTGTACTCAGGTTGGCCACCAGTCTGGTTTTCTTCTCGTCCAGGCTTTCCAGAATAAAACCGGTTTTGTTCTGGGCCAGCGCCCTCCACAAACCTGGTTTGCCCGATACCGCTACAATTCCTTGTAAATTCATGTATTTATCAGTTGTCAGTGTTGAGTGACCGGCAGCCGGTAAGAATGAATGATCATCCCCTATCAGCTTTAACGGGATGTACTGATTACCGGTTTCCGGGCACACGCCACTTGTCTAAAAACTTATTCCTCAATTACTTCAACGCCCAGAATTTTGTCGCCCTGGCGGATGTCATCAACTACATCAACATTTTCTACCACTTTACCAAACACGGTATGGTTGCGGTCGAGGTGAGCGGTATTAGCCCGGCTGTGGCAAATAAAAAATTGCGAGCCGCCGGTATTACGGCCGGCATGAGCCATGGAAAGTACGCCGCGGTCGTGATACTGGTTTTCGCCGGTTAGCTCACAATCAATCTTGTAACCGGGTCCGCCTGCGCCTGTACCTGTAGGGTCGCCGCCCTGAACAACAAAGTTTGGAATAACACGGTGAAAGGTAACGCCATTATAAAAGCCTTCTTTGGACAGCTTTAAAAAGTTAGCTACGGTATTAGGGGCATCCTTGTCATAAAACTGAACGGTCATGTCGCCTTTTTCAGTTTTTATTATTGCTTTGCTCATGATTGTATTGCTTAAAATTAAGAATGCAAAGTTAATGATTTACCCTGATTTGCCTAAACTTTAATCGTTCATAATAGCCGGGTTAAATATTCGTTACCTTTGAGTATCATGGTGCTTACAATAAGCATCATGGTTATTTGGCCAGTTACACAAAACTATTGAAACCATCTTTTAAAGTATTATTAATACCTGTGCTGCTGCTGCTCAGCTGGAGCTGCCGGGCTGCCTCTATCCTTATCCCGATGGATGAGGAACAGAAGGATCACCTTAAGGCTTATGGCATTGCCTACCGGGTACTCAAGAATAATCAGGAAGTAAGCTGGCTGCTCAACTACCGGGGCGGCAGCTTCATGATGGGTTACAATCAGGACACAGAGAGCGAATGCAAAATACGCGGCGTGAGCTATGAGGTGCTGGCCGATGCCAAAGCCAGCCGGATTATAACCGAAATCAGCGACCCATCAGTGAACATGGATGTGGTAAAGTTACAGAAGGCGCCTAAAATGGCCGTGTATTCGCCCAAAAACAAACTGCCCTGGGATGATGCCGTTACGCTGGTGCTCAAATATGCGGAGATACCCTATGATTTGGTTTACGATGAGGAAGTGATTAAAGGCGACCTGCCCAAGTATGACTGGCTGCATCTGCATCATGAGGATTTTACCGGGCAGTACAGTAAATTTTATGGCAGCTACCGCTATGCGCCCTGGTACTTAGATGATATAAAGGGGCAGGAAGCCCTGGCGCACAAGCTGGGTTTTGCCAAGGTATCAAAAATGAAACTGGCCGTAGCGCAGCACATCCGGGAGTTTTGTGCCGGCGGCGGGTTTTTGTTTGCCATGTGCTCGGGTACAGAAACGCTGGATGTTGCCCTGGCTGCCGGCAGTACCGATATTTGCGAAAGTATGTTTGACGGCGATGGCGCCGACCCTGATGCCCAGGCCAGGCTCGACTTTGCACAAACATTCGCCTTTCAGAATTTTACGCTGGATCGCAACCCGATATCGCACCAGTTCAGCAATATTGATGTAACGGCCACCCGGCAGGTGGAGCGTACGCAGGATTTTTTTAGTCTGTTTGATTTTTCGGCCAAGTGGGACGTAGTGCCCAGTATGCTCACACAAAACCACGATAAAATCATCAAGGGTTTTATGGGGCTTACTACCGCCTTCAACAAGGCGCTGCTGAAACCTGATGTAACCGTGATGGGCGAAATGAAAACAGCCAATGAAGCCCGCTATATACATGGCGATTACGGCAAGGGGCAATGGACCTTCTATGGCGGACACGATCCCGAAGACTATCAGCATGCCGTGGGCGACCCGCCTACTGATTTAAAGCTGCATCCCAACTCGCCGGGTTACCGGCTGATACTGAATAATGTGCTGTTTCCGGCAGCCCACAAAAAGAAGCAGAAGACATAACCGTATTTGTTACGCAAATCAAAGCCCGGCTGCTGATTTATGCCGCAGTAATAGCTATCATTGTATAAAATACCGGATGCTTCTATGCCTTTCAAAGTGATAGCCTTTGATGCCGACGACACCCTGTGGGTAAATGAACCCTATTTCAGGCAAACTGAGGAAAAATTCTGCAGCCTGCTGAGCGGATACCTGCCTCTGCATGATTTAGAGCGCAGCTTGCTGAAAACCGAGCTCGATAACCTGCCGCTTTATGGCTATGGCGTAAAGGGCTTTGTGCTATCCATGGTTGAAACCGCGCTGCAGGTTTCGGATCGTACCATCAGCGCGCAGGCCATTGCACAAATTTTAACGCTGGGCAAACAGCTGCTGGATGAGCCTATAGAACTGCTGGACGGCGTGGAGGACGTATTAACTGCCCTTAAGGATAAATACCGGCTGGTGGTGGCTACCAAAGGCGATTTGCTTGATCAGGAACGGAAGCTGCGGAAATCAGGCTTAGGGCATTACTTTCATCATATTGAGGTAATGGCCGATAAGGATGAAGCCAGCTATTTGAAGCTAATGAAACATCTTGATATTCAGCCGGATGAACTGCTGATGATCGGCAATTCCCTGAAGTCGGACGTGTTGCCGGTATTGAATGCGGGCGGCCATGCCATTCATATCCCCTATCATATTACCTGGGTGCATGAGCAGGTAGAGGGGCAAATTAATAACGACCGCTTTAAAAGCATTACCCACATCAGGGAGGTGTTAGCATTGCTGTAGACCAAAAATATTTTACTATGTGAAATTGCAGCTTTAACAAGGCATTCTCATATACTGAAAACAGATTTGGCAGCGTAAGAAATTTCACAGCTCATCATTCTTTTCACTAATCCTATATTACGCTGACCGGGTGCTTATGCTCATCAATAGCTACAAACGTAAATGTGCCGGTAATTGCCTTATCACGCACATCCGAATACATTTCCTCAATAAAAATCTCTACCAGCACCTTCATGCTGGTGTTACCAATATGGCTTACCTTGCCAATCAGTTCAATAATGGTTCCTGCAGGTATGGGCCGGGTAAAATCTATCCGGTCTGACGATACGGTAACTACCCGCTTGCGGGTGAAACGGGTAGCGGTAATAAAGGCTACTTCATCCATCAAATGCATGGCCGTGCCGCCAAACAAGGTATCATAATGATTAGTGGTATTAGGGAAAACAGCTTTAAATATCCGTGTTTCAGCCTGCTGCATACGTTCTTCTGTTGTCATGTTACGGGTAAAGGTACGCATTGCTGCGCTGCAATGGCGGTTGTTTGTTTCCAGCCGGCATATTCGGGTCTTTGTCATGCAAACTTACTATTGAACCCCGTGCTTTTTACAAATGCAGCCTTTTCTGTAGATTCAATCAGTGAAAATCAGAATTCCGGATAAACCGCCTGCAACGCCGCTTACCTTCAAAGACCGCCTGGCCGCTTTAAATAATCTGCCCCAGTTTTTTAAGCTGGTATGGCAGGCCAGCCCCGCAATGACGCTGGGCAGCTTCGCACTTCGCTTAGCCCGTGCCGCGCTGCCGTTAACGCTTTTGTATACTGGCCGGTTAATTATTGACCAGGTGCTGATGCTCAGCCGCACACATGGCTCTTACCAAAATCACCGGCTGTGGCAGCTGGTAGGCCTGGAGTTCGGCCTGGCTATCCTGGCCGATGCCTTCAGCCGGGGCATCATGCTGCTGGATGGACTGCTGGGCGACCTGTTCTCAAACCATACCTCCATCCGGATTATGAAACATGCCGCCATACTGGATTTAGACCAGTTTGAGGATGCTGTGTTTTATGACAAGCTGGAACGCGCCCGGCAGCAAACCGTAGGGCGTACCGTACTGCTTACCCAGGTAATGACACAGCTGCAGGATGTTATAACGATGGGCTTTCTGGCAGCGGGCCTGCTTGTTTTTAATCCCTGGCTTATTTTGCTGTTGCTCGTGGCTATTTTACCCGCCTTTTTGGGCGAATCTTATTTTAATGACCGCAGCTATGCGCTCACCCGCAGCCAAACCCCTGAACGCCGCGAACTGGATTACCTGCGCTACCTAGGCGCCAGTGACGAAACGGCCAAAGAAATTAAAATTTTTGATCTGTCGGCATTCATCATCAACAAGTTCAGCAAGATGTCGGTTCAGTTTTATGAGGCTAACCGCAGGCTTTCGATAAGCCGCTCGGTGTGGGGGATGTGCTTTGCCGTGCTGGGCAGTATAGGTTATTACGGTGCTTATGTGTTTATCATTTACAAAACGGTTACAGGTAATATTTCCATCGGCGAGCTTACCTTCCTGGCCGGCTCCTTCCGGCAACTGCGCACCTTACTCGAAAGCATCCTGACCCGTTTCAGCACCGTATCGCAAGGCGCTATATACCTGCGCGATTTCTTTGAGTTTTTTGATATTCAGCCCAAAATCAAAGCAGCGGCCCGTCCGCTGCCTTTTCCGCGCCCCATGCAAACCGGGTTTACCTTTGAGGATGTCGGCTTCCGCTATGCCAACTCCGAACGCTGGGCCAACCGCCATTTAAACTTTACGCTGCGCCCCGGTGAAAAACTGGCGCTGGTAGGCGAAAACGGCGCCGGCAAAACTACACTGGTTAAATTGCTGGCCCGCTTGTACGACCCTACCGAGGGCCGCATTTTATTGGATGGCATTGATTTGAAGAACTACGATTTAACCGACCTTCGCCTGAATACCGGCGTTATATTTCAGGATTATCTGCGTTACCAGATGCCGCTGAACCTGAATATTGCCGCCGGCAGGATTGATGAAAAAGATAACCAGCCGCTGATTGAGACCGCTGCCGGCCAGAGCCTGGCCAGCACGATTGCCGCTAAACTGCCGGGCGCTTACAACCAGATGCTGGGCAAGCGCTTTGCCAATGGAATTGATCTCTCGGGCGGGGAATGGCAAAAGGTAGCCCTGGCCCGGGCCTATATGCGCGATGCCCAGGTGCTCATTCTGGATGAGCCTACCTCGGCCCTTGATGCACGTGCGGAATTTGAGGTGTTTGAGCGTTTTTCAGAACTCACGCGCGGTAAAACCGCAGTGCTTATCTCTCACCGCTTCTCCACCGTGCGTATGGCCGACCGTATATTAGTGCTGGATAAAGGTAATCTGCTTGAAACAGGCAGCCATGAAGAACTGCTGCTCAAAGGCGGCCGCTACGCAGAACTGTTTGATTTGCAGGCGATGGGTTACAG
>CAXTAP010000053.1:10282-22655 GCA_964241965.1 uncultured Mucilaginibacter sp.
AATTATAAAACGTCCATGATACGCCGAATTTCAGCAGGTGGTCCATATTAGGATAGCGGTTAACCTGATAAAAGCCGGGGCTGAACAAGCCCTGGTTAACGTAATCATATTGCAGGAATAAGTTAGTGCGATAGAGGGTACCCTTAACAAATATCGTAGCCACAGGGTATGAAGTGAAGGTTACGTTCGGCCCGTTATAAAACTGGCCGATACCTACGGCATAGGAGGGCGCATAGTAGGTACTGTTGTAACGCACGTTAATGCCTATATCGGTGTTCAATACGTTAAATAGCTCCTTATTGTAATATAGGCTGGCATAGTTGTAAACTTCGGGCGTGCGGAGGATGTCCTGCTGGTCTGTTTTCTGATATACAATGTAATCTTCCAGATGCCAGCGTTTCCACTGGAAGGTTTTACCTAGGCTTACCTTCAGCAGGTTGATGGCTGAACCGTACTGCGCCGGATGCGCATCAATACCGTTGGTTTGCGCCGTAAAATACTGGTAGCCGTTAATTAAAAAGTATTCGGCCTTTAAATCCAGCTGCAGCAGGTCATTGATATAATTGAACGAGATATTATTAATTTTCTGGTTACCAACGCCTGTGTTCTGAAAAATATAATGGTTGGATATCCAGCTGGTATAAATCAGCGGCGCCTTGTTGCTCTGTGCATAAGCCCCGAAAATGATACGACCGGCCTTTTTACCGCCTGCAAGCGTAAGGCTGGCATCATAGAGATAATCGCCGAAATTATAACCGGCTGATACCTGCTGAAAATCAGTGTTCAGTAAAATGCGGTCGCTGAATTTGTAGGCCAGCTTGGCCTTGAGCGTAATGTTATTGTAGGTGTCCTGCTGAACCGACCGCTGCTGGTTGGTTTGGCCGGTACTTACATTAACCGAATCGTTAATATACTGATGGTAATGATACAAATCCTGACTTATACCTAAATCGAGCTTCAGTTCATTTTTAATAAAACTGGCCGCCTTTGGCCGCAGATAAAAGCTGTAGGAGAATTCGTTTTTTACGTGCTGATAAGTCAGGGAATCACGCGATACGGTCGGGTTGAAGTAATAGTCCGGAAAAACGTGATAGGTATCTGCTTCATTCTGATTAAACTTGTAAGTGCGGGTGTTATAGTAAAAGGTGTAAGCCACGCGCTGCGTAGGCAATACCTTACTGCTATCATTTTTCCCGCCCACCCTGTCGAGCCTGCCCAGATAGTAAAACTGTTTCAGATATATGCCGGTGCTGCGCTGATTATCGGCAGAACTGTTCAGGCGCACGTTGTTCGACAGCTGGTTCAGTGTTTGCGTGGTATATACGTTTGAATCAACCGGCGAGCCGTTTTCGGGCACTTTCATGTTATTGGCTATAATGTTAGCCAGCAGGTTATACCGCTTGCTTTTGGATTCGTACCAGGTAAATATAGCCGCGCTTAAATCGCCCGCGTTCTGCCGCTTGTAATAACCCTTAGAGCCGATGGTATTAAAGTTTACTCCGAAGTTCCAGTTAGGCCGTATGTTTTGGGTATGCACCAGTTTAAAATATTGTTCGGTAAGCCCGCCGCCTACATAATACAGGTTGGTATAAGCTACCCTTGCCCGGTAATAATTAATATCTTCAGGCTTAAGCATATAAGCATCCAGAAAATGCTGGCCTACATCGAAGCCAACGGTTTTAGCCGGCTCAAATAACAGGTTGCGCTCGGGCAGGCCCAAGCTGCCTAAACTTATTTTAGGGCTGCGGGGCTGGTAAAGCGGGCTGTAATTTTCAAAATTCCGTATGCCGGTATCAAGCGCAAAAACCTGGGTGCTGTCATTCAGCAAGCGCTCGTTGGTTACCTTTACAAACTTAGAGGTAAAAATCACGGTATCGTGCTTGGTATCCTGCCGTTTGCGCAGGGTATCCATCATCTGCTCATCGCTCAGCCGTTTGCCGTGCGCAGTATCAGACAGGGCCTGGAACGGCTGGCCGGGTACCGTGCGGTAGGGCTGGTTGGGTATCTGTGCATAAGCCAGCTGTACCAGCATAACCGACAGGAGCAGCAATAAGTATTTCAGCTGGTTAAGTATCAAGGCCGGCAATCAGTTCTTTTAGTATCAATGTCATCTTTGGTTCGGCTTCCCGGGCTACAGCCAGTATTTCCTCTAATAAAACAGGTTTCAGCATTTCCGGGAAACCCTCATCCGTTATTACCGATACGGCAAATACGGGCAGGCCCATGTGGTTTGCCACAATTACCTCTGGTGCGGTACTCATGCCCACGGCATCGCCGCCAATAATGCGCAGGTATTTGTATTCGGCACGGGTTTCCAGGTTTGGCCCGGTAACAGCTACATAAACTCCCTTATGGCAGGTAATATTGTTTGCCGATGCAATATCCAGCGCTTTTTCAATCAGCGCCAAACGGTAAGGTTCGCTCATGTCGGTAAACCGCGGGCCAAGCTCATCATAGTTAGTGCCGATGAGCGGATTATCGGGCTGCAGGTTGATATGATCTTCAATCACCATCAAATCGCCCTTTCTGATAGCCGGATTCAGCGAGCCGCTGGCATTGGATACCAGCAGGGCCTTGATACCCAGCATCTTCATCACCCGTACCGGAAAGGTAATCTGCTGCATGCTATAGCCTTCATAGTAATGCAGCCGCCCCTGCATAGCCACTACCCTTTTGCCCGCCAGCATACCGAAAATGAGCTTGCCGGAATGAAACTCCAGGGTAGATATCGGAAAATCGGGTATATTGGAATACAGCAGTTGTTTCTCAACCGCTATTTCATTAACCAGGCCGCCTAAACCGGTACCTAAGATAATGCCTGCCTCGGGCTCAAAATCGCCGATACGGCTTCTAATAAAGGCGGTGGTGCGTTGTATGCTCTCTAACATATTTCGTAATAACGTAATCAAACTTCGGCCCGGCATTATTCAGAAAATGAATGCCGATAGGCAGCACAAATACCGCCAGAGGCTGCAGCAACACTCTGATATCCGGCTGCTTTAAACGCTGGGCATCCTTTTCGGTAGTAATAATTATTTTCCGGGCTGATGTACAGGCATTAAATTCGTCAGCAAGTTTAGCAATATTTTTTAAGCTGAAGCGGTGATGATCGGGATATTTATGCAGGATGATGCGGGGCGTATGCTGCCTGATATAATCTATCAGCGGTTTAACATTGGCAATGCCGGCAAGTAAAAAAACGGCAGTGTCCGCGCCGGGCATGGCAGCTTCGGTTTTAGTGTTCAGGCTTTGCAGCGGCTGGTAGGCAATTGCGCTCCAGTAAACCTGCTGACGGGGAAAGGGCCTGATTTGCGGCATCAGGTACTCCTGCTGTTGAGGCGTTAAGTCCGGCGGGCACTTGCTGATTACTATTATATCTGCCCGTTTACGGCCATAAAAGGGCTCACGCAGGTTCCCTGCAGGCAGCAGCAGGTGCGGCTCGGTGAGCCGGCCATACTCCATCAGCAAAATACTGAAACCCGGCCTTACTGCTCGATGCTGGTAGGCATCATCCAGAATAATCAGCTGATGGCCATCCTGCAGCCGGCGGATACCTTCCGCCCGCTTCTCGCACACCGCCACGTCCACGTCCGGAAATTTTTGCTTAAACTGAGCAGGTTCATCACCCATGGTAACTGCTGTTGCGGCAGCATCAGCTAATAAGTAACCCTGAGTTTGGCGGCCGTAACCGCGGCTTAAGGTGGCCAGCCGGAAATTGTTCTTTAACAAGCGAACCAGATACTCCGTCATCGGGCTTTTGCCTGCACCGCCAACAGCAAGGTTGCCTACCGATATTACAGGTATCGGAAACTCCTCGTTTTTCAGCAATCCTATTTCATAGCACCAGTTACGGACAACTACAACCAGGCCATACATCAGGGAAAACGGAAACAGCAGCCAGCGCAAAAACTTCATGCAGGGCATAAAGATACAAATGTGCTGCAGGCTTATCCAATCTCTTTGTATTTTAGCAAACTCAACCCGTTCATCATGAAATATCTGTTGCTTGTATTATTAACTGCCTTTGGTATTACTGCTTCAGCACAAAATGATAGTAAGCTTACGGCGCAGCTTCAAAAGCTGCTTCAAAACTATCAGGGGCAGGCAGGCATTTACGTGCATAACTTAAAAACCGGTAAAACTGCCGCTATCAATGCCGACACCATTTTCCCTACGGCCAGCATGGTTAAGGTGAGTATTCTGTGCGGCGTGATGGATAAGATTGAAAAGGGCGAACTGCAATACAACCAGAAACTGGTTTACCGCGATTCGCTGCTATACAAAGGCGAGGACATTTTAGGCTCCTTTAAGGATAAAGACACTATACAGCTTAGTAAGGTTACCCTGCTGATGATTACCATGAGCGACAATACAGCCAGCTTATGGCTGCAAAAATTAGCTGGCGGCGCTTATATTAATAACTGGCTTCAGCAAAACGGCTTTCAGGTTTACCGGGTTAACTCGCAGGTGCCGGGCCGGGAGGCTTACCGCAGGCAATATGGCTGGGGCATGAGCACCCCTTTTGAAATGTGCCGGCTGTTCACTTTGATTCATGAGGGCAGGGCAGTAAGTGCAGCGGCCAGTGAACGTATGCAGCGCACACTGAACAGAATTTACTGGGATGACAATGCCCTGTCGCAGATACCCCCCTATATACAGGTAAATGCCAAATCAGGCTCAGTAAGCGATGCCAAATCAGAAACGGTGATGGTGAACGCGCCGCATGGCGACTATATATTCAGCGTAATGACCAAAAACATCAAGGACCAGCGCTGGGCGGCTGATAATGAATCAGAAGTGCTGATCCGCAAAATATCGGCCCTGCTATGGCATTATTTTGAGCCGCAGAGTACTTGGAGCCCGGCGCCGGGCGTAGAAAAATTTATGCGGAATGAGTAACGGAACATAGTAGCTCCTCCATCAGTTTGCGGAAACCCGGCACTGCTGTGATAATCATGAAATTTTCTGCGGCACTGCTTACAAATCACTATCATTGCAGGGCACATCAGCAGCTTCTAAATCCATGTTTATTTGAAATATTTTATACTGTCGCTCTTATTACTGGGTTTCCTAACGCTCAAAGGCCAGGATTTAACCCGTGTTACCGGTACAGTAAATAGCGGGTCCATGCCGGTGGCCGGTGCGGCTTTATCGGTGCTGAACAGCGGTTATCAGGTAATAAGCACTATTGATGGTTCGTTTACGCTGCGCTTGGCGCCCGGTAAATATCAACTATATATCAGCGGCGATGGTTACGCTGCCGAAACTATCAGCTTTACAGCGCCCTTAGCCCGGCCGCTGCACATCATACTCCGCAAAAGCGGCAGGCAGCTTGATGAAGTAGTGGTTACTGCACAACGGGCAGAGCAGCAGCTGCAAACCGTTCCGGTAAGTGTTACCTCCATCAGCGCCAGGCAGGCGCAGGACGCCCGGCTCTGGGACATTAAGGATATTACCGGCCTGGCGCCCAACCTGTATGCGGCCAGCCCCGGCGATAACCGTAACGTAACATCAATCCGGGGCATTGCCACCACCTCTTACAATCCGGCGGTAGCCACCTATGTGGATGGCGTAAATCAGTTTAACCTGGACACCTATATTTCGCCGCTGCTGGATATTGAGCGGATTGAGGTATTGCGCGGCCCGCAGGGTACTTTATACGGGCGCAATGCACTGGGCGGCGTTATTAACATTGTTACCCGCCAGCCCGGCAACAATACGCGTGGCTTTGCCGAGGCAAGTTTCGGCAATTACGGCGAACAGCGTTACAGCCTGGGTATTGCAGCGCCTCTTTTAAAGGATAAATTGTTTTTCGGCGCAGCCGGGCTGTTCTCCGGCTTTAACGGCTTTTATACTAATAATTATAATAATACGCGTTTCGACAGGCAGCATTACTTTTCAGGTAATTACTACCTGAAATATAAAGCCGGTGAGCGATGGGCCATGACCCTGAATATAAAGAATTACATCAACCGCAACCAGGGCCCGTTCCCGCTGAGCGGCAGCGTGGCGGAGGCGCTGGCTCACCCGTTCAGAGTCAACCAGGATGCCATAACCACGATGGTAGATAACACGCTGAATGCTTCGCTGTCAGTAAATTATACCGGCCGGGCTTTTAATTTCAGTTCGCAAACCGCCTATCAGCAAAACTACCGGTATTACAAACAACCTATTGACGGTGATTTTTCTCCGGCCGATGCCGTATCTATCATCAATAACTATGGCCCGGCCTGGAACAAAGTAAAAACAACCACGCAGGAATTCCGGCTCGCTTCATCGCCCGGCAGCAGGCTGCCTTTCCGGTGGGTGGCCGGGGCCTACGGTTTCACCAGCCGCACACCCGATAAAACAGGCACGTATTTTGGCGCTGATGCAGGGCTTGTCGGGTCGCCTGTTACCGATTTTACCAGCATCAATATTAATAAGGGCGAAACTTACGGAATGGCATTTTACGGGCAAGCCACTTATAACATTACCCCGAAACTGAACCTTACAGCCGGCCTGCGTTACGATGCAGAACATGCCCGCCAGGCGGTACAGGGCTTGTTTCAACCCAACGGGCAGTATGCCATCATTACCCGGCCCGATACGGCTGCCTCCGCAAATTTTCATGCCCTGTCACCTGCGGCCAGCCTGGCCTGGCAGCTCAGCAGCCGGCACTTAATTTATGGCAGTTATAACCGGGGGTTCAGGAGCGGCGGCATCAGCGAACTATCATCCGATCCCTCACAGCCTCCCCTGCGCGCCTACGCGCCTGAGCACAGCAACAGCTATGAACTGGGATTAAAAAATACTTGGTTAAGCAGCCGGCTGCGCTGGAACATTGCCCTCTTTTACACCACAGTAAACGATGCGCAGGTACCTACCCTTTTACTGCCTGATGCCATAACCGTTACCCGTAATGCCGGCCGCCTGCACAGCCGGGGCATAGAAACAGAAATAGCCGCTACGCCATTTACCGGCCTGGAGTTGAATTACAGTTTTGGTTACACCCATGCCCGATACCGGGATTTATTACTGGCAGCCAGCGGCGAAGCGGTTGACCTGAACGGCAATCGGCAGATTTTTACACCTGATATTACCTCCATGCTGACGGCCCAATATACTTACCCTGTAAGCAGCAGCATCAATCTTATTGCCCGGGGCGAATGGCGTTACCTGGGCAAACAGTATTTTGATCTGGCCAACCAGATAGCGCAGAGAAATTATTCGCTTTTTAATGCGCGCCTGGGCGCGGGCAGCAGGCGCTGCCAAGTGTTTGCCTGGGGCAGCAACCTGTTCAATAAAAAGTATTTTGATTATGCTTATGATTTTGGCGCCGTTCATTACGGCAGCCCCAAAACCTATGGCCTTACCCTGCGCGTTAATTTTTAAATTAACTGATGGGTTAACAGGTAATGCTTGGCATCCTGCAGGCTTCGAAACAATTTATCGGCAGCCTGTAACTGCTCGTGCTCTGCACTGTTATTCTGAATAGCATAGCAGGTTAACCCGGCGGCCTTAGCGGCACGAAGGCCGGTGCGGCTGTCCTCAAAAACCAGGCACTCATGCTTTGCCCTGCCCAATTGCTCACAGCAGCGGTTATAGCCTTCGGGATCGGGCTTAGGTGCGCTTACTTCATCCTTGGTAATCATCAGCTTGAAATAATGCCCCAGGCCATTACGCTGAAATATGGCTTCCACATCGCTGCGCGAGCTGGAGGTTACTATCGCCATGGGTATGCGGCGCTCCTCAAAAAATGCCAGCATCTCCGCGGCATAATGCATCAGCTCCATATCTTCCGTTTGCAGCCGCTGAACCGACAGTTGCATGCGCCTTTCAATCAATTCCTCCAACGGCATTGGCAGCCCGTATTTGTCCCTTAAAGTTTTAGCATTAGCAGGCAGCACGTTACCGGCGTAAGTGCTTAGCCACTCGGGGTAGGTAAGCTGCACGCCGGCTTCAATCAGCAGCTCATTCCAGCAGGTAAAATGAAAATGCTCGGAGTTGATAAGCGTACCATCCAGATCAAATATTACTGCTTTAAATTGAGGCATAAGTAATCGGGTTAAATCATACATCAAAAAAATGCCCGGTGGCGGCGGGCCATCGGGTAAGTAAAAAATTATTGCTTGGCATTGTAATCCTCTTTGCCTTTGCCGGTGCTGCTATCGTTTTTAGGTTCGGGAGATATGCCCTTTTCCGGCTCCAAGGTGAAAGCTGGATTTGATGCCTCTGTGGCTTCATCCCAGCCCTCAGTATCCGGGTCATCCGTCTGGCCGATCTGCCCGTCGGCATCTACGGAATCAGCACGGTGGTGCGGTGCAGGCTGATCGTTGTTTAAATCATCGGCACCGTTATCTGCATTTACATTATCTGGCGTGTTCATTTGCTGTTTGTTTATGGTGTTAAGAGTAACGCCTGAACGGGCGGGTTGTTTACCTGTTAATGTAATCAATACTGATAATGTATTTTATCTTTCACTTGTACGCTGTAATCGCCGGTTTCCCATCTGCCGGCAAACCCTTATCTTTGCCGCATTAAACAGCAACATCTATGTTAAAAGGATTTTTCAAGGTTCCGCAGCCCGTGAACGAGCCGGGGTTAAATTACGGCCCGCGCAGCGTGGAGCGTTTTGCACTCAACGCCGCCCTGGCCGAGGCTCGTGCGCAGCATACCGATATACCCATGTATATTGGCGGCCAGGAAATACGCACCGGTACTACTGCCGAGATACGCCCCCCGCACGACCATCAGCACCTGCTGGCTACCTACCATGAGGGCGATGCCAGCCATGTGCATGCCGCCATTGATGCCGCCCTGGCCGCTAAGGCCGGTTGGGAAAACCTGCCTTGGGAGCAGCGGGCTGCCATATTTTTAAAGGCTGCCGATTTATTAGCCGGCCCTTATCGTGCCAGAATCAATGCCGCCACCATGCTGGGGCAGTCTAAAAACGCCTATCAGGCCGAGATTGACTCGGCATGCGAGTTTATTGACTTTTTGCGCTTCAACGTGCATTACATGACGGAGATTTATGCTGAGCAGCCTCCTGCCAACGGCAAGGGTGTTTGGAACCGGGTAGAGCAGCGCCCGCTGGAAGGTTTTGTATTTGCCATAACTCCTTTTAACTTCACGGCCATTGCCGGTAACCTGCCTACCTCGGCAGCTATGATGGGTAACGTAGTGGTTTGGAAACCTGCCCCTACCCAGATTTATGCCGCTAACCTGACCATGCAGGTGCTGATAGAAGCCGGTTTGCCGGCCGGGGTAATTAACCTTATTTATGTGGATGGCCCGATGGCAGGCGATATCATATTTAGTCACCGCGATTTTGCAGGCATTCACTTCACCGGTTCAACCGGCGTATTCCAGAATATATGGAAAACCATTGGCGAAAATATTCATAAATACCGTACGTACCCGCGCATTGTAGGCGAAACCGGCGGTAAGGATTTTGTGCTGGCACACCCCAGCGCTGATGCCGATGTTGTGAGTACGGCCCTTGTGCGCGGCGCCTTTGAATATCAGGGGCAAAAATGTTCAGCAGTATCACGGGCTTACCTCCCGGCCTCGCTGTGGCCTGCGGTAAAGGAACGCCTGCAGCGTGATATTGCGTCGCTGAAAATGGGACCGGTAGAGGACTTTGAAAATTTTATAAACGCTGTAATTGATGAGCGTTCCTTCGATAAACTGGCTAAGTATATAGATGCGGCCAAAAACGACAGCAGCGTTGAAATTATTGCGGGCGGCAACTACGATAAAAGCAAGGGCTGGTTCATTGAGCCAACCGTTATCCTGGTGCAGGATGCTGCCTACGTAACCATGTGCGAAGAATTGTTCGGCCCGGTATTAACGGTTTATGTTTACCCGGATGATCAGTTCATCTCCATTATGGACGTGATTGACAATACCTCGATGTACGCCCTTACCGGCTCCATCATTTCGCAGGACAGGTATGCTATTGCCGAGGCCACCCACCGTTTGCGCAATGCGGCCGGCAACTTTTATATTAACGACAAGCCAACCGGCGCTGTGGTTGGTCAGCAGCCTTTCGGCGGGGCCCGGGGTTCGGGTACTAATGATAAAGCCGGTTCCCTGCTTAACCTGCAACGCTGGGTATCGCCCCGCACCATCAAGGAAACTTTTGATCCGCCGAAAGATTACAGGTATCCGTTTTTAGAGAAAGAGCTGTAATTACAACGCCATAAGCATATCGGCCGGTAACCCCGCCTGAGCCTCCTCTTTAAGGAGGACTCGGGCGGGGTTACTGCTGTTTTAAACTTCCCCCTCCCGCTTCCTTACTACCCACTCAATAGCAAGCAGGGCTATGATCAATCCCAGCAGCCATTTCACATCAATGGCCTCAGTATAATGCTTATCCTCGTATTCAACGGTTTTGATGTTTTCGTTATGCTTAATGAGCTTCACTAACGCTTCGAGCTGCGAGGGCTGTATCATGCTGCCGCCGGATTGCCTGGCAATGCGCCCCAGCAAAGCATAATCCGCTTTGCTTTGCCTGCTTTCCAGATTCAGGGCCTTCACGCTAAACCGCCCGCCGGCAGTAAAGGGTGTGCTGCCAAGCCTTGTGCTGCCGGTATAGGTATATTCTCCGGGCGGCAGCATACCTGCATCCAGCTCATAATCCTGTCCGCCGGGGCTCATCTGATAGCTGTAGGTTTTGCCGGCCGTATTTTTAACCGTTACACTTACCTGGGCTGTATTGACCAGTTCCAGCGCCTCATTATACAATTCGGCATTCAGTATCACGTGCTCGCCCTCATCAAATGTCGTTTTAGCCGGATATATCCGGAAACGCTGGCGGCTGGCATCGGCCGTTAAATATTGTACGCTCTGGCTCAGCAATTCCTCAACGGCATGGTGGCTGCCATAGGTTTCAGCTTCGCTTAACTGCCAGCGCCACAAGCCTTCGCCCGCCAGCACGGCCACCGTACGGCTGCCGGATTTACCGAACAGATACAGCGGGTAAGCCGTTGCAATATTGCCTATCCTTTGCTTCAGCAGCAGCTGCGTACCTCCTCCCGCCGCGTAGCTGCCAAACGGCGCCAGCAAAGGCGGAAACGATTTGATTTTATTGAGTGAAGAATCTGACAGGGCAAAGGCTGAGAAACCTGTTACCGGCAAGGCAAATGCCTCCTGCATGTTTTGCTGCCCTGCACTGATTTGCAAAACCTTTTGTGCCTGATTAAAGGCCGGCAAATCGCTTTGAGCACCCAGCATATACCAAACCGGTATCAGCGTATTGGCCATAAGGCGCTGCAATACAGGACTGCTGCCGGCAGTGAGTTGGTGCAAAATCAGCAGATTGTAATCAGCCGGCTTAACGGTGCTTAAATCATTAATACTTACGGCATTTACCTCGTAATTTTTATTGTGCTGAATGGCTTGCTTAATGATGCTGACATCCGGGTGCGGGCTGTTGTACACCAGCAATACCTTTTGCCTGGCATCCAGTACCTCCACATCAATCGTTTCGGTATTATTAGCCAGGGTAGTTTCATTATTTACGGGCGCAATGCTGATGGTGAACCGGTGCAGCCCCTTGCGGCCGGCATTGAGTTTAGCGGGTATTGTTTTACGGTAAGCGTTTGCGGCAACAGCAACGCTTTGGCTGAAAACGGGTTTCCCATCCTCGGCAACGGTTAAACGCAGGGTTTCGCCCTTGCTTTGGTAACCTTCGGCAAGTACCTCCAAGATAAAGTCATTGCCAAGATAGGCCGTTTTGTTATAACTGACGTTGCCAATCAGGAGGTCTCGCCGGGTGGCGGTATCGCCCAGGGCAATGGTATAAACAGCTGTTTTTATTTTTTGCGCCGCTGGTTCAGGCTCAGCCCCTGTATTGTATAAACCATCTGTGGCTAACACAATGGCGCCCGTATTCTGGTTAATATAGCGCTCATTTAACTGCTGCAGGGCCGAGGCTATATCAGTTTGCTTTCCGCTAAACCTGGAGGAAAGGCCGCTGTGAAGCCCTTTATCAAAATTAAAATACTGAACCTGATAATCACTGCCCAGTTGCCGCTGCAGGGCCGACAGATTTTGAACAAACTGCTGCGCATTGAAACCGGCAGACTTAAAGCTGCTGATGGAAGCCGAATTGTCTTGCGCTACCAGAATCAGCGGTTTTTGCGACTGGTAGGTGACGCTTCTGATCAGCGGCGCAAGCAGCAGGATGACGATCAGGCTCACCAGTAGTGCCCTTACCAAAGCAAGCAGATAGCGATAAACTCTGCTTAGCTGAACCGGCTGCCGGTAAAGCGCCCAGGCATAGGCCAAGCCCAATAAAATCCCCGCCAGCGCCCACCAACCTGAAACGACACCCCAGCCTATAGAAAACAAAAACAGCATATCTGTAATTCAAATATGCTGTTTTTAC
>CAXTAP010000054.1:0-22342 GCA_964241965.1 uncultured Mucilaginibacter sp.
TCAGCATTCGGATAGCGGTTGTCCCATTGCCTGTTGCCGGCCGCTATCATCAGCGGAACAACCTCGTCAACCAGCATCATAATCTTTTGTATATCAGCGGCTAAAGCCAGGCGCAGGTTCATCGGAACAAAAGAGACTTTGTTTGATTGTTGATAAGTTAACCCGTGGATAATTCTGCTATTCTGCCTTTTCCACTATTACCGCCGTGCCATAAGCCAGCACCTCCGTAATGCCCTGCATTACCTCATTGGCATCATAGCGCATGTTAATGATGGCATTGGCGCCCAGGGTTTGGGCATGCTGCGCTAATAATACAAAGGCTTCCTCGCGGGCATTTTCACATAGCTCCACATAAATAGATAAGCGGCCGCCAAAGATGCTTTGCAATCCGCCTGCAAAGTTGCCCAGCACGCTGCGGCTGCGCACGGTAATGCCGCGCACTATACCCAGGTGCCTGGTAATTTTGTAACCTTCCAAGCCAGTGCTGGTAGTAATTAATGCTCTGTCCATAATGGTAATTGATATATTTAGTGATTAGAGTAATGATGCCTGGCAAATGTTACATCAGCGGGCTGCAGCAAATAATAAAGAACAGTACCGTTTAAGAGCTGTTTACTTCCCCGGCGGCAACAATTTACCGGCCATACAAGATATGAAGAAGTTGATAGTAATTATACTGCTGAGCGTTATTTGCCTTAAAATTACTGCCCGGCAAGCCGGTAACATTACCGGCACCTGGCGCACGCCGGACGGGCAGGCCGAAATCACCATCAGTGCCGGCGGAGGTTTGTATCAGGGTAAATTAACCAGGGCCAGGGTCAGTATTAAAAATACTGTCAGTTTAGGCTTGCCGGCAGGCTTGTTGGGCATCTATATACTGCGCGATTTGGCTTATACCCGAAACAACCGCTGGGAAGGTACCATTTATGACCCGAAAAGCAAAAAAAGTTATAGCTGTTATGCAGAGTTACAAGATGCCAACACGCTCAAAGTACGCGGCTATAAGGGAATTTCACTCTTCGGAAAATCGCAGCTGTGGGAAAGGGTTGATTAAATATGCTTAAACACCCAGTGGAAAAATAAATAGGACAAGTACAGAACGCCCAAAAATATAATCAGCAAGATCAGCAGCAATGTAATCACTAAGCCGGTACCGCTGCCGGTGTGCTTATTTTCATAATAATGTTCTTTCAGTAACTTCAGGTTACGGGTATTGGCTTTGAAGTAAAAATCGGTAACATAACCCAGCAGGGGGATAGCGCCGATAACGGCATCCACAGTAATATTAATGACCATCAGAATGAGTACCTTACGGCTAACGCCATGTTTGGCCATCACCCAAATCAGCGCCGCACCCACCGCAAAGCCTGAAGCATCGCCCAGTAAGGGGATAAAGTTGAGCAGCGGGTCCAATCCAAAGCGAAATTGTGTGCCGGGTACCCTGAAGGCATCATCAAATAGATGTGCTATATGTTCTACCCACCAGAGCCGGCCGGTTAGCTCAACCGGCGGCCGGTTTTGCGGCTGTTTGCTGTCCATGTTATCCTTCAACACTATTGTACCCGGTAAGTTTGCCGGTAACAGCGCCCGGCAATTGCAGCGTACTACCCTTGTATGAAATTTTCAACAACCGCTGTAATCAGCCTGCAAACCGTTAAATTTACAAATTCATTTACCGTAAAGTATTCACTTGGGCAAAACAGATACAAAGGAAACGCCGCTGATGCAGCAGTACAACCAGATCAAGGGAAAATATCCCGGTGCGCTGCTGCTGTTCCGTGTGGGCGATTTTTACGAAACCTTTGGTGAGGACGCCGTTAAAACAGCAAACATCTTAGGCATTGTGCTTACCCGGCGCGCCAACGGCGCAGCCACGCACATTGAGCTGGCCGGTTTCCCCCATCATTCACTGGATACTTACCTGCCCAAGCTGGTGCGCGCCGGTCAGCGCGTAGCCATCTGCGATCAGCTGGAGGACCCGAAAACAACCAAAACCATTGTAAAGCGGGGTGTAACCGAGCTGGTAACGCCGGGCGTAGCTGTGAATGACAATATCCTGCAGCAAAAAAATAACAATTATCTGGCTTCGCTGCATTTCGAAAAAGGCAGCATCGGGCTGGCGCTGATTGATGTATCTACCGGTGAATTTTTAACTGCCCAGGGCAGCGCAGGTTATATTGACAAGCTGCTGCAGAGCTTTAACCCAAGCGAAGTGGTGTATCCCAAAAGCAGGCGGCAGGAGTTTATGGATGCCTTCAGCGACCGCTACTATACTTACCCGCTGGATGAATGGCCTTACACCGGCGATTATGCTCAGGAAACCCTGCTGAAGCATTTTGGCGTAAAGTCGCTCAAGGGCTTCGGCATAGAAAAACTTAACCTGGGCATAACCGCTGCAGGCGTGGTACTGCATTACCTGAACGAAACGGAGCATCGAAACCTGCAGCATATTACTGCGGTAAGCCGCATTGAGGAAGACGGTTACTTATGGCTCGACAGGTTCAGCATCCGTAACCTGGAGCTTGTAGGGTCGGCCAATGAAAACGCGCATACGCTGATTGATGTGCTCGATGATACCTGCTCGCCCATGGGCGCCCGCCTGCTGCGCCGCTGGCTCGTAATGCCCCTGAAGGATATTAAGCCTATACAGGACAGGCTGAGCATTGTTGAACACCTGGTTGAACAGGAGGACCTCCGCAAGCAGATGCAGGCCTGCATCCGCCAGGTTGGCGATTTGGAGCGGCTGATCTCGAAAATCAGCCTGCAAAGGGCTAACCCGCGTGAGGTTTGCCAGCTGCGCAAGGCTTTAAGCGCCATAGGCAGCATCGGCCGGCTATGCAATGATTCAGCAAACCAATCATTAAAAGCCATTGGCAGCCAGCTTAACCCCTGCACTTTTATCTGCGACAAGATAGAAAAAGAACTGAACGCTGAGCCGCCGGTTATGCTGGCCAAGGGCAGCGTAATGGCCGAAGGTATTAATGAGGAACTGGACAGGCTGCGCAAAATTGCCTTTGGCGGCAAGGGCTATCTGTTGGAAATTCAAAAGCGCGAAGCTGAGCAAACCGGCATCCCCTCGCTTAAGGTAGCGTTTAACAATGTTTTTGGCTATTACCTGGAAGTTACTCACTCGCACCGCGACAAGGTGCCTGCCGATTGGATACGCAAGCAAACGCTGGTCAACGCTGAGCGCTACATTACTCCCGAACTTAAGGAGTACGAAGAGCAGATACTGGGAGCCGAAGAAAAGATACTATTGCTCGAAACCCGGCTTTATAACGACCTGCTTTATGCTTTAACCGAGTATATTAAGCCGATACAGCTTAATGCACAGTTAATTGCCCGGCTGGATGTGCTGCTTAACTTTGCTACCATCTCCATCCGCAACTATTATGTAAAGCCCGACATCAATGAAAGCCGTGTTATTGATATTAAGGGCGGTCGCCACCCCGTAATTGAGCAAACGTTGCCTCCGGGCGAAGAATATATTACCAATGATGTATATCTGGACTCGGAAACACAGCAGATTATTATTATCACGGGCCCCAACATGGCCGGCAAATCGGCCCTGCTGCGGCAAACCGGCTTAATTGTGCTGATGGCGCAAATGGGCTGCTATGTGCCGGCCAGACACGCCGCCATTGGTTTGGTAGATAAGATTTTTACGCGCGTAGGCGCATCAGATAATCTATCCTCGGGCGAATCCACCTTTATGGTGGAAATGAATGAAACGGCCAGCATCCTCAATAACATTTCGGACCGGAGCCTGATCCTGCTGGATGAAATAGGGAGAGGCACTTCCACTTATGATGGTATTTCTATCGCCTGGGCCATCGCCGAGTATCTGCACAACCATCCGCAGGCCAAGGCCAAAACATTGTTTGCCACCCACTACCATGAATTGAATGAGCTGAGCAATACATTCAGCCGGATCAGGAACTTTAATGTGACGGTGAAGGAGGTTGGGCATCAAATCATCTTCCTGCGCAAGCTGATGCCCGGCGGGAGCGAGCATAGTTTCGGTATCCATGTAGCCAAACTGGCCGGTATGCCGCCCAAAGTGCTGAGCCGGGCCAATGATATTTTAAAAAAACTGGAGGCCGAACGCACAGGCGGTGAAAATATAAAGGATAGCATTAAAAAGGTGCAGCAGCAGGCGGTACAGCTGCAGATGTTTTCCATTGACGACCCGGTACTGGTGAAAATTCGCGATACTCTGAACAATCTGGATGTGAATACCCTAACGCCTGTAGAAGCATTAATGAAACTGGACGAGATACAGCGGGTGATTAAGGGATAGCGTAAGCAGTTTTTACATCAAATCATTGAAACAAGTTTGCGATATTGAGCCGTATAATAACCGCCGGTTTTATATAATCCCTGTACCGGTTCAAACTATGATGTACAATAGCCGCTTACTTATACTGTCATTGTTGTTAGTAATGGCTTTTGTATCCTGCAAGTCGAAGAAGGCGGTATTGAAGGGCGAGCCGGGTGAGGTAGTGAAACCCCAAGACTTTATTGCTGATAAGTATGCTGCCATAATGCAGGTTGATAAAGGCAGTATTCAGAATGGCCGGCTGTATGCATTTATTGAGCAATGGATGGGTACGCCTTACCGGTTTGGCGGTTTAGCCAGAGAGGGTATTGACTGCTCCGGGCTGGCATTCCTGCTGGAACAGCAGGTTTACGGCGTAACCATACCGCGGATGACGAGCCGGCAAATTCAAAATATCAGGCGCAAATACGAAGATGAATTGGAGGAGGGCGACCTGGTATTTTTTGATTTCGACGGTAAAAAGTTCAGTCATGTGGGGGTGTACCTGCAAAACGGCTATGTAGTGCACGCCAGTTCAAGGCGTGGGGTTATCATTGTAAATCTGCATGATCCATCCCTGTATAAATACTTTTCAAGGGCCGGCGCTGTTATGGTACAGGCAACTGCGGAGGCACCGCAAAACCTGAGCCTCCAGCCGTAACCACGTCTATTTCTTTACTAATGCCACATTCCGGTTGTCGGCCTCTGCTACGGCATCATAAAAGTCAACTAAATCCTGGTAGGTATCTTTGCTGTAAGTGCCGTCATTAATCTGTATGCGGCGCTTGTAAATTAACTGGTTGCCTTCCTGCTTCAGGTGAGCCGAATAAGTGCCGAACGGCTTGCTTAAATCAACAGCCATCGGAAAGCTGTCGAGCACGTAGCCTTCAGGCACCGTGTAAACAATCTCGTCCACATCTGTATAACCGCGGTTAATGTAAACGCTGGTAACACGGTTATGTACCTCGCGCGGAGCGCCATGCACACGGTTGGTAGCATTGGCATAAAAATATATCTTGCCGGCATTGTTAGCTGCATAACCGTCGGCTTTTAACTTAATGGCTTCTATGATAACCGGGTGCACCTTTTTATCCTGCATCAGCTCCAGGTGTTCAATGTCCATATTATCAATTCCATACAGCTTTTTTACAGCCTTAATCTGGTCGGCATAGGCTTCATCTACCAGGTCATCGCAATTATCATACTGCGTACCTTCAAAGGTGGTTTTTACCTCCCCGTCCAGTACTCCGTCATTATTAATAGCAAACACCGCATGGCAGGTCTGGCGGTTTTCGGCTGCTGTATATTTGGGGGTATGCATAATTTTACCGCCCTGCGGAGTACAGGCCAACACATTCCGGTCGTCGGTAAAGGTACCCAGGTAACCGAATGGTATCTGCTTGCTGGTACACTCAAGCCAAGTAGTATCATTTTTAAATGGCAGGCACAAAATAATATGGTTTCCCTGTTCCATACTGGCAAAATCAGGCATCAGGCTTTCCTTCCGGCTCCCGGCCTGCACCACACAGTAATAAGAGCTTATGTTAACCGCCTTAAGCAGGGCCTGGGTATAATTAACCAGTGCTTTACAATCACCGTAACTTTGCCTATCCACATCCGCAGCCTGAAAGGGCTGATAACCGCCGATGCCTATCTGTACGCTTACATAGCGGGTTTTTTGCTGCATGTATTCGTAAATTTTCTTGGCCTTCAATTTTTCATTGGTAATGCCTTTAACCATATCCTGCATTTGGCTAACTGTTTCGGGCGGTAACTGAGTGCGTGTACTCAATAAGTCAGTATAAATCCATTTTCCTAACTCGTTCCAGTTGGCAAATGAGCCTGCATGTCCGTCGTAGTAAAATTTTTCGGGAGCGAACCTTACAATGGTGAGATATTGGTCTTCGTCCGGACTGTAGGGCTCAGCTTTTACCGCTTTCAGGTTGCTGATTTTCCATTGCCGGGTGATAGTATTATCGGCGTTACGTATCACTTCTGCCTTGCCCGGATAATTGAGTTCTGTGTAACGGATGGTAAAATCAGGTTTGGTTATGAATCTGCAAACACTGTTTTCCACCGCAGTACCGTAGGATGGGTTGGGCTGCCAGTCGCTGAAATTCAGGGTTTGCCTTGAACGCACCTCGTATTCGTATTCTACCGTGTAAGGATATTCGGTTACTTCAGGTTTATAGTGTTTCACCCTCGAATCCTCAAACAATGAACTGTTGCTGCCCGCACTGTAATCCTGAAAATCCTTTTCGCTGAATTTGCTTTGCAGCTTTCCATATTGATCATAAACCATCCCACGGATGTATCTGATCTGATTGCTTTTATTGTGCCATACTATAATGTCCGCATTGCTGTCGCCATTTTTATTCAGAATGGTAACTGCCTGTTTGGTATGAATGATGGTATTACTCATATCCTTTACCTCGGTGGTTAACTCAGACTGCCGTACAACTGCGCTGGCATAAGGCAGCAAGGTTTTAGCAATGAGGCTCACATCATAGTTAGCTGTTTGCGCCTCAGCGCTGATAACAAGCATGAAAAGCAAAGCCGACAATTTAATTGCTTTCATGATTTTTTATGAAATACTAAGCTTGCCTTTTCCGACTGTATAATTTTATTGTATAACTCTTTCAGATACGGATATTCATCTGTAGAATAAACGGCATGAGTTAACTGCATGATATGCGAAAAGGTCAGCAGGCCATTTTCATTATTAAAGCTGGTCATGAAACGGCCGCCCTGATTGGGCATAGCAACATTTACAGGCTCCGGATTCGATTCAAGTGTAAATTGATCGGGTAAATGCAGGGTAAGAATGATGCGCGTATCTGTTGCTGCACCCATATCCACCGGAAAACTGCGGTCGGCAAGCTTAAAGGGGTTCTCGGTTACCCTGTCCATCATAAATGGATTAAAAGAAATCCGGTCGTGGTTCAGGTTGTCATAGGCATTGTATTCAATTTCATATTTTTCGGTGAGCGGTGCGTCAAGCGTATCTAAGTTTAAAATCTCCGATTTCAGGATTTTAATTTTAGGCATTTTTTCATCCAAATTTTCTACATACTCATCAATACTGTTAAATTTTTTTATTGCAATGCGCTTTTCATAAGCCTCATAACCCAGTGAATAGTGAGTGATGGTTCCTTTAAATTTGCCGTCGTCCTGCAAGGTCAAGTCGAGCAAATAGGTTTTTGATTTCTTTTGGCTGGCCGTAAGGTCAATCCAGTAGGAGGGCTTATCTAAACTTACTACGCGCCCCTGGTCATTAATGCAGCGCATAGGCAGCAGGCCAAAAGGCAGCATCGGGTCGGCTGCATCAAGCAGGTAACTTTTATTGCCAATGTTCACCTTCGCCACTACGTCATTAAAATCACTTTCCACCGGGTAAAGCTTGTTAATCAGTCCGTGGTCACGCGTGGAAAGCATTACGGCTTCGGTGTTTATATCGGCGGCATTGAGGGCGGTGATTAAAGCCAAGTTAATGTCGCCGGTGCTGCCGCTGTGCTTATCCAGTGCAGTTTTGATGCCATCCACACTAAAAGCTGAATAAAACCTGTTCCATTTAATATTTTTTTGAATGTAATTATAAATGGCCTTTGCTTTTTCGAGCGTATCGGTTTTACCTGCAACAACCGCAGCTATACGCTCACGCATTAACGACTTACGCTTTAGCTGTCCGCCAAAGTTATCGTCAGCCTTTAAATCGCGGTCAACGTCCCTCCATTCCTTGGTGATTTTGTGTTTAACGCCATTTTGCAAATCCGTATAATCAACCAGTTCAAAATAAATGGCCGACAGGTAGTTTTTGGCGGAGGTCATGAAATCTTCTTCCACAAATGCGGGCACATCACTCATGGCGTATGTTATCTTTGAACAATCTGCCTTAGCGCCATAGTAGCTGAAGCATTCCCGTTCCAGTTCCGAAGTGTTTTTTGAAAGCTTATAAGCGCCACGCATGCTTACGTTGTAATTGTAAACAGCGGGGATATGGGCTTCGTATTCGGAATATATCTTTGGTATATCGGATTGAAATTCCCAGTTCCTGAAATTGAACCTGTAAGGCGATTTCAGCCTGTAGCTATACTCAATTATACATCCGTTGCGCACATTGGGCATGGCAAATTTTACCACATCATGGTGCTGATTAATATTTTCGCGGATGATTTTTTTGGAATCAAGCTTCGATTGCTGAATGAAGCCATTGTCATCCTTATAAAAAGTAATGGCTTCCACGTCGCTGATTTCCTCATACGTATCGCTGCTGCCCTTATAAGTATATATTTTGATGTTGCCCTGATCAAAAGCCTTACTGTCAAAAATCTTAATTTTTACATGATATTCATGCTCCAGAGGCAGGCCATCGGCTGTACTGATATAAGTTTTTCCAAATTCCTTCAGCACCACAGCATGAGCGGTAAGGTCTTTTTCATATTGTTTCATATCAAGCTCCTGAGGGCTTATTTCACCAAACTGAAAGTTTTGAGCTGATGCCAGGCTAAAAATACCGGCTACGGCAAACAGGGAAAGTAATAAATGTTTCATTGCTTAAGGCTGGTTAAAGCGCTATGAATTTACAATCAAATTTCAAAAGCGCAAAAAATTATTATGTAACAATTTTAGCAGCAATTTACCGACCTTTGCTTAGCTTAATCAGCCATATGAAATTAAATTTAAAACGCCCACTGGCATTTTTTGACCTTGAGACTACCGGAACCACCATAGGACTTGACCGGATTGTGGAAGCCGCCGTTATTAAACTGAACATAGATGGTACTGAAGAGAGCAAAACCTGGAAGATAAACCCGGAAATGCCTATACCGCTGGAAACTTCGCTGATACATGGCATTTATGACGAGGATATAGCCGATGCACCGGTATTTAAAAGTGCAGCGCCGGAAATTGCAGCTTTTTTAGAGAGCTGTGACCTGGCGGGATATAATTCCAATAAATTCGATATTCCGATGCTGCTGGAAGAATTTTTGCGCGCAGGCATTGACTTTGAAATTGACGGCCGTCACTTTGTGGATGTGCAGAACATTTTTCACCAGATGGAGCAGCGCACTCTAAAAGCGGCCTATCGCTTTTATTGCGACAAGGATATAGAGAACGCCCATACCGCCGAGGCTGATACCCGCGCCACAATGGAAGTTTTATTAGCGCAGATTAAACGCTATGAGAATACCGAGTTTCAGGACAAAAAGGGTAACAAATCCATACCGGTAGTGAATGATGTGGAGGCGCTGCATCATTTTAGTAATATGCACCGTACTGTTGATTTTGCCGGGCGCATGGTGTATAATGACGACGGGTTGGAGGTGTTTAATTTTGGCAAGCACAAAGGCAAGCTGGTAACCGAGGTTTTTGAAGTAGAACCCAGTTACTTTGGCTGGATGATGCACGGAGATTTTTCACTCTACACCAAACGCAAATTAGAGGAAATATACACCCGCTGGAACAGCGGGCGTAAAGCCGCCGGTGCGCCACGGCAGCCAAATGCAAAGCCGGAGCAAAAAGACGGGAACAATAACCCTGCACCTCATAAACCATTTCAGCATAAACCAGACTTCCGCAACCAGCAGCAAGGCGAGCACAGAAAGAAGGAGGAACCAGCCACGCCGGTAAATGAAGATATGCTGCAAATGCTGGCCAATAAATTTAAAAGGGGGTAGAATATTAAACTTAAAACTTCAGCCCGCCGGTATCAATAACAGACCTTTCTGATAATATGACTCACAGATTTTCCATCATTATTTAACTATAGTTTTCACATACTCATCAGCCCAAAAATTCAATATTCCGCTTCAAACCGTCAAATTTGGCCCGCTTTACGGCTGATTTTTTGAATACCTTTTGAAATACATCCTGAGTAATTTCCTGCCAGTCCTTGTGGCTCATGCCCAGCAGTTCTTCATGGGGCAGAAAGGCTGGTTCCTGGTGGGGTAACGAGAATTTGTTCCAGGGGCATACGTTCTGGCATACATCGCACCCAAACATCCAGTTATCGGTCTGTGCTTTAAACTCCCGGGGTATTTCGTTTTTAAGTTCAATGGTCAGGTAGGAGATACAGCGGCTGCCATCAACCACATAAGGCGCTACAATGGCATCGGTAGGGCAGGCATCCATACAGCGTGTGCAGGTGCCGCAGTAATCAGCCGTGGGAGGGGTATCATACTCTAACTTCAAATCAACAATCAGTTCTGCCAAAAAGAAAAAGGAGCCAGACTTTTTATTAATCAGATTAGAGTTTTTACCCACCCAGCCTAAGCCGGCGCGCTTAGCCCAGGCACGGTCAAGCACCGGGGCCGAATCTACAAAAGCACGGCCGCCCACTTCGCCGATTTGTTCCTGAATATAGGTTAACAACTGCTTCAGCTTGTCCTTAATAACTTCATGATAATCCAGCCCGTATGCGTATTTAGATATCTTTGGCGCCAGCGGGTCGGACTGTTTATCGGGCGTATAATAATTCAGCGCCAGGGAAATAACGGATTGAGCGCCATCTACCAGTAAACGGGGGTCGAGCCGCTTATCAAAGTAATTCTCCATATACTGCATCTGGCCGTGCCTGCCTGCATTAAGCCAGCTTTCCATCCGGGGAGCTTCTTCCTCTAAAAAACCAGCTTCGGCAATACCGCAAAACATGAAACCCAGCCGTTCGGCTTCGGCCTTAATCATTTTGCTGTACTTTGCCTCCTGGTTCACGGTTACAAATATAGGCATATCCGGCATTCAATTTACGGATACACTCGCTTTGCAAGCACCCTACTTTTGAACAGGCCAAACACATTATTATTTAATGCGTTGTAAACATAACTAATAAGGAAAAAGATGCTTCAATTTGTAAACGACCTGCCCGAACATGTAATCGGCATTCATGCCATAGGCGAAGTAACCAAAGAGGATTATGACAAAGTACTGGCCCCGCGCCTTGACGAGCTGGTAAAGAAGCAGGGCGAAATTAACTATATCCTGATTCTGGAAAATACGCTATCCGATTTTAGCGCCAGTGCCTGGTATGATGAACTGAAATTAGGATTAAAGCACTTCACCAAATGGAAAAAAATAGCTGTGGTTACCGACCAGAAGGGGATACTATGGTTCAGTAATGCATTCAAGTATTTGATTCCGGGCCAGTCCAAAGGTTTTGAACTTAACCAGCTGGACGAAGCAGTGGCTTGGATAACAGCTAAAGAGGATAAGCAGGAAGAAGCTAAATCATAAAGGCTCATATCAATTAAAAACTCAACTAATATTAAACACACTATGGCAACTAACGATGATGTAAAAAATCCTAAAGATGAAAAGGATATTGCAGATAACGACAATGCAGGCGCAGATAACGATACCACCGAAGGCAACTCAGGGGTGCAGGATAAACCGGATGATGTACGCGTAAAAACTGTTACGCCGGATAATGATAATGACGATCAGGTTGCATCTGACAGCAGCTCCTCTAACAAGGGGCAGGGACCTTCAGGCGAAAATTTATAGAGTGTACTGCCGTATATTATATCGGTACCACAACTCAAGAAACCTTTACAAACAATAAGGGCCTGTATGTTACAGGCCCTTATTGTTTGTAATTATTATCTAAAAACTGCTTCTGATGTTGTTACTCAAAGTTTTGGTACTCCAGTAACCGCTATCCAGTATGCGGCGTATGGTCATAAGCGGATCATTGGCATCGCGCTTTTCTGCTAACTGAAAAGCTGCTTTGAAACCACGTTTGTGCAGTTCGGGCAAGCCCTGCTCATTCCATAAACCAAACGGGTAAGCAAAATACTCAATCTTCTTCCCTGTAATCTCTTCAAGTTTTTTAGTGGGCTTGTCAATCTGAATGTCCCAGTCCTTGCCGGAGAATTTTTTAAAGTTATGATGGTCCCAGGTATGGCTTTCAATAGCATTGCCTGCATCGGCTAATTGCTTTATTTGCTCCCTGCTCATGTAATGCGGCCTGCCAATAGATACTGTCATTATAAAATAAACTCCTTTAAAGCCATATTTTTTCAGTTCAGGGGCAGCTACGGTAAACTGGTCCAGGTCTGTATCATCAAACGTAAGCATGATGGGTTTGGCAGGTAATGGCATACCCAAAGCAAGGTAGTTATACAACTGGTCGGGCAGGATGGTATGATATCCGCTGTCGGCCAGCATTTTTATGTGTTCCTTAAATGCCGCTATTTGCACAATATAATCTTTGGCATTTTTCGAGTCGGAAGCTCGCCAGTCGCGTATCTGGTGCCAGCACACTACAGGTACTTGCCTGCGTGCCATTATTTCGGCATTAGAAGCTGCCTTTTTGCCGGCTGAGCTTTGCGCGGAGGGTTTTACTACAGCCGTAGCAGTGATTGAATTATTGTTAACAACCTCGGTAACGGTTTTTGACTGGCAGGCTATCATACCCATTAAGTATAAAGGTAACAGAGCGGAAAATAATTTTGACATGAGCCGTAACATTACAAAAATTAAGCGCGGCGAAAATAATATTTTATGCGGCAATAAGCGGCCCCAAACCTTAAAATATCAGCAAAACTAAAACGGGTATTTATTACATCATGCTAAAAAAGAATTATTATAGAAAGAGTTACACAAATTCGGGTTTATAGTATCGGTATAGCATTAAACAGAGATGTCGCTAAATCTGATTAAAATACTTTGCCGATTGATTATAGCAGATGAGCACAGGAAATGTAGCTGTTACCAATTCATATATCTCCCGGCTAAAATACGCCGCCCGGCTAAACATTGGTATGATGCTGTTGTTAAACCATTAAATCAATTATTTATTAACCCTATTATGAAAAAAGTATTTGCGTTGCTTGCTCTGCTTACGTTTGGCACGGGCAGCCTTATTGTTCATGCACAAAATGCGCAGCCTGCCGCCAAAGCAAGCACCCGCATGACCAAGAGCGGTGCACCTGATAAACGCTACAAGGCGAATGAGAAAAAACAAGATTATGCTTCCTCGCCCGAAGCTGTGCCCGCAGGCCCCAAGAAGAAAGACGGTTCGCTTGATATGCGTTATAAGGCCAATAAAGGCAGCAATAAAACCATTGTTAAGCCCAAAGGCAAATAGCTAAGGAGCAATATATAACCAAAGCATAGCTTATGCTGGCTTTGGTTATACTGCAATAACAGTATAGCCGGATTGTACGAGGATGGCTGCCGCTTTATAGAAAAGAGAATGCCAGCAGGCCAATCGCAATGAGTACTATCATCTGGATGGCATAATCTATGGAGAAGAGGTCAATCTCACTGCGCTTAGATGGCTGGCTGCCGGTCTGGTTTTCGTTATGCATGGTTTGAGGCATTGGTATAAATTGTGAATAACAATTTGTAAATATAATACATTTAATTTCAGTAATATACGGGCAGCTAATAAAATTATTAACATTTTGGTTGCCGGCATGAAATTGAGTTTATTATCAATATGCCTATATTTATATCAATGTTAACGGTTAGTCAGCTATTCATCTATCCTGTAAAATCTTTGGGCGGCATATCGCTGCAACAGGCGGTTATTACGGACCGCGGCTTTGAGCACGACAGGCGCTGGATGCTGGTTGATGAACAGGGTACATTTATTTCACAGCGCAGCAGGTACCAGATGGCATTGTTCCGGCTGTCGGCAGTTGAGAATGGTTTTCGGGTTACCTATGAACCTGATGGCTCATCCATGCTGATTGCTTACCATCACACAACGGGGCCGGAAATCAGGGTGACTGTTTGGGATGACAACTGTACTGCCGTACTGGTAAATGCAGAAGCTGATGCCTGGTTTTCGGCAAGGCTTAATTTACAGTGCCGCTTGGTTTATATGACCAGCGGTTCATTGCGGCCGGTGGATGAGCGCTATGCCCGCAGGCAGGAAATTGTATCTTTTGCGGATGCCTATCCTTATTTGCTGTTAGGTCAATCCTCCCTGAGCAAGCTAAATGCTAAATTAACAGAACCAGTTATGGCCGACAGGTTCAGGGCTAACATAATTTTTACCGGTGCTGAGCCGCATTTTGAGGATCAGATGGCTGAACTTGTCATCAGCGGTGTTCGCTTTTTCGGGGTTAAACCCTGTGCCCGGTGCGTAATGATTGGTGTTGATCAGCAAACGGCACAGCTGCAAAAGGAACCAACTAAAACACTGGCTGGTTATCGCACCAAAAATAAAAAAATATACTTTGGGCAGAATTTGATTCACCAGGGAGAGGGCATATTAAAGGTGGGAGACCAGATACAAGTGATAAAAATTAAGCCTGACTTTATGCTTGAAGCGCAGCAGCAAGCACAGCCGGCCTGCTGATAAAATGCTGCGCAACAGAACCAACCGAGAAAAAAAAGGTTAATACAACATGACAAACAGTTTTGAAATAGATGTACCTATGAAGGACCACCCGGTGGCTGTTATTGTTAAGCCCCGGGCAGATAATCCTCAGGTTTTTGATTTAGAATATTGCAACGAGGATTGCGGCTGTATGTTCAGCAATGAGCATGGAATTTGGATATACGAACCACACCTGCACGCCGGCCTGCTGCTTAATGCAGAACAGATACAGCATTTGGGTAATGAAATCAAGCTGCGCCAGCAGTAGTTTAAAAAATATACCGTATGCCGCACCAGGGTATCTCCTGGGTGAGCATATTTACAAACGTGTCAATCATCCGTGCCTTAAGCTGGTACTGATACCTGATGTTAATGCCGCCGTAACTGCTGCGTTTGGTTTCCTGTAAATCGGGCAGCCACAGCAGTTCTTCAGCTTTGGGGTTGATGTTCAGGTTGGTCAGGTGCTGCCAGTTGTTGTGGGTCAGAAATATAACTTCGCACTGCATCTGCTTTTTTACATCCTCGCTTACCGAAGCGTTCAATTGGGCAAATAGCTCGCGGTAATCTTCCTCCCAGTCACGCTCTACACCCCGCAGGCGGTCATAAACTATCACAGGGGAAAAATTAACATGCACTTCATAGCCTGCCTCATAAAAGTCGTTAATGGCCTTCAATCGTTTTTCAATGCTGTCTGTACGTACATCAACCAGCCGGCTTACCTCAGCAGGCATCAAACTGAAACGAATGCGGATTTTGCGTTCAGGGTTAAAGGCCAGCATATCCGGATTCACAAACTTGGTGGCAAACGTTGCCTTGGCTCGCTCATGCTTCCTGAAAAACTCAAACACATCAGCTATACCGCTTGAGATGCTGTAGTCAACAGCAATGTCCGAGTTACAGCCAATATCGTAAGTATAATAATGCTCATCAGTTTGGTTGGGCATTTTAGGCCAGGGCTGCCCCATAACATGCTTATCAATGGTCCGTAAAATCTCGTCAACGTTGGTAAATATGGTAATCGGGTTAATGGCCTTGTGCCGGTCAACATAGCAATAAGCGCAGCCGCCGTAACAGCCATTAGCCAGGCTGGGCGCAATAAAGTCGGAGCTTCGGCCGCTGTATTTGCATTCCTGTGTTTTTAGCCTGCCCAGCACCAGCAGATCAGATTTGGCCTTATAATGAGCCATATCCTCTATTTCGGGCAGGCGGTTATGCTGTTTAACCGGTGTGAGCGTAGCGTCGGGGTACTGAGCGGCCAGCTCCTGGCCGCGCTCATTCATGGCATCAGCCGTGTAAAGGATTTGTGTAGGGTGAAATTCAGGCATATTAAACATAAATGCTTAATAATGATGCCAGAAAGCTAAAATGACTTATCGTCAGAACTGAGGACGAGCCGGAACAGTAAATAATATCTTATTAGTCAGTAGTTTACGCTTACACGAGCACAGGCTGATAGCAATTATTTAATCAATTTTTAGTTGATTGGGTTCAGTCAGCACAATTTCAGGTTTGCCTTTGTAGTCAATAAGCTTACCGGTGACGCTGACGTTTTTCCCTTTCAATGATTCCGGTGTGGTTTTGCTGAACTTTTTCAGGTTTTCACCCTTAATAACCAGGGTCAGTAATTCATGCGGATGATTGCCGCCGACATCAAGCAAGGTTAAGGAGGAACTTGGAAAAAATTTTACATTACAGATTTTGTCGCTGACAGTAACTTCTTCGTTTAAATGCCTGGCTGCATCTTTAGCCGCAATTCGTTTCCGAGCATACAGGGATACGCTATATAAAAAGGTGAAGAGACTGAACAGGATTATTTTTTTCATGGTTTATTGCAATTTTATAATTGGAGATAAGCAGGTATTAAAGGTTCATTGTACTGCGCTTGCCGTTTTTAACCAAAAAAGATGCAGCGCCTTCACGCAGCTTACCAAATTAAGGTAACCTAAGGGTTTAGTAACATAGGCATTGGCGCCATGATCCAACGAGCGCCTTACATCCGCCGGGTTTTCGGAGGTAGTGAACATAACAACCGGAATATAGCGTAATGCCTGGCTTTCCCTGATGCGCCTGAGTACATCGAGGCCCGACAGGCCGGGCAAATTCAGATCGAGCAGTATCAGCTTTGGGTTTGACGCACCCTGCGGCGGATTGGTTAAGGCGTTTATGGCGGATACGCCGTCCTCAATAACCGTAACCTGGGTAGTATTATCTATCTGATTAAAAGCACGCTCTACAATTTCAGTGTAGTCACTGTTATCTTCCACATAAAAAATATCAGTTGTTGCCATAATTTTCTTTCATAAATGATACAATAAATGTTGTGCCTGCGCCTAACTCACTTTCAACCGCAATACGGCCGTTATGTTTTTCAATAATACGCTTTACAATAGCCAGGCCAACGCCTGTTCCCTCATACTCCTGTGCATTTTCCATGCGCTTGAACAGATCGAATATCCGGGCAAAGTAATCCTGATGAATGCCGATGCCGTTATCTTTGACGGTATATACCGTTTCGGCGCTTGTTTCATAGCCATTTACTGTCACTAAGGCCGGATTTGACTTGCTGGAATACTTGATGGCATTATGCAGCAGGTTTGTAAATACCTGGCTGATCATGGTAGGGTCGCCTTGCAGGGGAGGCGTGTTTTCAATCGTAAGCAGCAGATTCTGCGGTTTCAAAGCAACTAACAGGTCCTGCTTTAAATCGTACAGTAAGCTGCGCATGTCAATGGGCCTGTACTGTACTTCTGTGCGGCCTATCTGTGAATAATTTAATACCTCCTTAATCAGAAAATTCATTTTGCCGGCACCGCCAATTACTTTGTCCAGTAAGCGCCTGGCATCATCATCCAGGGTATTATTGGAAACCAGCAGCAGTTCCGAATAATTAATGATGGTGGAGAGCGGTGTCCTTAAATCATGTGATATGGTAAACGTGAAGGTATCCAATTCATCATAGGCCTGCTTCAGTTTTTCATTTAATGTTCTTATTTCATTAGCCTGCCGGTTAATGGCATAAACCACTTCCTCCTGCAGTTTCACAGCCGAATTTATTTCAGCCTTGTTCCAGTGCCTGGAAGTGTATCTCACCGTTTCGGACCATATGCCGAATGAATGCCTTGGCGACAGGCCCACTGTACTGCCTGCATCAGGTTCGGCGGGCTTATCAGGGTTGCCGGCCCAGTTAATGGTGGTAATCTGCTCTGGCTTAAACCATAAAATCATTTCGCCCATCTCACGCGATAGCGAACAAGCCAGTACGCCGCTTGCAACTGCGCTATACTGCTTTGCAGCCGGATAGATGCCCGGCAAGTTATGTGTGCGGTAAACCTTGCCGGTCAGCTCAGCCTTTAACCATGCAGCTAAAGCTGTTATTTGTTCAGTATCCGGCGTTTGGCCCAGTGTAGTTACGGCGCCTTCAAAAAGCAGCGCGGCCCCTGCGGCGCTTGTGGCGCTCAACAAGGTTTCTGTATTTTTTATCAGGGCATCCCTGATGTTTCCTCCGCGGCGGAGGTTGCCCGAGATAATATTAAATACAGCAGCGTACTGTGCTGCTGTTTCCGCATCCTCTTCATCCTGCTTATACTCAAGCGCCGAGGAGATAATCTGCCCGATCAGTTTTGTGGCTTCGCGCGCCTTATAATCAATAAAGCGAGGTGTATAATTGTGGCAGGCAATCAATCCCCAAAGCTCCTTTTGATAAAGCAGCGAAATGCTGAAGCTGGAGGACACCCCCATGTTTTTGAGGTACTGTATATGTATGGGAGATACGGCCCTTAGTGTTGAACAGGTTAAATCGAGCGGTTGCGCTTCGCCACCGGTATCACTTAACGCAAGTATAGGCGATGGTTCAGTATTTACATCTGTAACAATGCGTGTAAGGTTTTGCTTATAAAGTTCACGCGCCTGCCTGGGTATATCAGAGGCAGGGTAGTGCAGGCCTAAGAATGGTTCGAGGTTGCTATCCTTTACTTCGGCTATTACTTCGCCGTGTCCGTCATCCAGAAATTTATAAATCATTACCCTGTCGTACCCAATGATGTTCTTTACCTGCTGCGCAGCGTTGTTCAGCAGCGATTGCAGATTTCTGCCGCTCAATATGCCCGAAACTGAGCGCCCGATGGTTCTTTGCAGGTCGGCCTCCAGATCTGATTGCAGGGGTTCAAATTCGAGCAGGTAATCGCTGCCCGACTGGCTGATGATTAGATTATAATCAATACTCTTTATATTAACCGGGTAGGGATTAATGGCATCGAATGATTTAGCATGTTTACCTACACTCAGCAGCTGATTGATCAGATCTGCATGATCAGTAAGGACAATGTAACTGTTTAAAACACTTACCGGCTGGTTCAGCAGCAGGGCCGCTGTTACGCCTAGGTATCCGGCAACGTTATCGCTTGCATAATTAATTCTGGCCTGTGCGTCTATAGCAAGTAAAAAACCGTGAGCCTGTACTTTTCCGGGTATGTGTATAGGTTCGCGGTCGCAGTTAGTTATATCAACTTTATAATTATTCATTATTGTTTACAGGGCATTTGCATCTCTTAACCTGCCAAATATAAATTAAATATGGTTCAGGTTTGTTTTTGGCATTTGGGTACAATCAATATCATTATGCAAATATCAGTGTGTACGATTGAAGCGTTTTACATAAAAGTTAATTATACAGGATGCAATAAATACTATTTGGCCATGTTATTAGTTACTTTTGTTTTGAACGGTTAACTACCGAAGAAGAATTGTCTAACACGACCTATTATGCTTGCAGACAATGATACGGAAAAGCAGGCCAACGATTCAACTGAATTTGATGGCCGTTTAAAGCAGGTTTTTATGCAGGCGCCCGGCCTGATTGCCATATTACGTGGCCATGAAGGTATATGCGAAGATTATAACCAGGAGTTCTCAAAATATTGGAGTAACCGCGAAATGCATAATCAGCCTATGCGGCAGGCATGGCCCGAACTGGCCGGTGGGCGCTTTTTTGAGGTAATTGAAAGGGTATATGATACCGGAGAGCCTTATTATGCCTACGAAGTGCCCGGCAACAGCAGTATAGCAGGAAAATATCATGCGGCAGAAAGTTATCATGATTTTATATATTCTCCATGCCGCAATTCAGCCGGCGTTATAGACAGCGTTATGATTTTTGGTATGGATGTTACTGCCAAGGTGCAGGCCCGCCGCGAACTGGCCGAGCAGCAGCTGATGTTCCGCAATATCACAGATGCCGCAGGCACCGGTTTGTGGATGATTGATGTTAACGGAAACATCACCTTTGTTAATCAGGCGTGGATTGACTGGACAGGCAGGCCGTTTTTTGCCCACCTGGGCCGGGGCTGGATACGTTCGGTTATGGTGGAGGACCGGCACCAGGTGATTGAAAATTATGTAAAGCAATTCAAAAACAAAGAGCCTTACAGCGTTGATTTCCGGATTTTGCGGAAAGATAAACAGGTGCAATGGATAGCCGCAACGGGGCAGCCGCGCTACCTGGCCGATGGTACCTTTGCCGGCTATGTAGGTTCGTGCGTGGATATTACCGAGCGTAAAAATGCTGAGGAAACCATCAGAGAAAGCCAGGAGCGCTTCCGGCTTATCGCCGACACGGCGCCGGTACTGATCTGGATGAGCGGCCGGGAACAGCAGATTACTTTTTTAAATAAAATTTTTCTCGACTTTTTAGGATTAGCCTCTTTTGCTGAGTATCCGCAGAACCCTCTGGATGAGCATGTGCACCCTGACGACCAGGATAAAGTGGTTCGGTTATACCGGCATTCCTTTGAACAGCAAACGGAATATTATATAGAATACCGCATCAGGAACAAAGCAGGCAGCTTTCGCTGGATTGCCATGAAAGGCATACCACGCTATAATAAGGCAGGAGTATTTAAGGGATACATCGGTTCTGGTATGGATGTTACTGAAATGAAGGAACATGAGCAGATAAAAAATGATTTTATCGGTATGGCCAGCCATGAATTGAAAACGCCGATAACTTCTATTAAAGCCTATGTTCAATTGCTGCTGAACCGTTATAAGAATGCCGCCGAAGAAGACTTTACCAAGAAATCGTTAATTACAGTTAACAAGCAGATTGGCCGCCTTACCCGCCTGATTGCCGACTTGCTGGATGTATCAAAAATGGATAGCGGCAGGCTGAGCCTGAATTTAGATAATATCAGGGTGAATGATGCCGTGAAGGAGGCTATTGAAGAAGTACAGCATACTACCACCAGCCATCTGCTGAATTATGAGGAAAACGGAGAGCATTACATCGTAGCGGATAAAGACCGGATTGCTCAGGTAGTTACCAATTTTTTAACAAACGCCATCAAATACTCGCCTGCTGCCGATAAGGTAGATGTAAATGTAACCGGCAGTGCTGATGAGGTTACCATTGCTGTAAAAGATTACGGCATAGGCATTAGCGAAGAAGACCAGAAGAAGGTTTTTAACCGCTTTTACCGGGTAGAGGGAAAAAACGAACAAACATTTTCGGGCTTTGGCATCGGGCTATTCATTGCTGCCGAAATTGTTAAACGCCACAAGGGGCAGGTTGGACTGGTGAGCCAGCAGGGCAAGGGTACAACCTTTTACTTTAAGTTACCTGTAAGCGTAATTGCGGGCGGAGAAACGGGCGTAAGTATTTAAAAAATAAAATTTAATTAAACACTAATCTTTTTATGTTGTTAAGCCCTTATATCATCTACTAAACAGTAACAGACATGAAAGATCAAACAAAAATTATTACGGCACTTTTAGTGGGTGCTGCTGCAGGTGCAGCCATCGGCTTATTATTAGCTCCGGAAAGCGGCTCGGAATTAAGAGAAGATATTACTGATTATATTAACGATTTATTCGAAAAAGCTAAGGAAAAGGCTTCTACAGCCACCGATGATTTAAAAGAGTACAGCAGCACTATTGCTGATAAAGCCAAATCAAAATTCAATAGCGTAGCCGGTGATCTTAATGATTATAAGGATGAGGCTATCGGTACTGCAAAATCAAAATACAATGATTTGAAATCTGACGCTAAAGATGCTTACAGCGATGCTAAGTCTGATGCCAAGGATGCTTATGGTGATGCAAAGTCACAGGTAAAAAGTACTTCTAACGATGTAAATTCAAAAATTCAGAGCGCATAAGTCAATTCAGCTCTCCAACAAAAAATGCCTGGCATTGCGCCAGGCATTTTTTGTTATAATGAAGTGCTATTCAATATAACTTACTTTACTGTAAAAGTATTATCCTTTACATTGGCATCCATAAATATGCCGCCATCCAGGGTAACCGTTGTTATTGTTTTTGCGGTTTTGATATTGATAGCAGCAAGTTTTTGATTGGCTGCCCATACGGCCGGGGTTTGATGGAGGGTTTCAGTACTGCCATCTGCATAAGTAATCTTAATATCAAACGGAACTGCAAAGCCGCCAACGTTTTGCACAGCTATATTGTAACCGTTACCCGCCTTACTTACACCCTGTACGGCCAGGTCAATATAATTATAGCTGAAGAACCAGTTATTGAAGAACCAGTTTAAATTCTGCCCCGATCCGCTGTTCATAGAATTGAAATAATCCCAGGGTATGGGGTGTTTGCCGTACCAGTTGTTCATATAATTATGCAGCGCCTTTTTAAATAAGGCATCACCCAGCATATCCTTTAAAGCCAGGTAGCTTAATGATGGCTTT
>CAXTAP010000055.1:0-22276 GCA_964241965.1 uncultured Mucilaginibacter sp.
ATCCTGTCTGAGCGTGAGGCTGAGCCGGTTTTGATCTGGCCGCAATTCAGGGCAACAGCCAGGTCAGCGATGGTACTGTCTTCGGTTTCGCCCGAGCGATGGCTCATTACGCTGGTGTAACCGTTAGTTTGCGCTAAGGTAACTGCATTAATCGTTTCGGTTAAGGAGCCAATCTGGTTTACCTTAACTAAAATGGAATTGGCAATGTGCCGGTCAATGCCCTCTTGCAGGCGCTGGGTATTGGTTACAAACAAGTCATCGCCTACCAGTTGTATTTTGCTGCCAAGTCGGTCGGTTAACACTTTCCATCCGTCCCAATCATCTTCGGCCATACCATCCTCAATGGAAATAACAGGGTATTTTTCAGCCAGGCCTGCCAGATATTCGGCCTGCTCGGCACTGGTGCGTACAGCGCCCTTTTCGCCCTCGAACTTGGTGTAATCATATTTGCCGTCCGCATAAAACTCAGAGGCAGCGCAATCCAGCGCCAGGAAAATGTCTTCGCCGGCTTTGTAGCCTGCGGTTTCAATGGCTTTGAGTATAGTTTCAGCCGCATCTTCGGTGCCGTTAAAAGTTGGTGCAAAACCGCCTTCATCGCCCACCGCGGTGGATAAGCCCCTGTCGTGCAATATCTTCTTCAGGGTATGGAAAACTTCCGACCCCCACCTTAATGCTTCAGAAAAGGAAGGCGCACCAACCGGCATGATCATAAATTCCTGAAACGCAATAGGCGCATCAGAGTGTGAGCCGCCGTTGATGATATTCATCATTGGGATGGGCAGCGTATTGGCATTAACACCGCCTATATAACGGTATAAGGGCTGGCGGCTTTCCTGTGCGGCAGCCTTGGCTACTGCCAGCGAAACGCCTAAAATGGCGTTGGCACCCAACTTACCCTTGTTTTCAGTACCGTCAACCTCAATCATGAGCTTATCAATGGCGTTTTGCTCAAAAACATCTATGCCCTGCAGTTCCTTTGCCAAAACATCGTTTACATTGGCTACGGCCTTCAGTACGCCTTTACCCAGGTATTTGGTTTTGTCGTTATCGCGCAGTTCCACAGCTTCGTGCGCGCCGGTTGAAGCGCCGGAGGGTACAGCTGCACGGCCCATAGCGCCGTTCTCGGTTAAAACATCCACCTCAATGGTAGGGTTACCGCGCGAATCTAAAATCTGGCGGGCATGTACATCAATAATCAAGCTCATAATATCAGTTTGGTAAGTGTAATTAATACAATTTTAAAACGCGGGCTAAGATAAGCGCAAAAACCAAAAATTTAAACTCGAATTTGAATTAGTGCTTTCCCACTTTTAGCCACCCGTTTATACTACAATATTGATTACGATTGGTTTAAGTAATTTGCTAATAGAAACCGGCGGCATAGAGCATAGTGAGCTTACCGTTTGATAAGTATCATAATTTACTCAGGTACATGATGCCAGTGAACCCCATGTGCAGACAGGCCCACCCGCTGCTATGTCCGATGCACTTTAAAACCTTTCAGTCTGCAGGCGTTAAAATTACTTTATAGGGCAGTGATCTCTGATTCGGAAACAGCCAGTCAATCTCCACCTCGTCCGAGTCGCCGGCTTTCATCGTATATCCGGGGCCGCCTGTGGAGGTGGCTATCAGTTTGCCTTGCTCATCCAGGTAATCGGCTTGAATCTGCAAATAAACCAGCTTTGTATTGTTGATGTTGTGCATCCTGACGATGATCTTATATTGCCCCTGCGCGGCATCAAAGGTATCTCGCGGTGCCGTAATCTCCACGCCGGGCAGCGTCCGCCTGATTTCAATAACAGTATGATGCGCCCTGTCGCACGATGCCAGCATAGCTGCCAGCAGGCAGAGTAACAAAATGCCTTTCATGGCTAAATTACTCCCACTTAAAAGTTTTCACCGCCAGGGTATAAATAATAATGCCCCAGATGGCCAGTATCAATAACTGGTGACCTAGGTCAAACAAGCCGGCACCCTCAAAGGATACCTTGCGCATGGCATCGTTAAGATAAGTAAGCGGCAGGGCACGGCTGATGGGCTGCAGCCATTTCGGGAAGGCATTAATGGAAAAAAAGGTGCCCGACAGCAGAAACTGGGGCAGGGTAATGATATTGGAAATAGGCGGCACCGTGCTTTCGTTTTTTGCCAGCCCCGATACCACAAAGCCAAAACCCATAAATACAACAAGACCGATAATACAAAGTATTAACAGATTCAATACCGTAATCACGCCATGGATCAGCGTAAAACCGAAGGCAAAATGCCCGATCAGGATGATAAAGAGCGCTCCCGTTAATGAAAACACAATGCGCGACAGCGCCTCGCCGATAACGATGCTGTAGCGCTTTACCGGCGTGGCAAAAAAACGCTTGATGACCAGCGTCTGGCGCAGGCTCAGAAACACAAAGGCTGTACCGAACACACCTGTGCTCAGCAGGGAAAAGCCGAGCTGGCCGGGCAGAATAAAATCAATGGTTTTATATTCGCGCCCGCTGATGGTGGCTTCCCTGAGTTCGGCAACGGGAGGCATGGAGCCATGCAGCCTTACATTAATCTGATAAAATATATTGTTGAGTATTGATTTCAGGATATTGCCCTTTTCGAGTGAGGAATGGCTGTACGTAACATTAACGGTGTAAGGCGGCAGCCCTGCATTTTTATGAATAGCAACCACAGCATCCAGGCTGCCCTTTTGCAGATCAGTGCGCATTTCGGCCGGCGTTTGGTTTTTGATAAGGCGTATTACGCTTACCTGTTTCAGCGCCTGGTAAACCGGGTTAAGGGTATCTGCTTCTTTGGGTACACCCACATCAACGGTAACGCCGCCCCCGCCTATAAAGCCAAATACCAAAATAAAGATAAGGGGAAAAGCCAGCGTAAATACTACTGCCGAAGGGCTCCGTGTAATGGATCGCAAACTGGCCCTCGCAATAGCCAGCGTAGCTCTGATATTATTATAAGGTTTGGTACTTGTATCGTTCATATTACTGGTTCATTTGTTCGGCAGGTTACGGCCGGGCGTATAAACTTTCCCTTGAATTTTATTATGGGCAGGTAAGTGGTAGCATTAACGATTATCCCTCCCGCCATTCCTTACCCGTCATGGTAATGAATACATCCTCCAGGTTGGCCTGCTTTACTTCCTTTTTGCGTTCAAAGCCCTGCGCTACTAAATTATCAATAAAATTATCCGGCGTATCAATGCCAATAATGCGGCCGCCATCCACAAAGGCCACCCGGTCGCACAAAATTTCGGCTTCATCCATATAATGGGTCGTAATTACAATGGTAGTTCCGCTGCTGCGTATATCGCGGATCAAATCCCACAGGTTGCGGCGGGCCTGCGGGTCGAGGCCGGTAGTAGGTTCATCTAGGAAAATAATGCGCGGATTATTGATCAACGTAGTAGCGATAGAGAAACGCTGCTTTTGCCCGCCGGACAGCTCCTTGAATTTCGCGCCGGCCTTATCCGCAAGGGCTACCTTGTTCAGCATGGTTACAGGGTCGGCACTTACGCCATACAAACCGGAAAACAGTTTCAGCAGTTCAGTCAAATTCAGATTGGGGTAGTAACCGGCGGCCTGCAGCTGTACGCCAACGCGCTGTTTAATGCGGCCTGCATCAGTATCAATGGATAACCCATCAACCGTTACCGTGCCCGAAGTTTTATCGCGCAGGGTTTCGATAACTTCGAGGGTAGTGGTTTTGCCGGCGCCGTTGGGGCCAAGTAAGCCAAATATCTCCCCCTCGTAAACCTCAAAGCTGATACCTTTTACGGCGGTAAAATTACCGTATTGCTTTACCAGGTTATCTACTTTTATAATGGGCTGCTGTACCATACCGTAAAAGTCGGTGATGGCGCTGATATATTTTTATGTTTTTCGGTAAATGATAAAATTTTTACGGTGAAACCTGCGTAGCCTTTTCCAAAATGGACAAAATGAAAACAGGGAAGCAGATAAAAAGGCAAAGGAGCAGGGATGGTTTTTTCATCCGTGCTCCTTTGCCTTTTTCCTGTTACCAAACTTCTCCGTATCGGCGGCAACTACTTTTTTGCTCCCTTGCTCAATTCGCTTTCCGATTTGATAACCTTGGTGCCTTTATCCTGCTTTATTTCATAGGCGGGCTCGTCCGGGCTGGCGTTGCGCTTTACCTTGCTGCCCTTAATGCTTTTTTCAACCGGCTTGGTATCCTTGGCTACAATTTTACCCTCGGCTTCCGATTTGCCGTAATTCCAGTGTACGGTATCTCCTTTTTTCATGGCGTTATGTTTTTCTATGGTGTAACAAAACATCAGCCAAAATCAGCAGCAGGCAATTAATTTTTATGAATTCAAGATAAGTGCAGCGCTACTTGATGACGATAGTATCAATAATAGAATAGGTGCTGTCGTTACTTGGTTTTGAAAATTTGAGGTAATAGGTACCGGCAGTGGCTGCCTTAAATTTATAAACAGCAGATAGCTGGCGGCCGGATCTGGCCACTGCTGCAGTATCGGCAGAGGTGTAAAGTTTAATGTACTGAGTATTGGTGAATGGCAGGGCGGTAGTAACCACGTGGTCAAAAAAGTGCCGGCTGCCGGCATTGGGCCACAGCAGCGTAAAGCTGAGTTCCTGGTTGATAGTACCGCTAACCGGGCCGTTTACACCGGTAACTATGGTTTGCACCGGTTCCGTAACAGCATTCTTGGCTGTAACCTCATCCTTTTTACAGGACATTGTGCATAGCGCCAATAAAACAATAAGAGTAAAGTATTTCATACACGCTATTTTTAACAGGTAAACGCCGGTTTGTTAACCCTTAAAACAAGCTGTTATTATGGTTTATAATATATTGCCTGTAAGGTACTTACAATACTACGTTTAAACCAAATTTTTTGTTCTGTTTTAACAAAAATTAACTTCTGTTATTTTTAAGTTAATTTTTGTGCCATACAGCACCACAAAAAGCGGTTTAAAGGCCCTGATAAGGCACCCGAATAATAAAACAGCGCAAAATTGCTGAAGCAAAATTGAAAAACAGGTGAAATACGCCTGAACGCCGGTTAAGGCAAGCGGTAAAACAGTTACTGCTTCATCATATCAATAAAATCATCAAACAGGTAGCGGCTGTCATGCGGGCCGGGGGACGATTCGGGGTGATATTGTACCGAAAACGCTTTCTTATCCTTGACGCGGATGCCCTCAATGGACTGATCGTTCAGGTTAACGTGCGTAACCTCCACCTTATCCGAAGCAATCACGGCCTCCTGCACCACGCCGAAGCCATGGTTCTGAGAGGTTACTTCGCAGTGATCCTTAATTACATTTTTAACCGGGTGGTTCAATCCCCGGTGGCCGGTAAACATTTTTTTGGTAGGGATGCCGTTAGCCAGCGCCAGCAGCTGGTGGCCCAGGCAAATACCGAACATGGGTTTATCGGCCTCTAAAATTTCCTTCACCGTATCAACTGCATAGGGCATGGCCGACGGATCGCCTGGGCCGTTGGATATAAAATAGCCGTCGGGCGAAAAATCCTTTTCCATCTCCTCAAATGTGGTTTTGGCAGGGTAAACCTTGGCAAAAACCTCACGGTCGTTAAAGTTGCGCAGTATGTTTTTTTTCACGCCCAAATCAAGCACCGCCACGCGGTAGGGCGCATCCTCATTGCCAAAGGTGTAGGTTTCGGCAGTGGAAACCTGCGACGATAGTTCCAGCCCGTCCATAGAGGGTACGGCGGCCAGTTTTTGCTTCAGTTCTTCCACATCCAGAATTTCGGAGGATATAATGGCATTCATGGCGCCTTTATCGCGAATGTGGCGCACCAGCTGGCGGGTATCAATATCAGAAATGCAGACAATGTTCTCTTCCTGAAAATAATCCTGGATGGATTCATCTGCCTGCTTGCGGCTGTAAGCGATGTTGTAATTTTTGCAAACCAAGCCTGATATCTGAATACGTGCCGATTCTGTTTCCTGCTGTGAAACACCGTAATTACCGATGTGCGCATTGGTGGTCACCATAATTTGCCCGAAATAGGAGGGGTCGGTAAATACTTCCTGATAGCCGGTCATACCGGTGTTGAAGCATATTTCGCCGGTGGTTGTTCCAATCTTCCCGGCTGCCTTGCCCTGAAAAACGGTGCCATCGGCCAGCAGCAATATAGCCGGTAACTTGGTGTAGTTGGTCATTTCGCAAAAAAATTAAGGGGATAAACAATAAGCCGGTCGGCCCTGTGTAAAGCTCCGTGAAAAACGTCAGTGCAATTGCATTTACAAAAGGCTGATTTCACATTGCAAATGTAGAAATTTTTTAAGGTTATGTAGAGATTAAGTTATGCAAATTGCGGAGGTTACTACATTAAAATAACTATTAACTTGCCGGCATTATTTCAAAGCGGTTAACATTTGCAGAACGCATCCCGACATCTTGCAGGAGTTACCAGTGCAAATTGTAAAAACCAGTGCCTAACTTTGCGGTGCACTGTTGAACAATAATCTGTTTGTCCATGTCTGTCAATAAAGAAATAAAGCGCGTTACCACCCACATTTTGCAGGAGATGAAAAACCGGGGCGAAAAGATATCCATGCTTACCGCCTATGACTACTCTATGGCTGCCATTGTGGATCATGCCGGGGTGGATGTTATCTTGGTGGGCGATTCTGCCTCGAATGTAATGGCCGGGCATGAAACCACGCTGCCCATCACGCTGGATCAGATGATTTACCATGCCTCTTCAGTAGTGCGCGCGGCTGCACGTGCGCTGGTGATGGTTGACTTGCCCTTTGGCTCTTATCAGGGCAACTCAAAGGAAGCGCTGAACTCTGCCATCCGCATCATGAAGGAATCGGGAGCGCACGGCATTAAGATGGAAGGCGGAGAGGAGATTGCCGAATCAGTGAGCCGCATACTTACCGCAGGCATACCGGTAATGGGGCACCTGGGGTTAACGCCGCAATCCATTTATAAATTTGGCACCTACAGCGTGCGGGCCAAGCAGGAGGCTGAGGCGCTGAAACTTAAGGATGATGCCCGGAAATTGCAGGAATTAGGCTGTTTCAGCATTGTGCTCGAAAAGATACCGGCTGCGCTGGCGGCTGAAGTATCAGGCAGTTTAACCATCCCTGCCATCGGGATCGGGGCAGGGCAGCATTGCGACGGACAAGTGCTGGTCATCCACGATTTATTAGGCATCAATAAGGAATTTAAGCCCCGCTTTTTGCGGCAGTATGCCAATTTGCACGAAGTAATGAGTGATGCCATTAAAAATTATGTAAGCGACGTGAAAAGTAAAAGCTTCCCGAATGAAAAGGAACAATATTAAGCATTAGGCGTACTGTACCGTTTTCATTATAAATCAAGGCTATTAGCCGCCAAAAACAACCTACCGCTTATGAACACCGGCGACATTTCCGATAACGACATTCTCTTTGAAGATAATCACCTGATTGCCGTGAACAAACGGGCGGGCGATATTGTGCAGATAGATGATACCGGCGATGAGCCGCTGGACGAAAAGGTAAAACGGTATATCGCTCAGAAATACAGCAAGCCTAACGGTGCATTTTTAGGCGTGGTGCACCGGCTGGACAGGCCTGTAAGCGGCGTAATTCTGTTTGCCAAAACCAGCAAGGCGCTGGAGCGGATGAATGAGCTTTTTAAAACCCGGCATATCCGTAAAACTTATTATGCCGTAGTGCGTAACAAACCTGAGCCGCCTTACGGAAATCTGGTACACTGGCTTATTAAAAACCCGCAGAAAAATGTAACTAAGCCTTATGGGCATGAGGTGCCGGGCAGCCTGCGCTCCGAACTGCACTACCGCCTTGCCGGTGAACTGGACGGGTACTGCCTTATTCAGGTAAACCCGGTAACCGGCAGGCCGCATCAGATCAGGGTACAGCTGTCAACGCTGGGCTGCCCCATTGTGGGCGATAATAAGTACGGTTATCCGCGAGGCAGCCTGAAGAAGAGCATCAGCCTGCATGCCCGGCGGCTGCAATTTATCCACCCGGTAAAAAAGGAGCCGGTTGATATTCTGGCACCGCTGCCCGGGGATGGCTTTTGGGAGAAATTTGCCTATCTGGTTGAAGAGGGAGATAAGATAGTCATTGAGAAAGGAGAGTAAGGCTGTATCTTTGCTCTAAATATAGCTGCCTGTTTTAATCTGGTATTGTGATATTACAAGTTGATTGAACCTGATGAAGCTTACTGCAAAATACAACCTGCTTTTATTATCAGTCATAGCGGTAACCTCCGGCGCCTGCTGGAACCACACCGGCTACAGTACTTCCAGTAAAGACAGTACCGGTAATGCTGCCGCTGCTGTAAGCCCGGCGGCTGATACGACTAAACGGCAGATACAACCCACATCAATTACCGAAAATTTTGAGCAGGGCAGCAAGGAGGTTTATGTTGGCGGCAACGTAACCTTTAAGAGCGGCGACTGGTATATGGCTGATGCGCTGACAGGCGCCACCCAGCAAGATGCTAAAAACGGCGGCAGGGCTGTTCGCATCCGTAACCAGGGTTCGCTGGCTATGCAGTTTGATGTCCAGGGCGTTACTCAGGTAAGTATCAGTTATGCCTCCTTCGGCAAGGACGGAGCCTCGTCCTGGCAGCTTTTAGCTTCTGCAGACGGCGGGCACCAATACCGGCAGATAGATAGCACAGTTACGGTGAACAGTCATAGCTTGCAGCAGGCAGTGTTTAAAATGAGTGAGCAGGGCGGCATCCGCTTAAAAATCATTAAAACGAGCGGCGGCAAAAACCGTATCAATATTGATGATATTACCCTGAGTATGGGCGGCAATGACCTGGCGGCCAGCCCGCCCAGTTTATTGCCGCCCGCCAGCGGCGATAACAGTAACCTGTTGCTGGGCAACCCCAGCAACGCTACCGGCAGCACCGCTAATGCCGGCAACTACCTGATTAACCACCGTTACTACGTAGAGAGTTATAACAGGGACAAGGCCGAACCTAACTGGGTATGCTGGCACATTAGCGCCGCCGACCTGGGCAATACCGACAGGCTCAACAACTTCAGGCCCGATGAGGGATTGCCCGCAGGTTGGTTCAGGGCCGATCCGGAATTTTATAAGGGTAGCGGTTTTGATAAGGGGCACAACTGCCCCAGCGGAGACCGGACCAGCAGTACAGCAGCCAACTCGGCTACGTTTTTAACAGATAATATGATACCTCAGGCCCCTAATAACAACCAGCACACCTGGGAGCATTTTGAAAGTTACTGCCGCGACCAGGTAAGGGACAAAGGCGCTGAGGTTTACGTGATTATGGGCAGCTATGGCAGCGGCGGCACAGGGCGCAACGGTTATGCCAGCACCATTGACCATGGCCGTATCAACGTGCCTGCCCATATCTGGAAGGTGGCCGTTATACTGCCCGATGGCAACAATGATCTGGCCCGCATCAATTCATCTGCCAGAATCATTGCCATTGATACGCCTAATGACAATAACCTGTCGCCCAACTGGATGAATTACACCTGCACGGTAAGGGATATTGAACAGGCCACCGGCTACCACCTGCTGTCGGCCCTGCCGCAGGCAGTGCAAAACACCGTAGAAACCAGGCGGTTTACCGGAGGCAATTAGCAATAGTTGTGTTAGCTTAAATACACTGTAAATTGTGAGCCGCACCTCCCTAAAAACTGTTATCTTGCAATCACAGACAGAATGCTGCCGCTCATAAACCGTTTGAAATCATACTTTCCGGCAACGGGGTTCGGGCCTAACAGGCATATGAGTTAGCTGCTGTTATAAAAAATTGTTAAGAATTGATGATGAAAAAGCTGATTTTATACTGCATTGCCCTGTTGCCGCTGCTGAGCCATGCGCAAAAGTTACGGGTGGCGGTAGCTGCCAATGCCCAGTTTGTGGCTAAAACGCTGGCCGATGAATTTAAAAAGGAAACTCATGCCGAGGCTGAGCTGATAGTGGGCGCATCAGGCAAGCTAACCACCCAGATGGAGCAGGGCGCACCGTTTGATGTATTCCTATCTGCTGATATGAAGTACCCGCAGGAGCTTTACAATAAAGGGTTTGCCACCGCTAAGCCCAGAGAATACGCTTACGGAAAACTGGTTATCTGGACCACAAAAAATATTGATTTAAGTAAGGGCCTGTACAGCTTAACCAACCCTGAAACGGGCAAAATTGCTGTTGCCAACCCGCAGGTGGCCCCTTATGGCGAGGCGGCCATTGAGGCGCTTAACAAACTTACCCTTTATACCCGGCTGCAGCCCGACATTATTTACGGCGAAAGCATTGCTCAGGTTAATCAATACCTGCTCAGCGGTGCGGCCGGTGCGGCCTTAACGGCCAAATCAGTAGTGCTCGATCCGGCACAGGCAGGCAAGGGCAGGTGGGCAGAGGTTCAGGGCAAATTATACAAGCCTATCGCCCAGGGTGCAGTGTTGCTTAAAGCCTCGGCTGCCAATAAGGCGGCGCAGCAGTTTTATAAATTTATATTCAGCAGCAAGGCCAGGCAGATATTTAAAAAATATGGATATTCATAGATTGAACCAGTTGAAGGGTGCCGTCGAGAACGCTGAAACCGATGGCCGGCTTTCGCTGATTACAGTTAACGTAAACGGCGAGTTATTTACCGCTCTGAGTGATGAGTCGTTGCAGAATGCTGCCTGGCTGCAGCCAGGGCGCCGGGTTACTTTGCAGTTCAGCGCCGGCGATATGGCTGTTGCCAAAAATATTTCAGGCGAACTGAGCATCCGCAATCGTTTTGCAGCAACAGTAACTCATATAAAAGAAGGTAGAGTACTGACAACACTTTCGTTAGATTATCAGGGAATTCCGCTATACGCCGTAATTACCAGCCACGCCGCCCGGGCACTGCATATTACTGAGGGCGACTTGCTAACCGGACTCGTAAAATCAACCGAAATGAAAGTAACCGAAGGCTGACTTTATATTGCTGATGGACTACCAACCTCTTTGGCTTACGCTTAAACTGGCGCTTGTTACCACCGCCGGGCTGTGCATAACGGGCATTCCGTTAGCTGCATTGCTGTTTTGCAGCAAATCGCGCTTTAAGCCTGTATTCGAGGCGCTTGTCAGTTTACCGCTGGTGCTGCCGCCATCGGTTTTAGGCTTCTATCTGCTGCTGGCGTTTAGCCCGGCGCATTGGTTCGGGGCAGCTTTATTACACTGGTTCAACCTGCACCTGGTATTTTCATTTACCGGCCTGGCAGCCGGATCTATGCTGTACAGCCTGCCGTTTATGGTGCAACCTGTGCAGGCGGGTCTCGAAACGCTGCCCGTCAGCTTGCAGCATGCATCTTATACACTTGGCAAGTCGCGCAGGCAAACGCTGGTGAGCGTTTTGCTGCCCAATATTAAGCCGGCGCTGCTGAGCGGCATTGTGCTTACCTTTGCACATACTATGGGCGAATTCGGTTTGGTACTGATGATTGGCGGTAATATTCCCGGCGTAACCAGGGTAGCTTCCATCGCTGTTTATGATGATGCCGAAGCCCTGAATTTTCATGATGCGCACATCTATGCGGCGATCCTGTTAGCGTTATCATTCTCAATTTTATTAGTAGTTTATACCGCTAATAAAATGCTGTTAAAAAAGGGATTTACAGGATGATCCGTATCAGTATCCGAAAAAGAATGTTGTTAGCTGAAGGCGAAACAGTACTTGTACTGGATGCTGAATTGCCCGCCGGCAGCCTGACAGCGTTGTATGGGCAGTCGGGTTCCGGTAAAACCACTATTTTGAAAATCATTGCAGGTTTGGTACAGCCCGATGAAGGTTTTATTGAAGTTAACGGCTGTACCTGGCTCAATACTAAACGCAGAATTAACATGCCGCCGCAAAGGCGCAGCGTTGGCTTTGCATTTCAGGATTATGCATTATTCCCGAACATGACCGTATTGCAGAATCTGCAATATGCAGCAGGCAGAAACAGTGAGGTGTTAATCAGCGAGATGCTGACATGGGCACAGTTAGAAGGTATGGCGAGCCGTAAGCCCGATTCTTTATCAGGCGGGCAAAGGCAGCGGGCAGCCTTGCTGCGCGCCATCATCAAACAGCCTGAAATATTGCTGCTGGATGAACCGCTATCCGCCCTGGATCATGATATGCGGGTACAAATGCGCAGCCAGATGCTGCAAATACATCAGGAACAGCAGCGTACTACGTTGCTTGTCAGCCATGAGGTAAGTGAAATCTATCATCTGGCCAGCCGGGTGCTTCACCTTCATCAGGGGCAAATCGTGGCTGCCGGTACACCGCAGCAATTATTCGGCTTGGCGGGCAACCAGCAGATACAGTTGACAGGCGAGATCATCAACATAACAGCTGATACAGCGGAGATTTTGATTGGCCGGAAAGTAATTGAGTTGGCTGTGCCCGCAAATCAGCTTAATCAGTATATTATCGGTCAGAAAGTAAACCTTTTATGTAACGCGGCTGACATTATTGTTCAAAAGCTTTCCTAATTTTATACCAGCAGGCCAAAAACCATTGCTTGCTGCGGCTGTTTATCAGCCAGCGGCTAATCCGGCCTTTATAAGGGATTACAGGAAACTATTTATGGAAATATTACTTTTTGGCATTACCCGTGAAATTACCGGAAGGCAAAGGCTGACAGTGCCGGCTGCTGAAAATGTTAATACTGTAGGTGAATTGAAAAACTGGCTGTCAAACCAATACCCTGCCCTGCGGCAATTAAGCTCTATGGCAGTTGCGGTGGACAGCGTTTATGCAGAAGAAAGCGAGGCTTTGACAGCAGGAAGTGAAGTAGCGCTGATACCGCCGGTAAGCGGGGGTTAACAATTGATGAATGACGATCCGGATTGTTGAAGATATAGATTTAAATGAGGCTTACGCCGCTTTGCACACACCCGATGCCGGGGCTGTAAACCTGTTTATCGGCACCGTTCGGAATCACAGCCAGGGTAAGGAGGTTACTCATCTTGATTTTGAGGCTTATGATGCTATGGCTGTAAGGCAGATGAAACTTATTGCCGGGCAGGCCGAGGCCCGGTGGCCGCTTAAAAAATTAGTGATGATTCATGCTGTGGGCGTTAAAGAACCCGGTATGCCGGTTGTAGTGGTTGGTGCATCATCTGCTCATCGGGATGCCTCCTTTGAGGCCTGCCGTTTTTTAATTGATGAGCTGAAGAAGACAGTACCCATCTGGAAAAAGGAATTTTATGAGGATAATAGTGTTTGGATAAACGCACATCCTTAATGAACAAATGGAAAAGAGTTTGCTGGTTGATAAGTACGGAAGACAGTTAGATTACCTGAGATTATCGGTTACCGACCGCTGCAACTTCAGGTGTTACTATTGTATGCCGGAGGAGGGGGTTGATTTTGCCAAACGGGCTGGTTTATTGTCGTTTGATGAAATGTACCGGCTTTCTGCTATTTTCTGCGGTTTGGGCGTGTCAAAAATACGTATTACCGGGGGTGAGCCTTTTGTACGCAGCGGCATTATGCCATTTTTGCAGCAGCTAAGCCTGTTAAAAAGCTTAAATGAGATTACCGTAACCAGTAATGGTACGCTGTCTGCCAGATACCAGGCAGCTTTGCTGGCTATGGGCATCCGGAAAATTAATATCAGCCTTGACTCGCTCGACAGAAACCGCTTTTTTCAGATTACCCGCCGCGACAGCTTTGATACCGTTTTCAACGGCATCCTCAAATTGCTTAATGACGGGTTCGAAATCAAACTCAATTGCGTGGTAGCCGAGAATAAAAATATAACCGACATTATTTCTTTCATTGAGCTGACTAAAAATCATCGGTTATCAGTCCGCTTTTTGGAAGAAATGCCGTTTAACGGAAGCAGCAACGGTGTAAAAGCCGGCTGGAGTTATGAGCGCATACTTAGTCACATTAAGCAGCATTATCCGGCATTTGAGCGCCTGGACAGTAATGTTAATTCCACTTCTGTTAATTATAAAATACCCGGTTATCAGGGTAGTTTTGGCGTGATACCGTCCTTTAGCCGCACGTTTTGCGGCACCTGCAACCGTATCCGTCTATCCGCCACCGGCGAACTACGAACTTGCCTGTACGGCCCTGCAGCAGTTAATCTGCGCGATATATTGCGCAGTGGCGCTACCCGCGAAGATATAGAACAGGAAATCTTAAATGCGGTTGCCCGGAGGGAGCCTGACGGTTTTGCGGCGGAGGCATTAAGCCATAATTCAATACACACCTCAATGTCGGTACTGGGCGGATAACTGCTATGACAATATGAATATTTTTACCAGATATAACCGCCAGATACAGCTGCCCGGTTTCGGTTATGAAGCACAGCAAAAATTACAGCAGGCCAGGGTGCTGGTTATAGGGGCCGGCGGCCTGGGGGTGCCGGTGCTGCAGTATTTAACCGGTATGGGCATTGGCACTATCGGTATTGCCGATGGCGATACCATTAATATAACCAACCTGCACCGGCAGGTGCTTTACACAGAGCGCGATGTAGATCAGTCTAAGGTGCGGATGGCGGTTAAAAGCCTGGCAGCCATCAACAGGCATGTCCGGCTTAATCCCTTTTTTGATAATATAACACGGGATAATATTTTAGATTTATTAAGGGATTATGACCTGATTATTGATGCTACCGACAATTTCAGCGCCCGGTACTTAATTAATGATGCCTGTGTTATATCAGGGAAACCCTATGTGTATGGCGCCGTGCATCAGCACGAGGGGCAGTTAAGCGTATTCAATTATCAGGACGGGCCAACTTACCGCTGCCTGTACCCGGTGCCCCCGGCAGCCGGCGAAATACCGGATTGCAATATAGCCGGCGTGCTGGGCGTAGTACCGGGCATTGTGGGCTGCCAGCAGGCTTTACAGGCTGTAAAGGTAATTACCGGCATGGGCAAAAACCTGTCGGGATATTTGCAGCTATTTGATTTTTTGAATGATGAGCAATATAAAATCAAACTGAAAGCAAAGCCTGAAAACAAGCAGATTACCCAACTGCAGGATAATTATGATAATGCAGCAGCCTGCAGCACTGTTACCGTTATCAAGCCGGCAGAGTTAAATAGCTGGTACAGCGGTAACCGCAATTTTTACCTGATGGATGTGCGCGAAGAACATGAATTTGCACAGGTGCATCTGGAGGAGGCTCACTTACATCCGCTGTCTCAGATAAGCGAGCTTGATCTGAGAGGCTTCCCGGCGGACGTGCCTGTGGTAACTTTTTGCCAGAAAGGCGGCCGCAGCACACAGGCTGCCCAACTGTTGCAGGAAAAGTACCCGCAGCTGCCTATCTATAATTTGCAGGGCGGCATGGAGCAGTGGTTCTTAGAAATAGGTAACCGTCGCATCATCCGTAAATAACCCATCCCGCAGCATGATTTCGGTATCCGAAGCGCTAACATTAATCCTGCAGCAAACCAGAAATTTTGGTACGGAGCAGGTTCCGCTTTTGCAGGCGGCCAACCGTACACTGGCTCAGCCGGTAATAGCCGATCGTGATTTTCCGCCTTTTAACCGGGTAATGATGGATGGCGTAGCTATCAATGCAGCTGCTTTTGAGGCCGGTGCGCGTGTTTTCCCTGTGCAGGCTGTGCAAGGGGCCGGCCAGCCGGCGCAAGCGCTCATTAACCCTCAGCATTGTATTGAGGTAATGACCGGAGCTGTAATGCCCGGTAATACCAGTGCTGTCATCCGCTATGAGGATTGCACCATCAGTAACCATACAGCTGCCATTAATCTGAACGGTATTGAACTGATGCAGCATGTGCATCTGCAGGGTACCGACAGCAAGGCGGGAGAGATGTTGATTCACCCCAACCAGCCAATTACCCCGGCTATGGTTGCTGTAATGGCTGCCGTTGGGCTGGAGCAAGTAAGCGTACACTGCCTGCCCCGCATAGCCATAATTGCTACAGGCGATGAACTGGTGGAAATAAATCAGCAGCCTGCACTGCATCAGATACGGCAATCCAACAGCTATATGCTGGCCTCAGCATTAATGCAGGAAGGTATCCGGGCCAGCCGGTATCATCTGCCTGATGACCCTCAGCGCATGAAAGCACAATTGGGAGAGATAGTTGAGCAATATGACGCGCTGCTGTTTTCGGGCGCAGTATCAAAGGGTAAATATGATTATCTGCCCCAAATTTTAGCTGAACTGGGAATGCAGCAGCTGTTTCACAGCATAGCCCAGCGGCCCGGCAAGCCGTTTCTGTTTGGCATTTTGGGTAACCGGGCGCTGGTATTCGCCTTTCCGGGTAACCCTGTATCCACCTTTGTCTGTTACCAGTTGTATTTTAAGGCCTGGCTGTACCAAAACCAGCACCGGAAGATTCGGCAGCTTATAGCGCATCTAACCCGTGAAGTTACCTTTAAGCCGCTATTGGCTTTCCACATGCTTGCCCGTGTAAGCTGGCATGAGGGCGAAGCCTGGATAACGCCTGTTGGTACATCAACCTCCGGCGATATGGTTACCCTGTTACAGGCCGATGCACTGATCAGTTTGCCTGCCGGACAGGAGCACTGGCCCGAAAACTCCTTAGTGCAAGTGCAGCTGCTTGCTGTAAATTAATGATTGATTTTTTTAATTAACCGTAGTAAAAAATTAATAATACAAGTGAAAAACGAAGCGTTTTCGGTAAGCAAAGCTGATTGCCGAGCCAAAAACAGCTTCGTTTTATTTTAGAATTTGTTTATTGTTCAACATAATGATAAGTTAACCCGCCATCTACAAAGTAACTAGAGCCGGTTACGTATTTGGCATCATCCGAAGCCAGAAACGCTACAATGGCAGCTACGTCCTCCGGCTGGCCCAGCTTGCCCATCGGTATATTCTTGGTTACCTTTTCAAGCAGGTCGGGGGTTTCCAGCAGGGTTTTGTTAATAGGGGTGGCAATGGCGCCCGGGCAAACATTGTTGATGCGTATATTGAGCGGCGCCAGCTCCGTTGCCAGGTTACGGGTCAGCATTTTTAACGCGCCTTTGCTGGCGCAGTAAGCTGCAAAATGCGGAAAAATAATCTCTTCGTGCACCGAGCTCATGTTGACAATAACACCCGGCCGATTGGCATTTTTTAAATAATTGACAAATGTTTGCGTTCCGAAAAAAATACCCTTTACATTGGTGTTCATCACAAAATCGTATTCCTCTTCAGTTACTTCCCAAAAGTTGTGGTTCTTTTCAACGCCGGCGTTGTTGATCAAAATATCCAGATTGCCAAACGCCTTGATGGCATCATTAACCAGATTTACCACATTTTGCGGCTGGCTCACATCGGATACCAGAAATTTGGCCTGGCGGCCCATGTCATTAATCTGTTTAATTAGGCCCTCGCCGCGCTCGTCCAAGCTGCGCCCGTTTAAAATAACATTGGCGCCTTCGCTGGCTAAACGCAGAGCGCAGGCGGCCCCGATGCCCTGGCTGCTTCCGGTAATCAAAGCTACCTTATTATCAAATCTGCCCATAGTTGTATTCTTTTTTAAGTTTTATACTATAACAGTTTACAGGTAAGAGGTTTGCCCTGCTACGAAGTTTTTATATTATCGGGCGAGTGGTGGTCATGGAAACCGATGCGGGCTGCCTCGATGCGATAGTAGTGATGCAGGCGCAATAACCTGAAGATGCCAACTACCGTAATTACCCCGGTAACCGGCCCTGCAATATATACCCAAAAACCATGATATACCCCGCTGATGACGGCTGGCCCGAAGCTGCGGGCCAGGTTAGTGCTGCAGCCCGACAAGGCGCTCTCGGCCCAAACCAAAAAACTGAAGAGGAAAGGTATGGTATAGGGCGTGTAATTCCGGAGTTTCGGGTTGCCTACAAAGGTAAATATAACGGTAATCAAGCAAGCTGTAGTAATGGCCTCGCCAATGAATGCTGCAGTAATACCGGCAGTACCGGGCACCGTGTTGCCGTAATCAACGCTTTTACCCATGCCGCCCCAAAGCAGCAGGGGAAGGCAACCTGCCACAGCGCCCAGCATCTGGCTTGTCAGGTAAGCCAGCACGGCATGAGCCTTCATTTTGCGGTTCAGCCAGAAAGCCAGGCTTACAGAAGGGTTAATGTGCGCACCGCTGATTTTACCTACCGGCGAAAGCGTAATAAGGCAGCCGGTGCTGCCAAATAAAAAGCCTGTAATAAGCCGGCGCACGGGGGCGTAAGGTACCAGTTTAGCGAGCGGCGAACCGCTGCCCCAGTTGAAAATTACAATGCTCAGGCCAACGGCAAGCAATAGGGCAGTGCCGGTAAACTCGGCCAGGCATTGCCTGAGCAGCGTTTTAGCGGGTGATAGCATCTATGTTATAAATGTTAATGCAGCAGAGCAATCAAGCCTGTCCAGCCGGTTTGGTGGCCGGCGCCCAGGCCTTTACCGCTGTCGCCATGAAAGTACTCATGAAATAGAATGTAATCTTTGAAATGCTCGTCGTGGTTTAATTTGGGATGACCGCCGAATACCGGCCGCTCGCCCTGTTCATTACGCAAAAATATGGCCTTCAGCCGTTTGCCAATGGCATCGCCTATTTCCTTTAACGAGCTGTATTCTCCCGAACCGGTGGGGTACTCTACCCGGAAATCATCCGTATAATACTCATGGAAGCGGTACAGCGAATTAATAATCAAAAAGTTAATCGGCATCCATATCGGGCCGCGCCAGTTACTGTTGCCGCCAAACATATTGTTTTCACTTTCTGCAGGCGCGTATTTCACTTCGTAGTTCATGCCATCGAGCCAGTACTCGTAAGGGTTTTGCTCATAAACCCTGGATACGGAGCGAATGCCATAATCGGACAGGAATTCATTGGTATCCAGCATACGCCTCAGCAGCATTTTCATGCGGTGGCCACGTAAAAGCGAAAACAAGTGCTTTTCATCACCCTGGGTATCCTTCCACCGGCTTACCAGCGCAACCAGGTCAGGGCGCTGGTTCATAAACCAGTCGAGCCGTTTGGTGAGTTCAGGCAGGTTCTTCCACCGGGCCTCATCAAAAATAATAGTGGCAAACATGGGTATCAGCCCAACAACGGTGCGTACACGCAGCCTGTCGTAACTGCCGTCAGGCTTGTGCAGCAGGTCATAATAAAAACTGTCCTGATCATCCCACAAGCCGTTGCTGTACTCGCCGATATTACTGATAGAACCGGCAATATACAGGAAATGCTCGGCAAATTTAATGGCCATACTCTCATAAATATGGTTATTAACCGCCAGCTCCATAGCAATGCGCATCATGTTGAGCGCATACATGGCCATCCAGCTGGTGCCATCGGCCTGCTCTAAAAAGCCGCCGCCCGGTATAGGTGCGCTGCGGTTAAAAACACCGATATTATCAAGGCCCAAAAAGCCGCCTTCAAAAATGTTATTACCCTCACTGTCCTTCTGGTTTACCCACCAGGTAAAGTTGAGCAGCAGCTTTTGAAAAACGCCTTCCAGAAACTCTAAATCGCCTTCGCCGGCTGCATGTTTATCAGTTTGATATACCTGCCACGTGGCCAGTGCATGTACAGGCGGGTTTACATCGCTGAAATCCCACTCGTAGGCAGGCAGCTGCCCGTTGGGATGAATAAAGCTGACATCAACCAGCAACGCCAGCTGGTTTTTGGCAAATTCGGCATCTATGGCTGCAAAGGTGATACAATGAAAAGCCATATCCCAGGCGGCAAACCAGGGATATTCCCACTTGTCGGGCATGGATAAGATGTTTTGTGATATAAAATGCTGCCAGCGGCTGTTGCGGCCATGCTTGCGGCTGCCGGGCGGCGCAGGCTCCTGGTGGTCGCCATCTATCCATGTTTTTACGTTATAAACATAATATTGCTTGCTCCATAACATGCCGGCCCAGGCCTGCCGCTGTATCAGGCGTTCATCCGCATTATTGATGTTGACTTGCTTCTCCGCATAAAACTCTTCGGTTTCTGTGATACGGACAGTAAAAATGGTATCGAAGTCGGTAAAGGGCTCACCGAGCCTGCTGTTACTGAGGCGCAGCCTGAACTGCATACTGCTTTGCGCATTGACCACCTGTTTATAGTAAACAGCCGCCTTGGTGCCCTCCTGCTTGGGGTTGATGGCAGATGAATCCTGATTGATAATATAGTTATTGATACCATCCTTCACAAAAGCCGACCTGTTAGCACTGTTATAGAGGCGCTGGTTATTGGTATCGTTCTCTGTAAACAAAAAGCCGGGTTCGCCATCTGCATATAAATAATACTCACCTAAATCTGCAGAGCGGATAAGCACCGTGTTTTGTCCCTGGTAAAGCAGCTGCGGTTTATCCTTGTCCGCATTCCAATCCCAGGTGTTGCGGAACCATAGCTGCGGCAGTAAATGTAACTCCGCATGTTCATTGCCCCGGTTATATACCGTGTATCTGATCAGAATGTCATCCGCATCATTTTTAGCATACTCTGTAAACACATCAAAATATTTGTTTGCATCAAATAAGCCGGTGTCTATCAGTTCAAATTCCGGCTGCACCCTGGTACGCCGCCGGTTCTCCTCAAGCAGTTGCTCATAAGGGAAGGCTGCCTGCGGATACTTGTACAGCATTTTAAAATAGCTGTGCGTGGGTGTATTGTCCAGGTAATAATATAATTCCTTTACATCTTCGCCGTGGTTACCCTCCGTATTGGTGAGGCCAAATATCCGTTCCTTCAGTATAGCATCCCTGCCGTTCCATAAAGCCAGGCCCAGGCACAGGTTCTGGCAGTCGTCACTGATGCCGCCTATGCCTTCCTCGCCCCAGCGGTAAGCCTTGCTGCGGGCCATATCATGAGTAATATAATTCCAGGCATCGCCGTTGCCGCTGTAATCCTCGCGCACCGTTCCCCATTGTCGCTCGGTCAGATACGGCCCCCATTTAAGCCAGTTGGTTTTTTTTGCATAATGGTCGGCAAGGCGTTGGTTTTCGCTGTTCATCGGTGCGTAATGTTAGGATTAAAAAGAAGCAGGGCAATATACTAGCTGCCCGGCTGTTTGCTGCAAACAGCTCATAAAAAAAGCATACAATCCGGTAATTGTATGCTTTGAAAAATATATTTATGCGGCGGATGCGGGCTTTAAGCCTCCTGTACCTGCTCGTTAGCATCTTCGGCTCCTGCCTTGAGGTTTGATTTTACGGTATCAATAATCTTATCCTTAAAAGAGTTGATTTCTTCCTCGCTGAAAGGCAGTTTTTCCTTTAAGGCTTCCCAGCCCTCAGTTAACTTATCGCTCAGTTTATTGCTGGTTTCCGAGCCGCTGTCGGGTGCGAAGAGCAGGGCAAGCGCACCTCCTACAGCCGCCCCAATAAGTAAAGGTACTAATGGATTTACGCCTTCTTTTTCAATCGGATTTTTCATGCCTTGATAATTGTTAAGTGATGATTGTGTTTTAACAACAGGGATGTTAAATGGTGTTACGCAATTAACAGAATTTGTTTTTTGTTTGCAGGCCGGGCATACAAACTGCGCAGGAGCGCTTGTTTTGCAAATATTTAAAACTTATAGGCCGCGCCATTTATTTAAGTAATGCACTCAACTACTAAACCATAAAAGCAGCAATGGCAGATTTAGAGGTACAGCGTAAAAGGAAAACTCCCTGGTGGATATGGCTGCTGACGTTAATATTGATAGCAGCCATTGCATACTATTTTTTATATGACCGCAGGCAGGTTACCTCTACTACTGCGCCGGCAACGGATACCGCGATAAGCAAATAAATTTTTAACCGCTAAAAACAGAATAATGGCTACAGATGCGAATTCAACCGGTTATAGTCACCTCGAGGAACTGACCGGCAGTGATTATGAAATAAAAGACGGGCAGCCCGATATTAAGGGATGGAAGGTGCTGGATGTGCAGCGGAAAAGGGTTGGCGAAGTAACCGACCTGCTTTTTAATCCGCAAACCAATAAGGTACGCTACCTGATTGCAGACCTGAAGCACAATGATTTCAACTTAGCAGCCCGGAAGATTGCCATACCCATCGGGCTGGCCGAACTGCATGAGCATGATGATGAAGTGCTGCTGCCGCAGGTAACCGCTATACACTTAACTTCGCTGCCCGGCTATGAGAAGGGAAAGCCGCTTACACAGGATAAGGAACTGGCTATCCGCAATGCCTTTGCAGTGCCCGAACCCAAAGTGCTGCCCGGCGCTGATTTTTATGAGCACGAGCATTTTAACCAGAATAAATTTTACAGCCGCCGCACGCCATCGCCGCAGAGCGGAACAGTGGCTGAAGATCACCGGCTGGCCGAAAACAGCAGTGATGAAAGAGCTGCAACCGCAGAGCAGAAATATAACAGAGGCAATATCATTCCGTAA
>CAXTAP010000056.1:0-4224 GCA_964241965.1 uncultured Mucilaginibacter sp.
ACATCTTACCGGCAGTATCTTTTCTGGCCATTTTGCCGTGAGACATCTTGCTTTTTTTATGATCCATTTTAGACATTTTTTTGTGATCCATTTTGGACATCTTTGAATCATCCTGTGCCCGGGCGTTAGCGCACAGGCATAATACGGTTACCGCAGCAATAACTGCTTTTGATACAACGGCTTTCAGAGCTTGATTTTTCATTGTTCTGGCTTTTAAGTTTAATTATATTTTACCCTTTAGTCGCAGGCGCAGCAGTAACCTTACAAAGATTTAATTTTTGTTAAGCTTTTTTTCAATCTGCAGCTGCAAATTCTTTTTAAAGTCTTCATCCAGTTTTAATTCATGGTATGATGAGGTATGGAATATATGCTTAACCATTTCATTGATCATGATGCTCTGCTGCTGGAACAGCCGGCAAACCGAGCAGCCGGCCAAGTGGATTTTCAGTTCTAATTTTTCACGAATAGTAATCTCACCAAGCTGTTGCTTTTCAATTAAATAGGTAGCCTTTCTGCAGTTATAGGCAATGTTTTTTATCTCACTCATCAGCTTTATTATTTAAATCCAGTTTTTTTGGAGGCATGCTCTTAAATTCAGCTTGGCACGGTGTATAATCACCCAAAAATTAGAGGGTGTCACTTTTAGGGCATCGCAAATACTTTCCGTCGGTTCGTCATCCATATGCTTCATAGTAAAAACGGATAACCATAGGGCCGGAAGTTTTTGCATACATTGTTGTAAAACGCCTGCAAATTCCCTGTTATTCAAAGCGTCATCATGCATAACGCCAAAAGGCCGGGGGTGGTGGGCTTTATCCCAATGGCCATCGGCTGCCTCAAAAAAATCCTGCTGCTCACGCTCTGCACTAATAATATCAGGTTGCAAAGCCAGTCCCGAAGATTTCTTCCGATATACATCGATAACCTTGTTTTTTAAAATGGCAGTGAGCCAGGTACGTTCAGTACTGCCTCCTTTAAAATTTGTAACTTTTTCAAGCGCAGCCAAAAAGGTTTCCTGCACCAGGTCTTTGGCCAGTTCTTCATTGTTAATACGGGTATAGGCGTAACTATACAGGTAATCAGCGTGTAATAGTACCCACTTGTGAGGATCAACGCCCGGATCATAAGCTAAACCGGATTCTGCGGCGTTATTGTTCTGCATACGTGCTGATAATGATTGATGTGTTAATATACATAGTTTAACAATTGATGCCTGCCTGTAGCAAAGTTGCTCTGCACTTAGTCGGCTTATTGAAGCATTCCTTACAAATATTTTATATAATTTGTAAGGAACCGCCAATAGTTACGACTAAGCACTAAATTTATAACTTAAAAGTAAATGCCATGATTTCAAAAAAGTTGATTATTGCTACAGCTTGCGTTGCTGCAGCAGTATTGAGCATTATGTCCTTCATACCAAAAGAACATAAATATACAGCGGCAAATAAAGGCTTTGCCGTAGTGGAGCTTTTTACATCGGAGGGCTGCTCCAGTTGCCCGCCGGCTGATGAGCTGATTGCTAAAATTCAGCAGGAAAGTGCAAACCAGCCTGTTTATATTCTTGCTTACCATGTGGATTACTGGAACCGGCTGGGCTGGAAAGATGTTTTCAGCAGCCACGCCTACTCAAACCGCCAGTATCAGTATTCAAACTGGCTCAAGTTAAATGGTGTTTATACGCCGCAGGCTGTAGTTAATGGCCGGAAGGAATTTATCGGCTCTGAGGAAGGCAACCTGCGCAACGCCATTAAAAGCGGGTTGCAAAGCACGCCGCCGGCAACGCTTCAGCTGAGCGAAGTAAAACAAAATGAGCATGAGGTAACTTTAAAATACCAGGCTGGTAATGCGGGCAGCAATACATCATTAGTGCTGGCCATAGTGCAGAAATCGGCTACATCAAGCATTAAAGCCGGTGAAAACAACGGGCGTACGCTAACCCATGTACAGATTGTGCGGAACCTTGAAACCCTGCCATTAAATGGTAAAAGCAGCGGAAACGCCAAAGTAAGCGTACCAGCCGGCCTGAGTAATATGGGTATCGAAATAATCGGGCTTTTGCAAAACAGCGCCACCGGAGAAATTATGGCAGCTTCAGGTTCAAATCTGCGGCTAAATAATGATGTGGCTCAGATTCGCACCGGCAAATTTTAAATTGTATCATAAAATAACTTTCCTGATAATTGGCTTGTTTAATAAAGCGTTTATCAGGGAAGTTACTGATTACCTTACTTGTTCCGCACCATGAAAGTTATTAAAGAAAAACATCCGCTTACGGTTCGATGGACTCACTGGATTAATTTTCCGCTGCTTACCATCATGATCTGGAGCGGCATGCTGATTTACTGGGCAAGCGATACCTATAAGATTGAGTTGTTCGGGCACACTTTATTTCACTTCTTTCCGGATGGCTTTTACAAGTTTTTTAATATACCGGCCCGGCTTGCTGAGGGAATGGCTTTTCACTTTCTGTTCATGTGGTTCTTTTTCATTAATGGTATATTGTATGTCTCCTATACCATTGTCTCGGGTGAATGGCGCTATTTGGTACCGCAGCGAAAATCGTTTAAAGAGGCATGGCTGGTAGTGTTGCATGATTTGCACATCCGCAAAACTGCGCCCCCCCAGGATAAGTATAATGCCGCACAGCGCATTGCCTACACGGCTATCATTATTATGGGTGCCGGCTCTGTTTTTACGGGCCTTGCTATTTACAAACCGGTTCAGTTTCATACGCTTACCTGGCTTATGGGCGGGTATCACATGGCCCGCATTATTCATTTTGCTTTAACTATCGGCTATGTATTCTTTTTCTTTATTCACGTTGGGCAGGTTATACTGGCTGGCTGGAACAATTTCAGATCAGTAATCTCAGGCTTTGAAATTGTAGAGCAGCCGCCAAAGGATGGCGCTGAAACCGGCCCCGTTGCAGAAGATGCGAAAATTTGACGGCCATTGAGCCGTTATCAACGAAACACCATGGAAGATACCACACAGAAAAAAGATATAGAAGCAGGTGAGCAGGAACTCATCAATAAAAAGATTAAGCGACGAAATTTTCTTTCGTTCGCCACCTTTTTTGTAGCAGGCGGCGCAGCTTTTAAGGGCTGGGAATGGCTATATCATTCTCCTGATGAAATGCCGGGAATTACTGCCGGTGCGCACAAGCCCTTGCGCAAGGCCCTTAACAAAACTGAATTGTTTTTCAGAAAGTTTTTCAGCGATAATCATCATGTAAAGACATATCCTAAATCAATGGCCGCTAAAAATGTGCGGATAAACAGCGACATTGGTATGGAGGATAAAAATTATAATACAGCTGCCTGGCAGCTACATGTTATGAAAAGCCCGACGGAAATACTGAAGATAAGTATTGACGATATTAAAGCCCTGCCGAAAACTGAAATCATTTACAGTTTTAAATGCGTTGAGGGCTGGGACCAGATACAGCATTGGGCAGGTGTACGCTTTATAGACTTTATTAATCATTACGGTTTGCAGGAACAGGCAAAACTGAATTATGTGGGCATGGAAACGCCCAGCAAGCAGTACTATGTTGGCCTGGATCGGGAAAGCGCTTTTCATCCGCAAACCCTGCTGGCTTATGAAATGAACGATCAGCCTATTACTGAAGCACACGGCGCGCCGCTGAGGCTGATTATCCCTGTAAAATATGGTATTAAAAATTTAAAGCGGATTGGTACCATCACATTCAGCAATACCCGCCCGCATGACTACTGGGCCGAGCAGGGATACGATTATTACTCCGGCTTATAGCAGGTTGTAAGAATTTTTATGGTTTATAAACGGCAAAGTTGCAGAGGTAATGTAAATTTTGATTGTATATGTTAACTTTGCAACGTTACGCGAAATAATGGTATTTATTAATTATAGCTTTTATAATGCAACTTATGTGGAAATCATATTAAGTGAAAGTTAAGCAATTACAACATTTTGCCAGGTATTTCGTATAATGTATACATCACGCCTATGAAATTTATTTCCATACAATCATCTATTCAATGTGAACCCTGTAAAGATTGCGGCGCCAGGCCCGTTGTTGAGCAATTTCCCAAAAATGCTTTCATCGTTAGATGCCCCAACAGCAGCAGTCATTTTCAAACCAAAAAGGGTAAGGTGGATATTGATGCATGGAACAGGTTCAACAAGCCGGCCAGCAACATCGGCTTAAAAAGTAATCTCAAAAGTTCGGCTTAATAACGAAGC
>CAXTAP010000056.1:4324-11827 GCA_964241965.1 uncultured Mucilaginibacter sp.
GAATATTGCAAGGAATCTGCGCTTTGGTTTGCCGGCGCTGAAGATGAGGCGCATACCAGGCAGCCCTTACCGGTGATATACCAGTTGACGTCGTTATCCTCAGGCAGTATATCTTCCGATTGAATCAATGAATTGGCGAACCAGTCCTTAACTCTTGGATATAGCTCCAGCTTAAGCAAAGAATTGGAATGCTGTGTTTGATAAGTAATTTTGTGGGTACTGCTATCTGCCGGAAATGCCGGCTGTGCTTTTGAAACTACAGGTATCAATAATACTGACAGAAGTAATATCTTATTCACTTGTAATATGATGTGTTTGGATTGCTACTCATACGTACTGTAAGGATTAATGTTTCGGTACACCTTCTGTAGTTGTGGTTGTATAGCTTTTTTTACCTGGCAGATGCCCTTACCAATCAGAAATTACTTTGTTTATGTAATATACTATCAGCTATATTTATCGCATGAAAACTTTTAAATGCTTTGTCGCACTGCTTGTATGGAGTCAGGTTTATGCCGCTGCTGACCCCAAACCCGTTTACAAAGACAAAAGCGCTCCTACAGAACGCCGCATAGAGGATTTGCTCCGGCGAATGACACTGGAGGAGAAGATTCTGCAACTGAACCAGCAAACCGTTGGCGACAATAACAATCCTAATAACAACGGGTATAAAAAGCCAACCTTTCCTGCCGGCATTGGTTCGCTCATTTATTTTGGCGCCGACCCTGCGTTTCGTAATACGGTTCAAAAAAGAGCAATCGAAGAAACCAGGCTGGGTATTCCTATTCTGTTTGGCTATGATGTAATACATGGTTTTCGCACAGTGTACCCTATTTCGCTGGCCCAGGGCTGCTCCTGGAATCCGGCGCTGGTACAACAAGCTTGTGCCGTAGCCGCTAAAGAAACCAAGTTATCAGGTATCGACTGGACGTTTTCACCTATGATTGATATAGCCCGCGATCCCAGATGGGGGCGCGTATCTGAAGGTTACGGCGAGGATCCTTATACCAACGCTATTTTTGGCGTAGCTTCCGTTAAGGGCTATCAGGGCAATAAGCTAACCGCGCCCTACTCTATCGCGGCTTGTTTAAAACACTATATTGGCTATGGTTTGTCTGAGGGGGGCCGCGATTATCATTATGCCGACGTTTCGGCACAATCTCTTTGGGAAACTTATATGCCGCCCTACCAGGCCGGCATTAAAGCCGGCGCAGCAACGCTGATGAGCGGATTTAACGACATCAGCGGCATCCCGGCATCTGCCGATCCTTACACACTTACGGACGTTTTAAAAAAACAGTGGGCGCATGATGGCTTTGTTGTGTCCGATTGGGGCTCGGTAGAACAGCTGATGGCGCAGGGCGTAGCTAAAGATCGTAAAGAAGCCGGCCTCAAGGCCTTTATGGCCGGAGTGGACATGGATATGGTGGATGATGTTTATGGGCAAAACCTGCAGCAGCTGATCAAAGAACAAAAGGTTTCCCAGGCCCGTATTGACGATGCAGTGAGAAGAATTTTAAGAATTAAATTCAGACTGGGTTTGTTTGACAATCCCTACACGCCTGTTGTTACCGAACGTTACCTGCAGCCGGAAAGTAAGGCGATAGCGCAGCAACTGGCATTGGAATCGGTTGTTCTGCTTAAAAATAATCAGCATACGCTGCCTTTAAATTCAGCTATCAGGCAGGTTGCACTGGTTGGCCCGCTGGCGCAGGATCAGGAAGATTTGCTGGGCAACTGGGCCGCGCATGGAATGGCAGCCGACGTACAAACCATTGCAGGAGGATTGGATAAAGAATTTGGACAGAACATAAAATTCAATTATACCAAAGGTTGCGATATTGACGGTACGGATGAAAGCGGTATAGAAGCTGCAGTAGCCGCAGCCAAAAAATCACAGTTGGTACTTGTTTGCCTGGGTGAAAAGAGGAACTGGACCGGTGAAAACGCCTCACGTTCAACTATAGCATTGCCCGCTATTCAGGAAAAACTGGTACAGGAACTTAAGAAAACGGGAAAACCCATAGTACTGATATTAACAAACGGCAGGCCGCTGGAACTGGCACGATTAGAGCCGCTGGCCGATGCCATAGTTGAATTGTGGCAGCCGGGAATAGCAGGAGGAGATGCGCTGGCACCTATATTGTCTGGCCGTGTTAACCCGTCTGGCAAGCTGGATATTACTTTTCCGCTTATTACCGGGCAAATACCAATTTATTATTCAATGCGCCAGAGTGCCCGGCCTTATGCAGGCAAATATCAGGATGTTTCAACAGAGCCGTTATACTGGTTTGGCTACGGCCTGAGTTATGCCAGCTTCAGTTATAGTGCAATTCAGTTATCCTCACCCAAAATTCATAAAAATCAGAAACTGATTGCGACGGTGGAAGTAACTAACGCTGGCCCTGTAAATGGAAAGGAGACCGCTATGTGGTATATATCAGCGCCAGCCAGTTCCATATCCAGACCGATGAAAGAACTGAAATTTTTTGAAAAGAAGGAAATCAGCTCTGGTAGTAAAACAATATTCAGGTTTGAGTTGGATCCCATGCGCGATCTGAGCTTCCCGGATGCTGCAGGCAAACGCCGCCTGGAAGCAGGTGAATTCACCCTGCGGGCTGGTGACCAGAAGATAAAATTTGAACTGTTGAATTAACTGCCGGCAATAAAGGCATAACCTCACCCGGCAGCCCTGATCATCAGCGCACCTACGGTTACATTGGTTCGGCTGTCAATAAGTACAGCGCCGCCATTGGCCTTGTTTTGCTGGTACAGGTCAAAAACCAGCGGCTCGGCGGTTTTAAGCAAAATGCGGCCAACATCGTTGAGCTTAAATTCATCTGCATCCGCCTGTTCAAGCGTATTGATATTCACCTTGTATAAAAGTTCCTGTATGCGGCAGCGGGTAAGTTTGCTGTTATGCTGTATAAAGTAGGTGTGCGATGTATCAAGAGCCCGCACATCCATCCAGCATAAATCTGCTTCCATCAGCTGCGACACCAGGGGTTGCCCGGCAGCGCTTACTATCACATCGCCCCTGCCAATGTCAATATTATCCTTAATATGCACAGTTACCGACATACCGGCTGAGGCTTCATCATAGTCCTGGTCAAGCAGTTCAATCTTACTGATGGTTGAACTGAAACCGGAGGGTAACACAGCCACCTGGTCATTTACTTTAAACGAGCCGCTTACAATGCGGCCAGTGTAACCACGATAATCATGCAGGTCATCAGTTTGAGGGCGAATCACCCACTGTACCGGCAGGCGGGCTTGTGCTTCACTGCCTTTAACGGATGTTTCAACCGTTTCTAAATAATCCAACAGGCTTTTACCCGCGTACCAGCTCATGTTTACCGAAGGATATACGATATTATCGCCCTTCAATGCACTTACCGGTATATATACAATGTGCTGTAGGTTGACTTTGTCCGCCAATTCCTGATAATGGCTTATAATATGATGAAAGGTATTTTCATCATAACCCACCATATCCATTTTGTTAACGCAAACCACCACTTTATTTATCCCCAGCAGCGATGCCAGGAACGAATGCCGGATGGTTTGCTCCACCACTCCCTTGCGGGCATCAATCAATATAATGGCCAAATCGGCATTTGATGCACCGGTTACCATATTGCGGGTGTATTGAATATGGCCCGGCGCATCAGCGATGATAAATTTTCGCTTATCCGTCTGAAAATATTTGTAAGCCACATCAATGGTAATCCCCTGCTCCCGCTCGGCCTTGAGGCCGTCTGTCAGGATGGCTAAGTCAATAGTACCGTCGTCGTTTTTACGGTTCGAACGATGCAACGCCTCTAACTGATCGGCCAGTATGGCTTCACTATCATATAACAGACGGCCAATCAATGTGCTTTTGCCATCATCAACACTGCCCGCAGTAATAAACTTCAGTAAATCCATAATTAAAAATAGCCTGCCTTTTTACGATCTTCCATTGCAGCTTCCGATACCTTGTCATCCATCCGTGCCCCGCGCTCGCTTATTCTGGAGGCGCTGATTTCGTCAATAATATCATCTATCAGATAGGCGTCTGACTCTATGGCTGCGGTGCAGGTCATGTCGCCCACAGTACGAAAGCGTACGTTTTTACTCTCTACTATATCGTAAGCATCAATGTTCATAAATTCAGCGGCAGCCATCAATTGCCCGTTGCGGGTTATGCAGCTGCGCTGATGCGCAAAATAGATAGAAGGCAGCGCAATATTTTCGCGCCTGATATAGTTCCACACATCTAATTCCGTCCAGTTGCTGATGGGAAATACGCGTACATTTTCACCTTTATGAATTTTGCCGTTATAAATATTCCATAGTTCGGGGCGCTGGCGTTTAGGGTCCCACTGGCCGAACTCATCCCTTACCGAAAATATGCGCTCCTTGGCGCGGGCCTTTTCCTCATCTCGCCGTGCGCCTCCTATACAGGCATCAAATTCATAATGAGCAATGGTATCTAAAAGGGTTACCGTTTGCAGCGCATTACGGCTGGCATTCTTGCCTTTCTGTTCTACTACCTTACCCTGGTCAATGGAATCCTGCACATGGCCGATGATCAGTTTTTCACCTAAGCGGGCTACCATTTCATCCCGGTACTGTATCGTTTCCGGAAAGTTATGCCCTGTATCAATATGCACCAGCGGAAAGGGAAACTTGCCCGGCCTGAAAGCCTTTTCGGCCAGGCGTACCAGGGTAATAGAATCCTTGCCGCCCGAAAACAGGAGTGCCGGGCGTTCAAACTGGCCGACTACTTCGCGTAATATATATATGGCTTCTGCCTCAAGTTCGTCTAAATAATCAAAGTTCGATTTACTCATTTCTCTGTGATAATTTCCTGTACCGAATGCAAGCCGCATTCCTTTTTCGACTGGTCTTCCCACCACCAGCGGCCGGCCCTGAAATCTTCGCCGGGCTGCACGGCACGGGTACAGGGCTGGCAGCCTATACTTGGAAAGCCGCGGTCGTGCAGAATATTGTAAGGGATATTCTTTGCTTTGATATACTCTTTTACCTCATTCAGCGTCCAGCTGAAGATAGGGTGAAACTTTGCCAGTTGGTTACCTTCATCCCACTCCACGTTTTCCATATCCTGGCGGTTAACCGATTGTTCGGCCCTGATACCGGTAACCCAGCATTTATTGCCGGACAATGCTCGTTTCAAAGGTTCAACTTTACGTATGCCGCAGCACTCCTTACGGTTTTCTACCGATTCGTAAAAGCTGCCGGGACCTTTGGCATTCACCATCTGCTCCAGCGGTTCATGCTGCGGGTAATAGGCATATATGGGTTTACCGTATATTTCCATAGTGCGGTTCCAAACATAATAGGTTTCGGGGAATAGTCTGCCTGTTTCGAGCGTAAATACTTTGATGGGCAGGTTGCTGCTGAAAATCATGTGCGTAATGACCTGATCCTCCCACCCGAAACTTGTTGAAAATGTAACCTCACCCGGAAAAGCGCCGGCCAGCCAGGCCAGTGACCGTTCAGGGGTTGACCCGCCTGTACGATGTTTTAATTCAGCAGTAAACCTGTTCATTTCAAATTATCTTAACGGCAAAGGCGTAAATACTTTTTAAACTTACCAATATGACAATAACGCCAACGGCTACCATTATGGCTTTAGCCGAAATACGGTTTGATATACGCGCCGCGATGGGCGATGCCAGTGCACTGCCGATAATCAGCCCGGCAATGGCTTCCCAGCGGGCATGGTTCAGCATGGCAATAAAGGTAAGTGAACCCATCATGGCAATAAAAAACCGGGCAAGCTTTACTGTGCCCAGCGAGAAACGCGGATGGCGCCCGCCTGCAATAAGGCTCGACAGCACGATGGAACCCCAGCCACCGCCGCCAACCGCATCAATAAAGCCGCCGCCTAAGCCCAACAGTGCAATGCGCTTAATTTTAGCTGATGACGGTATTTTACGCCTGATGCTGGCAGCCTTATTCAAGATAACAATACCTAAGGTTAAGGTATAAACTGACACCAGCGGCTTAGTGTACTGCGCATAATGTTCTAATGATGATAACAGGTAGGCCCCGGTTACTGCACCGGCTATGCCTGGCAGCAGCAGCAGGCGGAATAATTTCCAGTTAATGTTGCCCATACGGTAGTGCATCCAGCCGGCGATGCCGTTACTCATTATTTCGGATAAATGCACGCCCATACTGGCCAACGCAGGCGGAATGCCCATAGACAGCGAAAACGTAGTAGAGGTAACGCCGTATGACATGCCAATGGCTCCGTCAATCATGGCGAACACAAAGCCGGCACCCAAAAAATAATAAAACAGCGGATGGATATTCTGTGCATAATTCCTGAAATCAGGATTATTATACCACAGCGAGATAACACCCGCTGTTAAGGCGAACACAATACTGAACCAGATAAGCCATTTAAATTTAGGCTGCCGCGCGGATTTACTGTTAACTAACCCGGCAGTAGCCTTGTTTAATTTCTTTACTTTGTAAGTAAAATCTCCGCTCAGGGTATTGCGCAGCGCGCTCATGTGCTGCAAGGTGGCATTCAGTTCGCCGGGCAGCCCGGCAGCAAGCACCTCCTTTAAGCGTTTGGCTACCGTGGGCGATTTACCATTGGTAGAAATGGCAATCTTCAAGTCGCCCTTTTTCACAATAGAACCTAAGTAAAAATCGCATAGCTCAGGCTTGTCAGCTACATTAATGAGCAGCTTACGTTTATGGGCCGCGTTGCGGATGTACTCATTCAAATTATTGTCTGCCGTTGCTGCCATAACAATGTCGGCGCCGTCAAGATCATCAGCTGCAAAGGTTTTTGGTATAATCTTTATCTGCGGGTGATTTGCTGCCAGCTGATGTATCTCGGGCAGTACCTGTTCGGCAACAACAGTGATGCGTGCCTGGGGGCTGTTAGTTAAAACAGCCGACAGCTTTTCCAGCCCGACAGGGCCGGCCCCGATAAGTACAGTATGCAGCTCATTCAGTTTCATAAAAACCGGGAAAAGCTGGTTGCCGTCCTCCACCGGCGGCTCCCTTTCAGGTATCAGGTTATTGCTGCTCGGCGATGCTATCATAAAATTCGCGGATCGGTTGATACTTAGGGTGCAGTGAAACTACCTCGCCAAAAATAATCAGCGCCGGCGCCTTGATTTTATAATCCTGAGCTGCTTCTGCAATAGTATCGGCAATGCCAACTACTACCTTTTCCTCTGCAGTAGAACCGCTTTGAATTACAGCTGCCGGCAGCTTGCCTTTGCCCTGCTGCGAAAAAATCTCTGCAATTTCGGCCAGTTTATTGATGCCCATCAGCACCACCACGGTGGCCTTTGATTTGGCCGCATCATAAATATCGGCTGATATGGCACCGCTGGCCGTGGTGCCGGTTACCACCCAGAAACTTTCGCTTAAACCGCGGTGCGTTACCGGTATTTGCTGCAGCCCCGGCACTCCGATAGAGCTTGACACGCCCGGTATAACCTTTACAGGTATGCTGTAGGATGCAGCATA
>CAXTAP010000056.1:11927-21930 GCA_964241965.1 uncultured Mucilaginibacter sp.
TCCGCATCGCCGGGGCCTGCGCCAACCAGCGTGATGTGCGGTTCTTTAATGCGGCTGTTGGTGCCGGTTGTTATTTTCATGCTTTCAGCGCCTCTCTATGTGTTTTAATGTATTGTAAAAAATCTTCAGCCTGTTGCAGGTAAGCAGACGCAAAAGTTTGTGATGGCTCCTGCTGGTTTAACTGCAGCACCAGTTCATTGAAGCTAATCGGCAGCCAAATGAGGCCGGTATCCACAAATTGCAGGTCGAATTCTTTGATTACCCCTGTTTGTGTGCTCATGTTTACGTTTTTATCCAGCAGCAATGCTTTTGCTGAACTTACAAAAGTGTTGTAACTATGATAAATGGCATCGGCCCAGCGCCCATCGGCATAAGCTTCTTTGGCCCATTCCAGCTTTTCTTCTGACTCGTACAGCAGCGTAGCCACCAGGTCAACTATTACACTGGCACACTCGCCAACACCGATGGCTGTAGCAAAAGTTTCCTCATGCCCCCAATCTACAAACTCATCATCTGTAAGGCTGGTCAAATCAGCCAGAGGCTTTAACAACTGATAAAAATAATCCTTACCCTTACTATCATAATATTGATGAAATGTTTCCCCGCTTACAGAATTCTCCACATAATCATCTAGTACGTAACGCAGTACATGCGTGGCCCGCTTGGCAGGCACCTTAATTACCTTGTCGGCTGCCCGACCTATGCCATCGCCAACTGTACCGCCGCCCAGCAATACCTGTACTGAAGGCAGCACCCGTGCTCCGGCCTTTAATGAACTGCCATGAAAGCCAATATGCGCCAGCCCATGCTGCCCGCACGAATTCATACAGCCGCTTATCTTGATTTTTATCTCGCGGTTGTAAACCAGCTGCTCATATTCAGTATAAATCAGTTCTTCTAAAACCCGCGAGAGCGTCATGCTGTTGGAAATGCCTAAGTTACAGGTATCCGTGCCCGGGCAGGTAGTTACATCGGCAATACTGTCAAAACCCGGATCGGCCAGGTTAACAGCGGTAAGGGCTTCAAACAAGGCAGGCAGCGCTTCTGCCCTCACATACTTTAACAGCAAGCCCTGGTTTTGAGTAATACGCACTTCATCGGCCACCAGATCTTTGATACCGGCTACCAGTTGCCGGGCAACGGGCGTATGAATATCGCCCATGGTAACTTTTATATATACGCCGTAAAAGCCGGCCTGCTTTTGCTCAAACACATTGGTAGCCCGCCATACATCATATTTGAGCTGGTTACCAGCGGCGGTTTCTGCATACCGGGTAACCTGAGGCAAATCCGGCAGGCCCAACACCTCATGGTTAATCTTGAATGTTTTTACCTTGTTGGCGATAGCCTCAATGGCTGCCAGCCGCAATATTTCATCTACGCCTATTTTCTGCACTAAAAACTTCAGCCGGGCCTTATTGCGGTTATTACGCTCACCGTAGCGGTCAAAAACCCTGATAATAGCCTCAATATAAGGTATCAGCTCATCTTCGGGCAAAAATTCATGAACAATGTGGGCAAGTGAGGGCTGCGCGCCCAGGCCGCCGCCCAGCAATACCTTGAAACCACGCTCGCCGCCATTGCGCAGTTTGGGTATAAAGCCCAGATCGTGAATATAAGTAAAGGCCGTATCAGCTTCGCTGGAAGAAAAAGCGATTTTAAATTTGCGCCCCATATCCTGGCATATCGGGTTACGGAGAAAATACCGGAACACCGCATCTGCATAAGGCGATACATCAAATGGCTCCAGCGGATCAATACCTGCTGTTGGCGAAGACGTTACATTGCGTACCGTGTTGCCGCAGGCCTCGCGCAGAGTAATGTCATCCTGCTCCAGTTCGGCCCAGAGCTGAGGCGTCCTGTCCAGGCTAACATAATGAATCTGGATATCCTGCCGGGTGGTAAGGTGCAGGTTGCCGCTGCCGTATTCATCGGCAATATCGGCTATGCGCAGCAGCTGCCTGAAGGTTACCTTGCCAAACGGCAATTTAATGCGCACCATCTGCACACCGGGCTGCCGCTGCCCATAAACCCCCCTGGCAAGGCGCAGGCTCCTGAATTTTTCCTCATGTATTTTACCTTCCCGGAACGCCCTGATTTTTTTTTCAAGGTCGATGATATCTTTTTCGACCACCGGGTTTTCCAGTTCGGTTCTGAAGCTTTGCATAACTTAATTTTGCCGTTAAATAAAAATGCCTCTGTAGTCGGTTATGGCTAAAGAGGCATCGTATATGAGTATATAACTATCCGGTCTCAGCCACTATAAGCTAAACGGCATACAACAATATTGAGGATAGTTCATCATGTTCGTACTGGTATTATATCACAAATATAATATGTAAACTACATAAATTATAGATTTTATAGAATTATTTACAACTATAAATTATTATTGATGCCCATGTGCCGAAGTTAACCAGCTGAATATTGCAGCTTGCCTTACTGTTTGCATCAGCATTTAGCGCTGAAATGATGTTGACTGCTTACTTGCTTAATAATCCATCCAGCGTAATAGAAACATAATATAAGCCTCCTAACGTAGGGCCGCCTGCATACTGGATATACCGCTTGTTGAATATGTCGGTGGCACCAGCTTTAAATGCGGCATAATATTCCGGCACACGCAGGGTTACCTGCGCATCAACTGTATTGATGGCCGGTACATTGCCTGTTACCAGCGGGCTTTCCCAAGTAAACTGGTTCTGCCACTTATAAACTACGTTGAAACCGAAATTTTTAAAAAGTTCCCGGTTCCCGAAAGATAAATTGCCCGACCATTCAGGCGTATTGAACCCGGTCAGGAATACATCGCCCGATTCTGATGACAGCAGCCTGTTAAAGCTTGCATTACCTGATACGGTGTACCGCTTGTAAAAATTATATGATATACCGGCCGAAGAACCGATATTGTTATAATTCTTTTTGGCATTGGTGTACACCCGATACCTGCTTTGCCCCAAACTTGCCGCATTGGCGGTAGTAGCCGTGGTAGGGTCGCGGTTAATATCGAGCATGGCCAGCACGGCGGCATCGGTGCCCACGGCAGCGCCATTAGGCACATAAACCTGCTCCTGCCCTAAAAAACCGTTATAAACATTACTGTAAGCATCAACATCAATAAACACCTTATTATCTGCAAACACTCCCTTATACCCTGCCTCAAATGAAGTAATGCGCTCCGGCCTTGCAGCAGGCAAATCAGCCACCTGCAGTATATTACGATTGGCCAGCGCCGTGGCATCCGTGCCGCTGGCAGCACCGGGCGCTGCCTTAACCGCCGCATTAAATGCTGCCACAGATGCCTGCGTATAACTGTTACCCAGATATCCTAAGCCATCATTGATAAACGGCAGGCTGCCTACACGGCGCACACGACCGTTGTTTACGAAAGACAGGGCCTCAAACAGAGAAGGGAAGCGATAGCCGTTCTGAAAGGTGAACCGGAAATTATGATTTTCGTTAACCGTATATACCGCTGCCAAACGCGGCGTGAACTTCGGGTCGAAGTATGGATTGTAATCATAACGCAGGGACCCGAACAGCTTCAGCTTTTCGTTAAAAAAGGTTTTTGTGAGCTGGGCAAAGGCGCCATACTTTTTGTAATATACATCCTTGCCGTAGCTGCCGTCGGGCAGCTGTACATTGCGCTGGTCTATCGGCCTGCTGAAATCAACAAAATTATTTCCATCGGGTATCAACTGATAGATACGTACATCGCCGCCTACCAGCAGGTCAGCCACCTTAATTTTATCTGTCAGGTCCCACTGGGCCTCGGCATTATATAGGTGGCTTTTCTGTATCAGTGCAGCGCCGCCTGTAGCCGGCGCATTGGGTATCAGGCTCGATTTGATATCCCAGTTATTGATGCCAACAATCGTATTCTTCAAAGCATCAAAAGCAGCCGTACCTGGCTCTACCCTGCCGGCATCAGCCGCGGTGCGTGCGGCCTGCGTGGCCGCAGCCAGATTTGCCGAGGTTAAGCCGCCATTGGCGTTGGCATAAGCCGTAAGCGCGTTTTTATAGAGCGCAGCCCAGGCGCTGTTGCTGGCATGGTTCAAATCCAGATTATCTGCCAGAGGTTTTACGTTATACGACTTGCCGGTGTTTTCAATGGATTCATAGGCACGTACTAAAAAGGTTTTCCCCTTCAGTTCCACCTTATGGTTTTGCACGGAGGCATCCTTCAGGGCAATTTTGTTTCCGCGCTGAAACACCCCGTCCAGGCTGCCGTAGCGGTAAGTGTATGATAGCAGTGTGTTGGGAGTTAACTTATAAGCCAGCGTTGCATCCGCCTTTACGTTATGCACCTGCGGGTCAACCAGGTCAACTTCATTATAACCGGTGCGGGCAACGGTCAAAGCCGGCCTAGCCACGCCGTTTACCGTAATACCCTTGATCGATACGGTATTGCTTCCGGCCAGGGCATCATCGCCATACTTGTTCCAGCCATCGTATGCTGCGTTGTTTTTGCCGGTAAGTTCAGGGTAAGCCGGATTGGCCGTATTGAGGTTGCCGGGGTTCTGATCCTTGCGCGTGTCGGATTGCCAGTCCTTACCCTGCATATAGCTGAAATTGACCTTAAAAGCAAACCTGTCATTGAAGGCTTTATCATACCGGATGGCATCTTCGGTCATGAAACTGGCGCCGAGCGCATCATTGCCGCCCACATGGTTAAGGCCGGTGCGGTGATAAAAGCTCAGACCCTGATACTTAAATGGATCTTTGGTAAACAGGTTCGATAAACCGTTAATAGCATTGGTGCCGTATAATGCCGCCGCTGCACCGGGTGTAATTTCAATACTGGCAATATCTAATTCGGTGGGCCCGATGGCGTTGCCAAGCGGTACGCCCAGCGTGGCCGATTGCATATCAACCCCATCGGCCAGCTGCATAAACCTGAAGTTGTTCGGGCTGTTAAAACCGCGGGTATTGGGTACTTTGAGCGTAATGCTGCTGGTGGTTACCTGCACTCCCTTTACATTTTCGAGCGCATCATAAAATCCTGGTCCGGGCGATTGTTTTAAGGCAGTGATGGTAAGCTTATCTATAGCTACAGGTGAACGCAGCAGCTTTTCCTCGCGGCGCGAAGCGGTAACCACTACTTCATTGGTTAATATACTTTGCGTAGTTAATTGAATATTAAGCTGGTTACTGCTGCTGTTTTTTATTTCAAATTCCTGCGGCTGGAAACCTACATAAGTAAAGACCAGCATATAGGGGAATTTTATATTAGTAGTAATACTGAACCTGCCATCTTTATCGCTGGTGGTTGCAGCAGCGGTGTTTTTAATGCGGATAGTTACACCCGGAAGCGGCTGACGCTGGTCATCGCTCACCCAGCCTTTTAAAACATAGGTGCCGTTAAGCTGTGCAACGGCATAGCCCGGCAGTAAGATTACAAGCAGGCCAAGAATACGCAGATACGTAAAAGTTTTCATGAAAAATAAAATGTAATAAAGTGTGGTAAAATAAAGAGTTGTTGTTTAACGAGGGGTTGAATCAGCAACAACAGCACATAAACAGAGGGGAAAGTATAACAATAGAACACATAGTCTATAGAATTTATAGGCAAAAATATAAAGATATATCAATTTAACAAGTAATATTTAAGAATAGGTTGTTTAAGATATCTTAAAGAAAGTTATAGGGCCGTCATTATTCGCAGCGCAGTGAATAAACAAATGTGAATGCTATTTTACAGTTATATTTGGCTCCCGCTCAGCAGCTGTGATGCCGACTGACGGAATATCTGATAAGTATCATAATAAATTTTGATGGTCAATCTGCTGAATGAATTGAAATCAAGACCCATTGCTGTGATAGGCTTAGGTTATGTGGGCTTACCATTGGCTATTGCGCTTGGTAAAAAATACCAGGTAACAGGTTTTGATGTGAATGCCGGCCGCGTAGATGAGCTATCAGCAGGTGAGGATTCAACGCTCGAAGCTGATGCTGATGATTTGCGGGCTGTTACCCTGCCGGCTGCAAATAATTTTAACGGCGTGTATTTTACGAATGATGAAACACGGCTGCAGCATTGCACCATCTTCATCATAACTGTACCCACACCGGTTGACCATAATAATAATCCCGACCTGACACCCCTGCTCAGAGCTTCAGAAATTGCCGGGCGGGTACTGAAGCAAGATGATATTGTTATCTATGAATCAACCGTGTATCCGGGCTGTACCGAAGAGACATGCGTGCCGGTTTTGGAAAATTTTTCGGGCTTGGTATATAATACCGGTTTTTATTGCGGCTACTCTCCCGAACGCATCAACCCCGGCGATAAAACCCGGCGGCTGCCCGATATTGTGAAGGTAACCTCCGGCTCAACACCGCAGGCAGCGGTTTTAATTGATCAGTTATACCAAACCATCATTCCGGCGGGAACACATCTGGCGCCAAGCATAAAAGTGGCGGAAGCTGCCAAAGTCATCGAAAATGCCCAGCGCGATATCAACATCGCATTTGTTAATGAACTGTCCAAAATATTTTCGCTGCTGAATATTGATACTACAGACGTATTGGCAGCAGCCGCCACCAAATGGAATTTCCTGAATTTTAAGCCGGGCCTGGTGGGCGGTCACTGCATCGGTGTTGATCCCTATTATCTGGCACAAAAAGCAAAATCAGTGGGCTACTATCCGGAAATCATTCTGTCCGGCAGGCGGATCAATGATGGTATGGGCGCTTACATTGCCGATGCCGTAATCAAATTAATGATCAAGAAAAAAATCAGCGTATGGGAATCTGAAATATTAGTTTTGGGTATTACTTTTAAAGAAAACTGCCCGGATGTGCGCAACACTAAAGTGGTTGATATTGTAAAGGAACTCCAGTTATATCAGGCTGATATCACCGTTTATGACCCATTAGCTGACTGCGACCGCGTAAAGCACGAATATGGAATATCCTGCCTCAGCAATTTGCCTGCCGATAAGATGTATAATGCCGTAATTATAGCCGTAAGCCACCAGGAATTTTACCATTTGAACTTTGATGCGCTGGTAAAAAGTCCAGGAGTATTGTACGATGTAAAGGGGATATTGGAAGCAGGCAGGGTTGATGGCCGGCTGTAACATCACTAAGCTTTATGCACGAAACAAAATTTCATATCGGAAACCTTGCCAGCTACAGATTTTTAATCACCGGCGGGGCAGGTTTCATCGGAGCCAATTTAGTAGAATACCTGCTGAAACATGGTGCCGGCAAGGTCCGGGTGCTCGATAACTTTTCAACGGGCTTTCACAGTAACTTAAGTGCGTTTGCGGGTGATGCTGCATTTGAATTAATAGAAGGCGACATCCGCAGCCCGTATACCTGCAGGCAGGCCGTTGCAGGAATGGATTATGTGAGCCATCAGGCAGCTCTCGGTTCAGTTCCGCGCTCTGTAAACGACCCGGTCAGTACAAATGCGGTTAACGTTTCGGGGTTTGTGAACATGCTGAATGCAGTTAAAGATAATGGTCGGGTTAAGCGCTTTGTTTATGCTTCCTCATCCTCCGTTTATGGCGACAATAATTTACTGCCAAAAACAGAGACCTGCATCGGCCGGCCGTTATCTCCTTATGCGGTAACCAAATACGTAAATGAGCTGTATGCCGGTGTGTTTGCTGCAAATTACGCTGTTCCCTGTATCGGCCTGCGCTATTTCAATGTTTTTGGCCCGAAGCAAAGCCCGAAGGGTGAATATGCCGCAGTAATACCGTTATTTATAAAGGCTGTTAAGGCATTGCAGCCGGCTGTAATCAATGGCGATGGCTGCCAAACCCGCGACTTCACTTTTGTAGAAAATGCCGTACAGGCCAACATTAAAGCCTTTTTTGCTGACAATCCCGCCGCCATCAATCAGGTATATAACATTGCCTGCGGTAAGCAAACCTCTTTAAACGGGCTTTGGCAGCTATTGGGCGAATTGTCACAAACGATGATTCCTGCCGTACACCGGGAAGCACGGCCGGGCGACATATACCATAGCCTGGCCGATATTTCAAAGGCAGCAGCTTTATTGAATTACCAGCCCGATACAGATTTGCAACAACAGCTCAAAGCTACCTTTAATACATAGGTAAAGGCTTTGTAAAAATACCACCTGGCTGAAAGGCAGCAAATCTGATGCAAGCATTGCAGATATTACAAACCGAAAAATTAATTATCAGATACTGATCTGCTATGTGTTTAGTAATTTGACCTTTTTATCAATATTTTTGTTAATGCAGAAACCTGATATTCCCCGGCTTGAAATAGAAACTTTTGCGCAGGTTAATCTTAAGGTGTCCTTTTTTGAGGTAGAGCAATATCCATTTGATGCAAGCCACTTTGTTATCAGGAATCGTGAGCAGTACCCGGTAAATGATTATATTTCGCCTAACCGAAGGCAGTTTTTCAAAATTTTTCACATAACCTCCGGCACAGGCGTGCTTACTGTAGGCCTGCATCAATACACCCTCAGCCCGGGAGACATTGCCTTTTTACATCCGGACGAAATCATGTCCTGGCAAACAACTTCGGCTGAAACAGGCGGTCATTTTTGCCTTATCCATCCTAAGTATTTTGAACAGGCAGATCATGTTCTGCAATATTTCAGGCGTTACCCCTATTTCAAACCTTCAATGGCAGTAGTTCAACTGCCGGACGACACATCGAACTTAATTAATCAATATTTCAAAACTATATTAAAAGAAGAGGAGAGCCATCGTCAGGATAAAAAGCAGGCCATTTTACTTCATTTACAATTGATACTGTTAGAAGCGCAAAGGGCTGGTAAAAATCTGACCGATGCAGCAGTTCCCGAAAATTACCGTTACATCCACGGCTTTCTGGCTCTGCTGGAATCAGCCTTTCAGATACAGGGGCCTGCTACAGTTATAAAAATAAGGACTGCATCAGAATTTGCAGAGCAGCTGCATGTACACCCCAACTACCTGAATTCACTGATTAAAAGCCAGACCGGAAAAACAGTAAGAGAGCACATTCAGGAAAGGATGCTTTATGAAGCCAAAGCATTGCTTTTGCAAACAGACTGGGATATCCGAACCATCAGCTACGTGCTGGGATTCTCTGAGCAGGCCGCCTTTACCGCATTTTTTCATAAACGGGCAGACCTATCTCCTTCAATATTCAGGGAGCATGCCCTTATGCCGGTGAATATTTGAAACTCACAAATATCCCTATGATTTGAATAAGTGGCCATCGAACCATAATAATTTCCTTTGCAGCCTAATTGAATACAATGGAAAATCAAAGAAAAACATGGTTTGTAACAGGCAGCTCACAAGGCATCGGCCTGGTGCTGGTAAAGCAGTTACTTGCAGCGGGGTACAATGTAGCGGCCACCGCCCGTAACCTGGAAGCACTCAAAAGCGCCGTCGGCACGGCTTCGCCTCAGTTTTTGCCGCTGGAGGTTGATTTAGTGAATGAGAGCAGTGTAAGCGATGCTGTCGGCAAAGCTATCAGCCAGTTTAAGGCAATTGATGTTTTGGTAAACAATGCCGGTTACGGCTTAATCGGCGGTATTGAGGAATCATCCAACCAAGAAGTACGGGCCAGCTTCGATATTAATGTTTTCGGGCTGCTGAATGTAACCCGTGCGGTATTGCCGCACATGCGGGCGGCCAAAGCCGGTCACATCTTTAACCTGTCTTCCGTTTTTGGCTTAATTGCCGGCGCCGGCTGGGGCATTTACTGCGGAACCAAGTTTGCCGTAGAGGGCGTATCTGAAGCCTTGGCGCAGGAAGTTAAACCATTCGGCATCAACGTAACCATCATTGAGCCCGGTTATGTGCGCACTAACTTTTTGAGCAGTTCCTCTATAAACGTTCCTCAGCACCCGATAGCTGAATATACCGCCATTGCAGAGGAAAAACGCAGGCACCAGGAAGATGTACCGGGCACCCAGATCGGCGATCCTGAAAAAATAGCGGAGGCCATCATCCATACGGCTCAGGCAGGCGCGCCTCCCCTGCGCCTGTTGTTAGGGTCAGATGCACTGCAGTTTGCC
>CAXTAP010000057.1:0-21725 GCA_964241965.1 uncultured Mucilaginibacter sp.
CAGCTGCGCTGTGTAACAATCAGTGGCTCTTCGTAGTCTTTCACAATATGGAGATCAGAAGTTGAACTTCATAAAACCCGAACCACAAAAATTACGGCATGAAAGCTTTAAAGATAATCGGTTATATCTTGTCGGGATTAATTACAGTTATACTGATGGCAGGCACTTATGTAAAGGTTGCCCTGCCAGACACAGGCAAGGCCCCCGACATCAGGATTGAGCGCACGGCAAAGCGCCTGAAACGCGGCGAATACCTGGCTAACCACGTTTCGGCTTGTATGGACTGCCACAGTACCCGCAACTGGAATTTATACGCCGGCCCTATGGTGGGCGGCTTTGGAGCAGGCGGCGAAAAGTTTGATCAGCAGATGGGTTTCCCGGGTAAATTCTTCGCGCCGAATATTACCCCGTATAAACTGGCCGGATGGAGCGACGGAGAAATTTACAGGGCCATAACCACGGGCGAAAACAAATACGGAAAAGCAATATTCCCGCTGATGCCCTGGCAGCATACAGGGCAAATGGACCGGGAAGATATTTATAGCATTATTGCCTACCTGCGCAGCATTCCTGCGGTGAAAAAGGATGTTTCTGCATCAGAGCCTGATTTTCCGGTAAATTTCATCATGAACACCATACCGCAAAAGGCTGAGCCGGGTAAACTCCCGCCAGAAAACGACACATTAAAATACGGTGCATACCTGGTTAATGCCGCAGGCTGCGTTGACTGCCATAGCAAGGCAGATCATGGTTCAAAGATTCCCGGAACGGAGTTTGGCGGCGGTATGGAATTTAAACAGCCCGCAGGGATTGTACATTCCCCTAATATTACGGCAGATCAACTTACCGGCATCGAGTTATGGAGCCGGAGCGTCTTCATTGCCCGGTTTAAAGCCTATGATGGCAAAGCCGGAGAAGCACCGGAACTGCGCAGGGGCGAGCTGAATACGCCCATGCCATGGTACATGTATGCAGGCATGAAAGCTACCGACCTTGCAGCTATCTATGCCTACCTGCGCACAGTTAAGCCGATCAGCAATAAGGTGATAAAGTTTCAAAAAAATTAATCAAGGACCAGGCAGATGCAATCTGCATTATGGGTACCGGCAAAACTATGCAATCTTCTGTTTAACCGGATAGCCCCATGAAAATTAAGTAATGAAATCAATAAACATAATAGCCCTGGCATTATTGTTTGCCGGAAATTTAAAGGCGCAAAACGGCGCTTCAACTAATAACAAGCAAACTTTTACAAAATTAATAAGCGTTTATAACACAGGCGATTCTGTCGCCTACAAAGCCTTTTTTTCATCATTAAACCCGCCTGCAGGGCAAGTGCAAATAAACACCCGGCGCTTAAACCAAGAATTTGCCGAGATCGGCACTATGAAATTGATGAAGGTAAGCAGCGAGTCGCCGGTAATGACCAAATTGGTTTTAAAGAGTGACGCATTTGGCTCATGGTGGGAAATGTACTGGTTCACCGATAGTTTGCAGCACTTTAAAGAGCATCATATGCGCCCGGTACGCTTTTCGGGCGATTTTTTACAAACGGGAAAATTAACTGACAAGCAGGTATTGGCAGGTACAGATGCTTACATCAGCAACCTTCTTCAAAAAAAGGTTTTTGCAGGCAATGTACTGATCGCCAGAAACAATAACATCATTTATCGGAAATCATTTGGCAATAACAGCGCAGGCAAGCCCAATACTGCTGAACAGCAGTTTAACCTGGCCTCCATGGGTAAGCTGTTTACAACCATCAGCATTTTGCAGCTTATTGATAAAAAGCAGATGAGCCTCGCCGACAGCGTTGGCAAAATAATGCCTGAACTGAAAAACAAGGCGCTTAAACCCATAACGATCAAACAACTGCTGACACATACTTCGGGCATGGGCGATTTCTTTGAAGATCCGGCGTATCAGCCCGAGCGAGGCAAGGCAATTCAAAGGAAAGATTTTGTTGCTGCTATCGAGAAAGATGAGCTGCGCTTCCCGCCGGGTAAAAGCTTTGGTTACAGCAATACGGGTTTCCTGCTGCTTGGCCTTATGGTGGAAAAGGTTACGGGGCAGTCTTTCAGGGATTATGTGCATGAAAAAATTTTAGTTAAAGCCGGTATGCGGCATACTATTGCCGACAGCGGGGCAGGAGGCGGATCATCCACCGTTGATGATATTTATAAATTGTCGCAGGCTATCAGGGGAGGTGTATTGCTTTCAACCGCGATGTCGAACCTGTTTGCCGCTTACCACACAACCGACTGGGGTTTGGGGCAGGAATACCAGCAGCTGGGCCATGAAGTAATTACCGGCCATAGCGGCGGCTATATTGGCGTTTGTACCGAACTGAATATCTATCAGAAAAGTGGTTATACCGTAGTAATCCTGTCTAATTCTGAACCTCCGTACGGCAGCTTCCTGGCCGATAAGATTAAGGAGCTTGTTGTCAGAAAATAATTGCTGATGCGTGTTCAGTTACTGTGCCGCCCTGGTTTTGAATACTGGTTGTGGCTGAACTGGCTCCTGATCCGGCTTAGCGTTTCCCGGGATATGCCCAGGTAGGAAGCAATCATGTGCAGAGGAACGCGGTAAAAAATATTCGGGAAGGCAGTCATAAAGCGCTGATACTGTTCCTCGGCAGTATCGCTGATGTTACTCATAATCCTGTTCTGGCTGGCATCAAAGCTCCGTGCTTTGAGCCTTTCCACAAAGTCATCAAAGTTGGGTATCGTTTTTACTAATCTGATAAAATCCGGCTTGTCAATCAGAATTACTTCCGTATTCTCCAGGGCATCAATATTGCCTTTTGAGGGGTTGCCTGTATTGTAACTCTCGCGGTCGCTGATCCACCAGTTTTCAACGGCAAAACGAAGTATATGCTCGGTGCCCTCTTCGCTCACCCGGTATAAGCGAAGGCAGCCACTCACAATAAAGCAGTTATAATGGCATACGTCGCCTTCCTGAAGAAGATACTGCCTCTTCCTGATTTTCTTCTCGATGCAGACGGCACGCACCATAGCAATTTCATCCGCTGTGAGGTTTGCTTTTTTCTCTAAGTAGGTTTCGAAGGCTTCAAACATGGCTGAATGGAAATAAAACAAATCTAACGGAAATCAGCATCCTGAAAAATCCAAAATATAAAAATGGAATGCAGCTGACCGATTTAATGGCATTAAGCGTGATAAATGTCACGGGTATTTTGCTGCAAATGTCCTTGTTGCCGTGGAAATGATTTCTTGACCTTTGCGAAGTATTAAAACAGAAACTTAATCAGAAAAAAGCAGATGTCAAAAATAATCTTAATAACCGGAACAAGTTCCGGGTTTGGAAAGCTGACCGCTTTGAGCCTTGCCAAAGAGGGATATACAGTAATTGCCGCCATGCGCAATACAACAGGCAAAAACGCGGGCATCGCTCAGGAGCTGGCTGCGGTGCCCAACATCAGCGTAGTTGAGATGGATGTAACCGATACAGCATCAGTAAATGCGGCCATTGCAGCAACTGTTCAGGAACACGGGCGCATTGACGTATTGGTTAATAACGCCGGGGTATCCGGCTTCGGGTTGTTTGAGGCAACCAGCATCGAGCAGATGAAGAACATCTTTGAGGTGAATGTTTGGGGCTCCGTCCGGAACATCCTGGCTGTGCTGCCCTCTATGCGTGAACACCATTCGGGCCTGATTATCAATATCACCAGCGGCCTGGCCCTGATTACCGCGCCCTACTTAGGCCCCTACAACGGCTCGAAATGGGCCATTGAGGGCATTACCGAAACCCTTCGCTATGAAACCCGGCAGCAGGGAATTGAAACCGTAACGCTGCAGCCAGGCGCCTTTCCGACAGGTATCAGCGATAAACAGGAGAACGGCGCCGACCGGCCGGAAATAACGGCAGCCTATGGCAGCGAAGCGCTGGATAAAATTCAGGAGTTCGGCAAGATTATGTATGGAAAGATTGATGAATACCAGATGGACCCGCAGGAAATAGCTGATGCCATAACCCAACTGGTAGCCATGGAGCCAGGCACAAGGCCCCATTATACCACCGTTAACCGGGTTACCGATAACCTGGAGCAGGAATACGCCGACAAAAAAGCTCCTTACAACCAGGAATGGCTTAAACGTATGGGCTGGGGCGACTGGGTATAAGCCAGAAATTTTGCCGGGCGGCATAACTTTGATAAAATTTATAATAATTATTAAACAACTATGGAAACCATCGGAATCATCGGCGCAGGCAACATCGGGAAGGCGGTTGCTGCACATTTGTTAAGAAAGAACATTCCTGTTATAATCAGTAACAGTAAGGGGCCTGAAACACTGAAAGATACTATAGCGCAATTAGGAAACGGAGCAAAGGCGGTAACCGCTGCCGAAGCTGCCGGCGCTGAAATTGTGTTATTAGCCTTACCCTGGGCAAAAGTGCCCGGCCTTGCCCCTGTTACAGACTGGAACGGCAAGATTGTGATTGATGCAACCAACCACTTCACGGCTGATTATAATGTTCAGGATCTGGGCGGCCGGGCATCAAGCGAAGTAGTACAGGGTTACCTTCCCGGTGCACGGCTGGTAAAAGCATTTAATACGTTGTATGCCAGGGTGCTTGAAGCCGACCCCGCAGTTGGCAATGGCCGCCGTGTGCTTTTTATTTCCGGCGATGATGAAGAAGCAAAGGTTAAGGTAAGCAAGCTGATTGAGCAGATTGGTTTTGCACCCATTGATTTAGGCTCATTAGCTACAGGCAGCAAATATCAGCAGGCCAAAGGCACCTTCTCTGCGCTTAATCTTATCAAACTGTAATCCTGCATTAAGGAACTGCTCAGCATACAATGTACAGCAAACCAAACAATATTAAATTATTGGGTTTGCTGTACATTGTATGCTGATTTGGTAAAATTTCGAGCAAAAAAATCCCGACTGCCTATTCAGCAGCCGGGACAATCAACACAATCAACTTTTATAAACTCAAAAAACTAATATTTTCCGTAACCTACATGGGCCATGCGTTCGCCCATGGGCAGGTAAGCCTCATTATCCTGCGGGGCCCAGGTGCCCAGGCCATCCACATAACGGTTATACATACAAAAGGCTGCGGCAATCAAAACCGTATCATGTATTTCAATGTCAGTAGCACCCTCGGTACGGGCGGCGGCCACATCCTCTTCCGTTACGTTTTTGCCCCCGCGCTGCACCTGATGGGCAATGTGCAGCAGCGCCTTTAATTTTTCAGATACAGGGGTATTGGGCAAACCGGCCTTAATGTCGTCAATTAAATTTACGCCGGCCTGTAAATGGGCAGCCGCGGCAGCGGCATGCGAGGTGTGGCAAAAGTGACACTGGTTCCAGTAAGAAACCGAGGCTGCAATAATTTCACGCTCGCCGCCGGTTAAAGATGAGGGGCCGCGCAGCAGCGTTTCGGCCAGTTCCAGCAGTGACTTAGCCGTTTCAGGGCGATAATTGAGCAGGCCGGTAATGCCCGGCAGCTGCTCTTCGTTGGGTAATGTAATGTGTGCCATTTATAGTTATAATTTTAATGAAATAAAAAATCTGAAGATTTGCTCAATGGTAAACACTTGCCTGGTAACCTTCCTCAGCGCGCTGAGGGGCACGGTTTACATAAAACTGCCTGTCCTGCGGGGCCCAGGTGCCCAGGCCATCCACATAACGGTTATACATACAAAAGGCCGCGGCAATCAAAACCGTATCATGTATTTCAATGTCAGTAGCACCCTCGCTCCGTGCCTGCTCAATTTGCTTCGTGCTTACCTGTTTGCCGCCCTGCTGCACACTGGCAGCAATACTTAACAGGGCTTTCATTTTGGCGGAGAGATCGGCGCCGGTAAAATCCTGCTTAATGGCATCTATCTGCTGCAGGTTGCAACTCAGATAGTGTCCTGCCAGCGCCCCGTGCACATTCTGGCAAAAAAAGCAGTCATTAAGGTAGGATACATAAGTGGCAATAAGCTCACGCTCACCGCGGCTCAGCGTATTGTGGTCGTCCCGCAGCAGTACTTCGGCCAGGGCATTAAGCGGTCTTTCAGTTTCGGGTCGGTAGGCCATCAGGCCGCGTATGCCGGGTAAATTATTATTTAATTCAATATGTGCCATAGCTTTAATTGGTTAAATGGTTTCAATTTGGTTTGAGGAGGCAATGTTTTTGTTAAAAATAACGGCCACAAGCCCAATAAGGAATACAAGGGAAAAAATAAACAAGGCATTGCCATAGCCGCCCAGTGAAGTGACCAGCACCCCGATAAACAGCACGGCGGTGGCGGTAAGCACCCGGCCGGCATTGAAGCAAAAACCGGTAGCCGCGGCGCGCACGGACGTAGCAAACAACTGCGGAATATATACAGATAATATACCCTGGCTTACGCCGAAGAACAGAGCCAGAACTGCAATTTCAGCGTAGATGAGCGCCGAAAAACGGGTGTTAAGTTTGAACAATATAAAGGAGAGTATGGCGCATACAGCAAAACAGGCAACCAGCGACCGGCGCAAACCCGCCAGCCTGACCACCCAGCCCGAAAAGAAGCCGCCGATGAGGCCGCCCATGCCTAAAAACATCATGCTCAGCCCGCGCTCACGTTGGGCATCAGTAGTCATCAGGCTTTGTATCCAGGTAGGTATCCATGAAAACACAGCCCACAGCCCGATCAGCATAGAGCCAAAGATAAGCGCCCCGGCAAGCAAAGTGGTACGGTTCTGCGGTGAGAACAAGGTCTCGGTACCGGCAGCTGCAACCTTGCCGGTTTTATGAGCAAGCCACACCGGCGATTCGCTGAGCAGCCAGTTGCCGGCCAGCGCCAGCAGAAAGGGCGCTGCGCCGATAATAAAGCCCTCGCGCCAGGTAGATACCAGATAATTGATTAATCCGGCAGAAAATATACCTACCGGGAAAGCAATAGAAATAATACCGGTAACCACCGCCCTGCTTTTAGGCGGCCAAACCTCGCTCAGCAGGGTAAACGATACCACCAGCACGCCGCCTACCCCAAAACCGCTTAGCGCACGGCACAGCATAATGCTCCACCAGCTATAAGAAAAGCCTGTAAGTACGGTAAACATTCCGTAACAGGCAATGGCCAGCAGCAGCGATGGTTTGCGGCCCGCCCTGTCACTGATAAGCCCCCAGGTAAAGCCGCCAATGGCCCAGCCTAATATAAACAGCGCATTGATGTAGCCGCTCAATACATGGAGCTGCATTGCGGTTTGGTTAAGGCGAAGGTCCTGCACCACCACGGGCAGGTACACCGACATCAGCGTGGATACGGTGCCGCCCAGGGCGCTGCTTGCAAATAGCAAAATAAATAATGCGGTTAGCCGCCCCGCAGTTGCGGGTGCCTGTACCGGCGCTGATGCAGTTAAGGTTTCCATGTTGTTATGGGTTATTTTAACAGGTTATCAAATGTGATGGCGATGTAATATATGCCGCCGATGGCCGGCGAACCATAGGACTGGTAGATATGGTTGTTGAGCAGGTTGCTGGCGCCCAGCTTGAGCATGGCCCCGGCACGGGGCAGCTTTTTGTTTACCTGCAAATCCACCAGCGAGTAGGCGTTTATGCGGCCCGGGCGGGTGCCGTTAAAGGTTCCGTACCAGTCAAATGCGCTTTGCCAGTGCCAGCTGGTGTTAAAGCCAAAGCCTTTATAAACGTTGCTGTTAGATAAAGTGGCGTTGGTGCTGTACTTAGGCGTATTAAACTGCGCTATATTGTTAGGATTGGCATTACGCAGGTTAAAGTCGGACAGGGTAGCATTGCCGCCAAGCGAGTACCCGCCCGAAAGCACATAGGTAAGCCCGGCACTGAGCCCCTGCGCCGAAACCTTGTCGGGAGCGTTGGTATATAACTGGTAGGCCTGTACCTTGCCGCTCAGAATGTCGGCCGCAGCAGCTGTATTGATTTTGCCATCGGCGCCATACACATTATCCTGCGGTTTAAGCACTACAGTGTTCAGGATAAAGTTGGTATATACACTATGGTAATAATTAACGTCAATAAACAGCCTGTTATCAATAAGCGACTTGTAACCCAGTTCAAACGCTTTTTGCTGTTCGGGTTTAATATAGGCTACGTTTGATTTTTGAAGCAGGCCCTTGTTATTTTCAACCGCCTGGGCAAAGGGCGTACCGCCTGCTGCGGCAGCACCGAATGCTGCGCCGAAGGCGCTTACTGATGAGGAGGTGAATGAGTTTTCATAAACACCCAGCCCCTGGCTGTTTTTAGGAGCGCCGCCCAGAATGGTAATCGGCCCAACGTTTAAATGGATGAACTGATCTACCGGGGTAGGGTTACGGAAGCCGGTTTGGTAGGAAGCCCTGAAGTTATGGTTATGGGCTACTGTATAAACGGCTGAAAAGCGGGGTGTAAAATAGCCGTCGAAGTTTTGGTTCTTATCATAGCGTACGGAAGACTGCAGGTTGAGCTTATCATCAAACAAACTTTTGCCGGCCTGTATAAACGTGCCAAATTCGCTGATGGTCACCTTATTGACCTTATCATCAAATAAGCTGCCGTTGGTAAACATATCATAATATCTGTAGTTACCTCCTGCCAGCAGATTTATAAATTTTACGGCATGGCTGAAATCATACTGCCCCTCGGTATGATAGAACTTGCTGTTGCTGAATACGCCTGCCCCGTTAAGGCCATAGGTGTGTATAGAAGCATCCTTGGCCTGCTCAAATGCGGCGGTGCCGGGCAGCAGGCGCCCCTGGTCGGCAAAGGCGCGGGCAGCGTTGTTGTCTTTAGCAGTTACGCCGGCAATGGTTCCGTTATAGGCAGCAGCGTAGCGGGTAAACCAGGTATCATCCGCCTTACTTGGGCTCACCACATTGCCGCTTAAATCCTGTACCCAGTCGCGGTTAATAAACTGAGCCAGTGAACGGGTATTATAGGAGTCGTGCGAGTTTTCAATTACGGCATAACTGCGCAGGAAGAAGTTACTGCCCTTTAATTCTACCCGGTGGGTTTGCAGTACAAAGTTATTCAAATCAAATCTGCTGCTGCCTGTGTAACTGGCCGTGCCCCGGCCATAATTATATTGGTAAATGGCCTGCAGGTTATTGGTAAATTTGTATTCCAGCGCGCCATTCAGCTTCAGGCTATACACATTGTAATTCATTAAATCCTTCTCTTCGTAACCGGTTCTTGACACCAGGCCGATGCCCGGCAGGGTGCGTGAAACCTCATCGCCATAAATGTTCAGCGCATCGCGGCCGGGATCGTTAGGGCCGCGCTGTGCTGCCGGCACAGCCGGGTTTACATCAGTATAATTGGTGGCATACCAGTCGCGCCCCCGCAGGTATGAGGCGTTCAGCTTAAAAGCAAATTTATCATTAAATGCCTTAGCATAGCGGGCGGCAAAATCATACAGCGGGTGAGTGTTTACACCGCTCTCCCCTACATGGTTAATGCCGGTTTTAGCCTGCAAGGTTAAGCCCTGGTACTGAAAAGCATCCTTGGTATGCATCAGTAAAGCGCCGTTAAAAGCCACCGGGCCGTAAAGCACAGAGGCAGATCCAGGCACAATTTCCACATTTTCAATATCAATGTCCGAAGCGCCGAACAGGTTGCCTACCGCAAAGTTCAGGCCTGGCGTCTGGTTATCCACGCCATCCACAAGCTGTAAAAACCGCGGGTTACCGGTGCTGTTAAAGCCGCGGGTGTTAACCTGCTTGTAGGTAATGCTGCTGGTTACGGCTTCTACCCCTTTCAGGCTCTGCAGCCCATCATAAAAGGTAAATGAGGGATTTTCCTTTATTGCCTTTAAACCAAGCTTTTCAATACTTACCGGCGAGCGCAGTATATTTTCGCTTACCCTGCTGGCTGCGGTTACCACCTCATTAAGCACTACAGCCTGCGTGTGCAAAGCAACGCGCAGCTCCTGGTTTGCAGCGCTCACAATTATTTCTTTAGGTGCATAACCTATGGAGGAAATACTTAAGGTTACAGGCAGGCGCAGGCGGCTCATATTCAGGCTGAAACTGCCCTTATGGTCGGTTGTGGTGCCGGCTACCTTACCTTTAATGGTGATGCTGGCGCCGTTAACAGGCTGGCCCGAAACGGTATCGGTAATTATACCTGTAAGGCGGTTTTGCTGGGCATAGATATGCGCGGCGCCCAGCAGTATAAATATGATAATCAATAATTTTTTCATTAGTTCAGGTTCATTAACGTAGGGGGCATTTATTTTTTAAGATGATCATAACCCTGCGGCAGGCGCATATAGCCATGATTAACCAGCCGTTCGGCCAGCACGTCAAAGTAGCCGGCATCGGCAGGCAAGGCAGTAGCCAGCCCGTCCACATAGCGGTTGTACAGGCAAAAAAGGGCGGCAATCAAAACAGTATCATGTATTTCAAGGTCAGTGGCCCCGGCATCCCTGGCGGCATTCACCATTTCGGGAGTTACCAGCTTGCCGCTTTCCCTTACCTTATCAGCAATAATAAGCAGGGCCTTCATTTTTGCTGATACGGGCGCAGTGGCAACATTCTGTTTTACCCGGGCAGCGGTTTGGTTTTCGCCCAGCAACAAATCTGCTGCGGCAGTATGCGCTGTAGTGCAAAAGCGGCATTTATTGCCATGAGATACGATGGTAGCTATCAGCTCCCTTTCGCCCTCGGTAAGTGTGGAGGGGCCGCGCAGCAGCAGCTGGGTAAGTTCGCGGATGGGCTGAGCAGTGTCTTTACGATATTCCAACAGGCCGGTAATACCGGGCAGATGAGCTTCAACTGGAATGTGAGCCATAAAATACTTTGATTAACAGGTAAGGAAATATCCGGTGCAGAAGTTACAGCCGGTGGCCGGCCGGCATCATAGAGTCAATCAACGCTGATGAACTATATCGTTAAGCTGCAATTGCCGGATACCTGCGCTTAGCGCATAACCGGCAAACTGCAATGAATCAGCTTAACAGCTGCTATCAGCGGTTTTAAACTTCTCTTACGGAATAATTTGAATGAAGGGGGCCTTAGGCAAGCCGGGGCGGCTGCTCCGGAATATCCAGACTGCGGCAGGCCGGCCTGAGAACCGGCTGCTGAACGGCAAGGGCAAGCTCCCTAACCGGCGCTTTAAAGGCAAAGCGGGTAAAGCTGAACTGATAGCTTGCCGGTGCGGCTACTTTAAATTGAGGTGCATGAGCCTTTTTGGGTACAGGCACTTCCTTGGCGCCTTTGGCATTGATAACGTTTTGCTCAATCAGCTGCGTTTTTTCGTAATTCGGAATGCACATCAGGTACATGGCATTGCGGGTGAGCTTCATTTTTACGTAATTGTAACTGTGCTCGCCGAACTGAATGTGCCCGCTTACATCCTCATAGGCTTTCCAGTCTTCTGCCTGGCTAAGCTTAACCGGGATGATGACCTCAGTTAATTCCTTTACATTGTAAAGCCCCTTCCCTGCCTGCTCATTGTAAAACTGATCGGCCCGGTAACTCAGGTACTCATGCACGGCCAGCGCACCGCCTATATAAAACAGGTGGCATCCTAACAGCAATATGGCAATCAGTTTTTTCAAGGAAAAGGGTAAATCAATAATTGGTTAAAGCAAATATGTGTATTGAATGATTATTTTCAAAATATAATTTTAAAAATTTTAAACTTTAACCAGAACCTTAAACCGGAATTATCCCCTTTGAGATAATTTTTGACGAAACCAGTAAAGAAACCCTTTATTTTGCAGCGTACAAGCAGTAACCATTGATTAAGACATTTATAGTTTACATTCTGCTCATCGGGCTGTGCACCCGCGCTTTTGCGCAGCAAAGGGAACTTTCCGGCAAGATTATCGACAGTGTAACCCGCGTGCCGGTTAACAATGTTACCGTTGCCCTTTCGCCCGGAAACCGTACGGACGTTACCGATGAAAACGGCAATTTTCATTTTAAGAATATCGGGCCGGCCAGCTCGGTAACCGTATCAGCCGTAGGTTACAAAAAGGTCACTATCAGCACGGGCAGGTTTCCGGCGAGTAAACTGATTGCGCTCAGCCCGCAGCAAACGCAGCTTGCCGATGTGGTTATTTCGGGCAATGCCGCCAATCCTTACAAAACCATCAGCCAAACCGACATCAAGCTGCGCGGGGTATCCAACTCGCAGGAAGTACTGCGCATAGTGCCCGGCCTTTTTATCGGCCAGCATCAGGGCGGCGGCAAGGCCGAGCAGATTTTTCTGCGGGGATTTGATAACGACCATGGAACCGACATTGCGCTTTATGCAGACGGGATGCCCGTCAACATGGTATCGCACGCGCACGGGCAGGGCTATGCCGACAGCCATTTCATCATTCCGGAAACGATTGAAAGCGTGACTTACAAAAAGGGCTCCTATGATGCTGAAAAAGGCGACTTGGACGTTACCGGCGCGGTAGATTTCCATACAGCAGATGCCATCAGCCGCAATACTGTGCGGGTAGAGGGCGGCCAGTTTAATACCTACCGCGCCTTAGCCATGATGAACCTGCTGAATGATAAGGCACGGGCCGGTAATCAATCCTGGTACGCCGCCTCGGAGTACCGTTACAGCGACAGCTATTTCGACAATCCGCAGCATTTTAAACGCTTTAACTTCTTTACCAAATATCATGGCGAAATATCGGCTAACAACTGGCTCACCATGTCTGCCTCCACGCTTTACAGCACCTGGTACGCATCGGGCCAGATACCGGAAAGCGCGGTTAACGAAGGCAAGGTTGGCTTTTACGGCGCGCTCGATCCCAATGAGGGGGGCGTTACCTCCCGCACCAATATAAACGCGCAGCTCCTCACTACATTGGGTAACCATAACCTGCTGAAGAACCAGCTGTATTACTCGCGGTATAAATTCGACCTGCATACCAACTTTACCTTTTACCTCGTGGATACGGTGAATGGCGACGAGATCAGGCAGAAGGAGGCCCGTAATTTATATGGTTATAATGGCAGCTATATTCACGAAGGGTACCTGGGAGACAAGAAGCTAACTACAGAGGCAGGTTTAAATACCCGCTTGGACGCGACCGATAACTCTGAATTATCACATACCATTAACCGCTATACGCTGATTAACCCCATTAAACTGGGTGATGTTACAGAGTTCAGTGCAGGCGCTTTTATAAGCGAAACGCTGCGGTTTAACCCCAAATTTACCTTAAATGCCGGCCTGCGGTTTGACCAGTTTCACTACCAATACAATAATAAGCTGGCCGGAGATACCACGCTGCCCGGCACAGGACTATACAGGGCGAATAATAACATCATCATCCCAAAACTGAATTTTTACTATCAGGCCACAGATAAAACGCAGTTTTACCTGTTCGCGGGCAAGGGTTTTAATTCTAACGATGCCCGCGCCGTTGTAGCGGTAAGCAGTTTGCAAAGCCTGGCGGCGGCTTACAATGCTGATTTGGGTACAATATTTAAGCCGGTTAACTCACTGCTTGTTAACGCTGCGGTCTGGTACGGCTACCTGAGTAAAGAGTTTGTGTACGGGGGCGATGGCGGCACGGTTGATTTCAGCGGGCGCACCCGGCGCACCGGCTTTGACCTCTCGGCACGATACCAGCCGGCGGCTCCGGTGTTTTTGGATGCCGACCTGAATTATGCGCATGGCCGCGCGCCGGATGCCCCGGCAGGGCAAAACTACATTCCGTTAGCGCCGGTGTGGAGCAGTACGGGCGGTATTACCTACATTGGCAAAAGCGGTATCAATGGCAGCCTGCGTTACCGTTACCTGGGCAACCGGCCGGCCAATGAGGATTACAGCTTAACTGCGGCAGGTTACTTTGTAAATGATCTGGTGCTGAATTATACCAGGGCCGAATATGAAGTTGGCTTAACCATCAGCAATGTTTTTAATGTAAAATGGAAGGAAACCCAATTTGAAACAGAAACCCGCCTCAGAGGCGAACTGCCCGTGGATGGCATCGCCTTTACGCCGGGAACCAGGTTTGCCGCTCTGCTGCATATCAGCTGCTTCTTCAAGTAGTTATAAAAGAGTAATTGCAGGCAGCCGCTATAGCCGCCTAAAGCAAACTGCTGCTGCCGGATGTCTGTATCATTGATTTTCCCTGTGGCTCCATCAACTGCCCTGCCAATGAGCTGTACCTTACCCGCAGCACTGCCGGCTTCAGAGGGCAGGGCGGTTTATAGTATGGTGCCGTTGCCTTATCATAATAGATGTTTATTGCAGCCACGGCTGCAATAAACATCTATTATGAAAGAAAGTGCGTTGGTATTCATTAACCAGCCGCTTTAAAACTGTACTGTATGCTATCTGCTATTAGTAAAACAGCTTAAACATATTCTTTTTACAGCTTGTGCTTAAAATTACAGTTAAGCACAAGGCCGCCATAAAAATTAATGCCCGGCGATGGATTATAAAACTGCGGCGGGCTGCTGCTGGCATCGGCATTATAACTGATCCATGAAGAATACCTGGTGTTCAGCAGGTTATTAACGCCTGCAAAAACATCTAACCGGAAACGGCTGAGCGGAATACGGTAACCTATTTTTGCGGCCAGCAGCACGTAGGCTTTTTCATAGTAAGTATTAGCATCATTAATGGGCGTATGGTCAAAATAGTTCAGCACCGCATGGGCATAGAAGCCGGTTTTGGCTTCCAGGTCAACACCTGCATTGATTACATCGGGCGTTGTGCCGGTTACCTTGTTGCCGCTGTAATCTCTGCTGACAACGGTACCCGCACCGTTATTGTACGATTGCTCTACATAATCCTTAAAATGATAATTACTGTAGGTATAATTAATCCATGGCTTCAGCATTGTAATGCCCCCGCCGGCATTGTTAACCAGCAGATAAAACAGGGTGGCCTCCACGCCTTTCTGGCTGGTAGCGCCGGCATTGCGGTAGCCCTCAGCGCCGTTGGCAAAATAATAAGGCAGGATGGCATTATGCAGGTTCAGCCGGTAAGCCGTTACATCAAAATTAAACCCGTTAAGCACCGTACCGCGCAAACCGGCCTCATAATTTGTACCGCTTTCGGCCTTCAGGGTTTTATTAAACGAGCCATCTGCATTCCTGGCCTCTGAGGTGGTAGGCGGCGAGTAACCGTTGCTGATGCTGGCATGGGCAGCTGCGTTAGTACCTATCTTTTTTACAAGCGCTATGCGCGGCGAAAAGGCCGCATCAAAACCAGCTACACCCGTGTAATTATTGTGCGCGGCGCTTTGCGGTACCAGGTCCGTTACGTTGTAGGATAAGTTATTGTAACTGGCGCCTGCGGTGAATAAAAAGCCAGCCGGTAAATCCACTTCGGCCTGGGCAAAAAGGTTGTTTGATTTGGCAATTACAATCTGGCTGGTTTGCAATGCGCCGGTTTCGGGGCGGGTGCCGGGCACATCATTAATAATGTTAAATGTATTGCCCAGCACGTTCTCATACTGAAACTCATCGCCTAAGGTAAAGCGGCTTTGAATGCCGCCCAGTTCAGGCGAAAATGTAAATTTGGTACGTGCGCCATAGCCGCCTGTTGATTGCTTCAGGAATCCGTTATAATAGATACTCTGTCCGTAAGGGTGGTTCAGGGTCTGGATGTCATCATAGACACTGGTAGTGTTCACAAAATTATTGCTGAAGCGGTAATCCTGCGATACGCCTGCCAGTGTGTAAGTATATTTATTTACACCGGTTTTATTATCTATGGCAAACTGAACGGCTTTGCGCGGCGTTGAATAGGCTTGCGCGCTGTCAACACTGCCTGCAATCCCAAAATCGCCCTCAGCATGGTTTAAAATTACAGAAACGGTACGTTTGGGGCTGACATAATACTGCGAAAAGATATTAACAGACTGGCGGTTACTCCATTCGTTCTGGCGGTAACCGCTGTAATGCAGATCTGCAATGTTGGCCGTCAGGCTGAAAATATCTGTGCTGGTTTTGTAAGAAGCAGCGCCTTTGAAAAGACCGTAAGCGCCTGCAACGGAGCTCAGCGAAAGCTGATCCTGATCAGGTTTTGGCTTATCATTTTTGAACAGCAGCACACCGCCGATGCCTGCACCGTAAATACTGCCTGCGGGCCCTTTGATAATTTCGATACTGCCGACGTCTTCGGGGTCAAAGCTCAGCGGGTGCGAGCCGGAGTTATCCGGCGAAGTAAGCGGAATATCATTCCAGTACAGCTTGATGTTCCGCAACCCGTAAGGATCGCGCAGCGCGCTGCCTCTGATGCTGATTTTAAACTGGCCCGGCGCCTGCTCCTGCATATTAACCCCGGCAACACTGTTTAAAGCGGGAAGAATATCAACATTGTTATTGCGGTGAACATCAGCCCCGGATAATATGCTGATGGCCCCTGCCGTTTGCAGCAGCGGGCGGTTATCATTATAGCCCGTTACGAAAACGGTATTCATGCCGGCCGAGGTAACAGTTAGCCGGATATTTAAAAAGCGGCTGTTGCCATTTACCGGTATCCGCCTGCTTTCATAGCCGACGAAGGAAACGGTGAGCGTATCAGCACTGCCGGCTGAAGTTAAGGTAAAAAAGCCGTTTTGGTCGCTTTGGCCGGATGCGCCGCTGATCAGCTTCACAGTAGCGCCCGGAACAGCGTCATCATTTTGCTGATCGGTTACCCTGCCCTTAATAACCTGCTGGGCAAACAGCGCGGTACCGGTTAACAGCGCATATAATGTAAGGATGAAATATCTCATATACTGTACCGGTTTAAGGATGAATGACCGTTTTGGCCAGAATTCTGTGAAAGGTTTTATGGGCCTTATCGGCTAAGGCGCTGATGGCAGCATCGGGGTGGTTTGCCTTCACTGCTGCATCTAAATCAGCGCATTCCTTCACCAGTTCGGCCAGGCCGGCCTGATATTCGGGTGTATCGGCGCCTTTCGGGGCTTTTGAGGCCTGCCATTTTCTGGCGGCGGCCAGCAGCACGGCGCTGTTATGCCTTATGGGTTCGGTTTCACCGGCTACGGCGGTATGCAGGTACGGGGGAACCATCTGATGGAAGGTATCCAGCTCTTTCCAGCCGGTTTTAATTTCCTGGCCAAAGGCAGCGCACGACAGCAGCACTGCCACGAAAATTACATATATCTTTTTCATGAAGTTTTTAAATTGAATGGTATGTTAAGCAAGCCGACTGAACACAGCGGCGCGCAAATGTTTATCTGGAAATGCGGGCTTAGGTTGCCCGATAGCCATTAAACCTCCGGCGGCGGTTTAAAAATGGCATCCTGGTAGCTGCTGGGGTAATCACAGGCATCATCAGGAAACGGCACTGTAATGACTATCCGCATACGCGGCTCGGAAAAGCTTATATAAACCGGCTCCTCAAAGAAAGAAATTTCCGGCTGACCGGAACCTTGCTTTTCCGCCTGCTTTTTCTCGTTTTCTTCGGCCTGCTTAATCTTTTTCATCAGGTAGCACCTGCCGTTGCAATGCAAACCGGGATTAAACCTGTTGATACAAATATTTTTTGCAATGTAGGATTGATTAACCTTAAAGCCTATGTAAACCGTGCCCACAGAAGAACCGGCTGCTAAAATAGCAAGCATCAGCAATCCTGTCATCAACCGTTTTAATAAAAGCAAAGTGTTCAGTTCCCTTTTTAAATTTCAATACTAAGGCAGGCCATTACAGGCTTTGCAAAGGCTGCGTTGGCGTACATGGCAATTAACCGGCACAATTAATTATGTCGGTTGCCTTAAAATTTATTAAGCGACTTTTGGCGGTAATAAAACAGAGTAATAACGCTGAGTAAGCTCAGGGGTTACCGCACAGGGATAAGCGGTTTTGATGATGTGTGCCTGAAAAGCCGTTAAGGAGCCTGCGGGCAGTACGGGAAGTGCTTCCTGATAGCGGCTTTTCTGATCGGTGCGCTGCTGCTTCTTTTCACTATCCTGCGCCTCCCTTATTTTTTTCATAAAATAACACTGTCCGTTACAGTGCAGCCAGGGGCGGTTTTTGTTGATGCAAAGGTTTTCTGCAATATATTTATGGTTCAGTTCAAAACCGGCATAAATAAAGAAGCGTGAACAGTTGGAACTGATCAGCGCTGCAAGCAGTAATATAGCGGTAAACCGTTTAAGCATCGCCGCAAAGGTAATCATCCGCCGGGTTTGAGAAAATTTATATCAGGAAAAAATCTGAGCGACTGTTTAAAAACAAAAAAATTTGTCATTTCGAACAATAGTGAAAAATTTTCTGTGAGCGGCCGACTCTCCAAACAGATAAGCCGCCTGGCGGAGAGAATTTCTCACTGTCGTTCGAAACGACAAAGCAGGGTTTAACAAAATTTTCAACCGTTATCGGGCAATTTTCAAAGATTCCAATTCACAGGAAGCTATAAGCAGCCGGAAAGCCGGATTAACCGGAAAAAATGCATTAAAGTGAAAATGCTGCACGTTCAAACTTGCTGAACACTAGGCTTACAGCCGTAAGCCGGGTGTTCAGCAGTATAATCAGGTTATTTAGCCGAATCCTTGATCTGGCTGTCTATCCCCTTAATAACCGTCAGGTGATCCTTTACCACAGGCAGCGTCTGTTTTGCAAAAGCCTTCACCTCGGGGTCCTTACCTTTAATGGCATAATCCTGAAACAGGATAACAGCCTGCCGGTGGCCCGGCGCCATCATGTGCACGTACAGCCGGTCAAACTCTCGGCCCGAAGCCTTGGTCAGCATAGGGTCGGGCACAGGTGTGCCGGTAGCCTGTGAAGGCACCTGATAGCCTTTGGCCTTAGCCAGCTGCATCAGCGTTGCCTGGGCCTTGGTATGGTCGGTTACCATGCGCCTACCGTACGCTTTAACCTCCGGCCTGTAGGCCTTCTGGGAGGCAAGTTTACCGGCGCTTATTTCCTGCAGATTGCTAATGCTGGCATGGGTTATAAAGTGTAATGTGGCTGTATCCTGGTTTGCGGTCTGGGCCTTAGCCACGCTAAAAAACAACAGGCCGGCCAGTAACAGTATAAATGCTGATTTTTTCATAAGTGATGATTTCATTGTTAAGTTGACAGGGGTTGATTAGGGCTGCCCGGCGCCGCCGGCAGCGCCATAAATCTGCCCGTTGGCGTAGCTGGCATCACTGGCGGCCAGCTGTACGTAAATAGAAGCCAGTTCTGCGGGCTGGCCCGGGCGGCCCAATGGTGTCCAGCCGCCGAATAACTGCTGCTTATCGGGCGTGGTTCCGCCGCTTATCTGCAAGGCTGTCCAGATGGGGCCCGGCGCTACGCCGTTTACCCGGATACCCTTCGGGCCCAGCTGCTTGGCTAATGATTTTACATAATTCATGGTAGCGGCCTTGGTTTGCGCATAGGCATACAGCCAGGGGTCGGGGTTGTAGGCCTGCTCAGAGGTACTGCCGATAATGGCCGAGCCGGGCGGCAAATGCGGCAGCGCCTCCCGTATAATCCAGAACGGCGCGTAAATATTGGTTTTCATGGTGGCATCAAACTCCTCGCTGGTAATATCCAGGATGGAGCTGATAGCCTGCTGCCTCCCGGCGTTGCTCACAATAATATCGAGGCCGCCCAATTCGGCCAGCGCCTTTTGTACCAGTTGTTTACAGAAAGCCTCATCGCGCAGGTCGCCGGGTATGGCTACTGCCTTGCGGCCTTCCTTTTTAATCAGCGCAATTACCTCCCGGGCATCCGGCTCCTCCGTAGGGTAATAATTGATGGCTACATCCGCGCCTTCGCGGGCGTAAGCGATGGCTGCTGCCCGCCCCATGCCCGAGTCGCCGCCGGTAATCAGCGCCTTGCGGCCTGCCAGGCGGCCCGAACCCTTGTAGCTCGTTTCGCCGCAATCGGGCACCGGGTCCATTTTGCTCTGCAGGCCCGGCCAGGGCTGCGGCTGGCTCCTGAAGGGGGGTTTAGGATATTTGCTGTTCGGGTCCTCCAGCTTTGGCGGCCCCGGAAGCTGCGTTTTCGTGCCGGGCGATGCCAGTACCGGCGATACTGCAGCAGCCGCCAGCGAGGTGCCCAGCCCGGCAATTACTTGCCGGCGGGTAATTTTGTTCTCTTCATTCATGGCAGATAGTATTTTGATTATTAACTAACTACCCGCAAATAGGTTTGACGGACTTTTCCTTTCAGGATAATTTATTTCCAAATCAATAGTATCAGTTAATATACCAAAGATGTATGCATTGAACGCGGCTTATAAAATCTGCCTGATATAATCTTAGAAACTGTTCAGAAACAAAAAAACCTTGTTATTTCGACCGTAGGAAGAAATCCTCTTCGCCAGGCAGATAAGTCACTTGCAGAGCCGGCTGCTTACAGAGGATTTCTCACTATGGTTCAAAATGACAGAGCAGGCTTTAACAGCATGGTTTTACCGTTTTTTACGGCTTGTGAATAAATGAAAGATTTAAACTATTAAAACGTGATGCCGAAAATGTGAATTCGCTTTCGCTTTTTTCCTTTTCCTGCGGCAGAGGATGCATTGCGCGAGTCATAAGCCGGGTCATCGGCATACAGGGAATGCCGGTAACGGGCCGCGGCTCTGGCCTGCGCCGCCCTTTTCGCGGCGGATTGTGAACTATCGGTTACATAGGGTACAATACCTGGCAGCGCAGTGCGCAATGCATTTCTGTAAGTAATATGGTAGGATACCGGAGCGGGCAGATGGCGGCGCTCGCCCATACGGAACAGCGCAGCGGCGAACACCAGCATGGCTGCAACAAAAAGGCCGGCAACATAACCGGATACATGCAGAATGGAGCTTTTAAGCTCAAATACACCTTTGACCGAATTAAAGGTGCCGCCTGCCCTGAGCAGCAGGGTATGCATGGCGTTCAGTTTTTTGTCCTGTTCCAGCTTTTCCTGCCGGTACTGGTCAACGAGCATCAGCAGGCGGTCATTTTCACTCTGCAATACCGGCACATCTGCTGCTGCAGCTGTGTTGAGCAGGCGTACATCATGATTGGCCGCCGCGCCCTGAGATGACAGCGGAGCAACAGTTAAGCTGCCCTGATTTACCGCCTCCTGCAAGGCTATTCCATCGGCATAGCGGTCGGCAGGCCGTTTGTTTAAGCATTTGTGAATAACGGCCAGCAGCCAGTCTGGTACTTCGGCTTCCCATTGCCGGTCTGCCCGGCCGGCGGGCAGATTTTCATACCGTAATGCGGTCAGGTCCGGCAGCGCTGCCTCCATGTGCTGCAGCATAACGGTAGTGCGGGCCGTTTCGCTGCGGTCGGTCAGTACAAATGGTACACGCCCGGCTAACAATTCGTATAATACCACGCCAAAACTGTAAATATCCGTTTGAGGCAGCATTAATCCCTCATTTTGTTCAGGAGCCATAAACTCAATGGCCCCGGCATGGCGCAGGCTGGTACGGCGCTGTTCCTCGTTCATCAGCGCCAGGCCAAAATCAAGCAGCACGTAGTTGCCGCTCCGGGTGTTGTAACGCACGTTATTATCTTTAATATCGCCATGCTGTATGCCTACCCGGTGGCAGTGGGCCAGGGCCGAGGCCAGCTGCTCGGCTACCTTGATCACTTCCCGGATGGAAAAAATGCCGGGGTGAGGAGCCTGCAGCAGTTCACACAGATCGGGGCCCTCAATATATTCCATCTCGATGTAAGGAAATGAGCCGCTTTCAGTAAGCCCCGAACTTAAAATCTTGACCACGTAAGGCGAGGCCTGCTCATTAACCTTATATAATTTTTCTACCTCGCTCTGAAAGCTGCGAAAGTTTTTATCATCAGCGCTCTCTGTATGGATGGGTGTGGGCAGCAGCTTAATGGCGGTATAAATGCTGGCCTGCCGCCTGCCCTTATA
>CAXTAP010000058.1:0-21071 GCA_964241965.1 uncultured Mucilaginibacter sp.
AGTTGATGTCGCTTTCGGGCATAGGTGCGCTCTCCTTTTCGGCCCGGTTAGCCATGTACATTACCGGGCGGGCGGCAGGCATGTTGATGTCGTCGTTTTCGGTAATATCAATGGCGCCGCCCAGTTTCTCGCTGATGCTGGCGGTAAGGTAACTCGCTTTTTCGCGGGCAGCTAACAGGGCCTTAATCTTGAGATCGCGCTTCAGGTCGTTCATTTTAGAGTAATCGTAGCTGTCTATATTGGTAGCCTGTATGCCCTTAGCGTCCACCTTAGCCAAAATCTGGTCCAGCCGGTTTAAGTCGTGCAGTTTCAGCTGGTACTGCTTGGCTGCCAGAAAATCAGGGTTTTTCTTCTTCTGATAAGTATAGTTGTAGGCCGATACATTGTTAATGGTAAAATCGGCTTTGGGTACGCCGGCATCGCTTACCGCTTTTTCCAGCTGGCTTTCCAGCTGGTTGATGGTAATTTTGGTTTTGCCGTCAAGGTATTCTTTCAGGGAGATGGAAACATAAATAATATCCGGCGTAACCTCCTGCTCGGCGCTGCCGGTAACCTCAATGCGGTTACGGAGATCAACGCCCTGGGCAAATCCGGAAAAGGTGAGCAGTGTGAGGCCTGCCAGAAAAAGTAGCTTTTTCATAAATAAAGTTTTTAGTGATAGACTGGTTTAACAGCCGCGGTTAATAGTGCAACATAAATGTTACAAAGTGCAGCCGGGTTTGTTTGTAAAATACGGCCTAGAAGTTGCTGCATTCTCTGGTGCAATAGAAACAGTTTTATATCTTATCAATACGTACCCAGCGCATACCTGCTGCCTCTGCCGCCTGTACGCCGGCATCGCCGTCCTCAAAAACAAGGCACTGGCCCGGCGGTACGCCCAGCTGCCGGGCGGCTTCCAGGAAAGGATCAGGGTAAGGCTTGCCATGCGCTGTTTCTCCGGCGCATATCAGCACCTCTGCCAAATCAAAAATACCTAATACCCTGAGCGTTTTTTCTACGGATTCGCGGCTGCCGCCGCTTACCACACCGATACGAACCTTGCCGGCGTGGTTTATCAAGTGGTTTACCACATAGGCAATCGGCTGCGTATGCTCAATATATTCATCATAAAACAGCCGGTATTTTAACCGGTTAAATTCAACCGGGTCAAAATCGGTATGGTAGCGCTCATTAATTTTGCCTATTACCTCAGTAGTGGGCAGGCCTGCAAACTCATCAATAATATTGCCCTCAATTACTACGCCTTTACCGGCTGCAACCCGTATATAGCTATCCTTATGCGCCTGCATGTTATCGGCCAGCGTGCCGTCGCAATCATACAAAAAAGCCTTAAAGTCGCCTTCGGTTAGTTTGAGCAGCCGCTCGTATTTTTCATCATTCTGCATGGTGATGCAAATATTTCAAATTTAAGTTGATATTGCCGCACCAAGCCAAATCTGTTTTGCATTATTACTGATAAAGCAGGTATATTTATAACAAATTCACTAATTCAATCTATCGTTTCATGAAAAAATTTCTGTTACTGAATATACTGGTGCTGGCTGGCATTGCAGCCTTCGGCCAGCAAAAAATGGCCTGTTGTGTAAAGCAGCCCAGCGCTACCCGCCGGTTTGCCATGCTGGCCTCCGATAAAAGTTTCCGGATGGCGCACGCCAATCCTAAAGCTTATCATTTTCAAAGCGATGTCGGCAAAGCCATTACTTACAAAACGCCGGATGGCGCCAGTGCAAACGCCTTCGAGTTTAAGGCTAAGAAACCAACCAGTAATTACCTGCTGGTTATTCATGAATGGTATGGCCTGAACGATTTTATCAAGCACGAATCGGAAAGGATTTATAAGGAGCTGGGCGATGTTAATGTTATTGACCTCGATTTATACGATGGCAAGGTGGCCGCTACCCGCGAAGATGCCGGCAAATACATGCAGGCCGTAAAGGACGACCGCGCCCAGGCTATTATTAAGGGAGCCATTGCCTATGCCGGCCCTAAAGCCCGGATTGCCACCCTGGGCTGGTGCTTTGGCGGCGGCTGGAGCCTGCAGGCTACCCTGCTGGCCGGCAAACAGGCGGCAGCCTGTGTAATGTATTATGGTATGCCCGAGCAGAGCGTGGACAGGCTGAAAACCCTGCACACCGATGTACTGGGCAACTTTGCCAACAAGGATCAATACATCAATACCAGAATTGTTGCGCAGTTTAAGGCTAATATGGAAACTGCAGGTAAGAAACTGTACCTGCACCAGTTCGATGCCGACCATGGTTTTGCCAACCCCAGCAACCCGATTTACAACAGCGAGGCTACCAGGGAGGCCAATGCCTATACGCTGGTATTCCTGAAACAGCGGTTACGTTAAGCCACCGGGCAATAATGATTATAAGTAAGGCAGGCGTTAGCTTGCCTTTTTTTTATAACATTGCACAAAATTTACAGCGTGTTAACAGCAAAGGCCAAAAAACTAACATCTTGGCTGCTTAAAGCAGTTATTCTGATACTGGCCTTTACATTTATTTACAGGCAAATCAGCAACAAGGGCGACCTCCGGGAATTTAAGCTGCTCACCAGCCGCATTAACCACCTGCAGGTTACCGCAACCCTTGCCCTGGTATTGCTGCTGATGCTGGTGAACTGGACGCTCGAAGCCCTCAAGTGGCGCTACCTCATCCGAACCTTGAACCGCATTACTGTATGGCAGGCCATTGAATCTGTTTTTTGCGGATTAACCTGGGCCGTGTTTACGCCGAATCGCCTGGGCGAATATGGCGGGCGCGTATTTTTTTTACCGCCCCGCAAGCGTATCCACGGCGTGTTTGCCATGGCGGTGGGTTCATTCGGGCAAAATGTAATTACCAACGTGCTGGGAGTGGGGGCGCTGCTTTGGTTTTTATATCATTTTCTGCACTTAAACAACTGGCTGTTTGTGGGTGTAGCTGCTATAGCCGCAGGTTTTATAGCCATGATGCTGCTCTTCTACTTCAACATCAGGTGGATGGTAAGCCTGTTAAACAGTATAAAGTTTTTAAGAACGTTTCACCGGTTTTTTGATATTCTGGGGCGGTATCATTTTGCCGAGCTGCTGCGCATCATGGGTTTTTGCCTGGCCCGGTTCTGCACATTTTCATTCCAGTATTATCTGGTAATACACCTGCTTATCCCGCAGATACCGCTGGTAACCATGATGCTGCTGGTATTCATCCTGTTTTTTATACAATCAGCGCTGCCCTCGCTCGATTTGCTTGATATCGGCGTACGCAGCGCCACGGCCGATAAGCTGTTTGAATATGTAACCGGCCAGCACCTTGCCGTTATTGCAGCGGTGGCATCTATCTGGCTTATTAATCTGATTATCCCGGCTGCCTTAGGGTCGGTATTTGTTTTAAAACTGAAATTCTTTGATCATACTATATAATTCAGCCATTGTGCTGCTCACCGGCCTGTACCTGCTGGTACTGTTGTACCTGATGCGGGGCTGGGCTGCTTTGAAACAGCCCGTTTTTGCCAAAAAGATGCCGGTCACCAGGGTAACCGTCATGATTGCCGCCCGCAACGAAGAGGATAACATCCGGCTTACGATTGAGGATATCTTAGCGCAGGATTATCCCAGGCACCTGCTGGAGGTAATTATAGCCGACGACCATTCTACTGATAATACAGCCGGTATCATTCAAAGCTACGCTGCTCAGGGCATTAAACTGCTGCAGCTGAATGAAAAGGAAAAGCTGAACTCCTACAAGAAAAAGGCGATAACGGAGGCCATCAGCCTGTCCACCGGTGATTTGCTGGTGGCTACCGATGCCGATTGCCGCATGGGGCCGCAATGGCTGTCATCCGTTGTGGGGTATTATGAAGCCTGTAACCCGGTCATGATTTCGTCGCCGGTAGCCTATTTTCAGGAAAAATCTTTGTTCGAGCGTTTGCAAACGCTGGAGTTTTCATATCTCATCGGCATTGGCGCGGCATTTATCGGCAATGGCCGTGCTTCAACCTGCAACGGGGCCAACCTGGCTTACCGTAAGGATATCTTTTATGAAGTGGGCGGTTTTAAGGGTATTGATGATGTAGCCTCCGGCGATGATGAACTGCTGCTGCAAAAAGTGGCCGAGCGTTTTCCGGGTAAAATTGCGTTTTTGAAAAAGCGCGAAGCGGTGGTTTATACACATGCTAAACCTAACCTTAAGGAGTTTTTACAGCAGCGGCAGCGCTGGGCTTCCAAATCCACTAAGTATAAGGATAAAAAGGTGGTGGCCCTGGCTGTAGGCATATGGCTGTTTAATGTTTCACTGATGGCCAATGCTGTGCTCAGTTTTTACAGCGGTTATTTTCTGCACCTGTTTTTGATTCAGTTTGCCCTGAAGTATGTTTTTGAAATGGCTTTCCTGCTGCCCATCACCGGTTTTTTCAGGCGCAGGGGTTTGCTGGGGCTGCTTGTGCTGTTGTCGCCCGTGCATATTTTATATTTTGTGTATATTGGATTAATCGGCAACACCCGCAAGTATGCCTGGAAAGGCAGGGTAGTACGCTGATGCCGTTGAACAATGGCAGAAAACATTGATAAAAATTTAATTCAGTATTCCCTTGAAATCCCTTGCCCCGCTGCAGCAAACCTGGAAAAACTTCAAACAGCATAAAATTGCCGTAGCCGGATTAATTGTTATTGCGGCAACGGTGCTGGCAGCCTTGCTTGGCTATCTTATTATGCCCGACAGTACACCCGATGCCAATAATATGGCGCTGCAGCTGAGCATCAAGAAGCCGGGTGCACGGTACACGATGCTGCGCATACGCAAAAGTGAGCCGGTAGATACGGTTAACCTGTTTCAAAAAATGCTTTTTGGCCAGCCGGCCTTCTATCAGGAGGTTCCTATCACGAACTACGGCTTTAAGGCGGACTCTCTGATAGCAAACGAGTACATAAGCGACGAGGACAAGCCTGAGCGCAAGGCTTACGCTGTTCTGGCTGTGGCCGGTTATCCTCCGGGCAAAAGCAAGCAGTTGATCAGTAAGGCTGCCAGCCAGATTGTGCAGCGGCAGATTGTTACCAGAACATTTTGGCTGGGCTCCGATATTTACGGGCGCGATTTGCTGAGCCGCCTGATACTGGGTGCGCGGGTATCACTGGCGGTTGGCTTTATGGCCGTTGTTATCAGTTTGCTGGCGGGCCTTACCATAGGCGCTGTAGCCGGTTACTATGGCGGCTGGGCCGATAGCCTGCTGAGCTGGATAATGAATGTTTTGTGGGCTTTGCCGGCGCTGCTGCTGGTTATTGCCCTCTCCTTTGCTTTGGGCAAGGGTTTATGGCAAATATTTCTGGCCGTGGGTTTATCGATGTGGGTGGAAGTTGCCCGCCTGGTGCGCGGCCAGGTCATCAGCCTGAAACAGGCTGAATATGTAGAGGCTGCAAGGGCATTAGGTTTCAGTAATTTCCGTATCATTACCCGGCATATTTTACCTAACTTAACCGGGCCGTTACTGGTGCTGGCTTCGGCAAATTTTGCGGCTGCCATTCTGCTGGAGGCCGGCCTCAGCTTTTTGGGTTTCGGGGCGCAGCCGCCCATGCCAACCTGGGGCAGCATGATCAGGGAGCACTATGGTTACATTATTATGGATGCTGCCTACCTGGCCCTTTTACCGGGGCTGGCTATTATGCTGATGGTTTATGCCTTTAACGTTGTAACTGTAGGTTTGCGCGATGCTTTTGATGTAAAATCACAAAGTATGCGCATATAATAATTATTTTTATAATTTCGGACTTTAACACTGTCAATGCAAGATTTTGAAGCAGGTTCGGGTGAGGGGGAGTTAATACAGCTGCTGCTTAAAAGGCAGTCAGAACTTAATTCTCTGCTCGAGGTTACCCGGGCTATCAATAAAAATTCATCTACGCCGGTACTGATCCAGATGCTGGAGGTGATCTTGCAGAATTACCTCAAAGTGGGCAAGCTTCGCTTCCTGATCGAGAAGCAGGGCGGCTTTACCTGCATATCCAAGTATGGCGGCGAGTTTGAATCTTTGCAGGTACTGTACCAGGCCTGCAACCAGCTCAGAAAATTCCGCAAGCCGGCTTCTTTAACCGGGCATCAGGATGCGGTGCTGAGCCAGTATAATTTCTTTATCCCTATTTATCATAAAAACAGGGCGCTGGCTTATGCCCTCATTGGCGATTTTAATACCACCGGCGATATGCTGAGCAATGATTTGAATTTTATTCAAACGCTCATTAACGTCATTGTGGTGGCGCTGGAAAACAAAAGGCTGTTCAGGGAGCGTTTACAGGCCGAGCGCTTTCAGCGCGAAATGGAGCTGGCGGTTGAGGTGCAGAACATGCTGATTCCGGTAAGGCTGCATAAGGACATGGCAGTTGAAATCGGTGCCAAGTACCTGCCCCATCAGGACATCGGGGGTGATTACTTTGATTTTCTGCGGCTGAATGATAAGGAGTTTTTATGGTGCATTGCCGATGTATCGGGCAAGGGAATATCGGCCGCCCTGCTGATGTCGAATTTCCAAGCCAGCCTGCGTGCCTGGGCATCGGTGGAAGAGGACTTAACCGCACTGATTGAGCGGCTGAACAAAATATTAATCCATAACACCAAGGGCGAGCGCTTTATCACCCTGTTTTTAGGTAAGTACAACGAAGAAACCCGGAAGCTGAATTATATCAACGCCGGGCATAACCCCGCCATTATTTATGCCAACGGCGAGGCCATATTGTTAAAGCTGGGCACCACCATGATCGGCGCTTTTGATGAGCTGCCCTTTATTAATCAGGGAGAAATTGATGTGGAGCCGGGCAGCCTGGTTTTTAATTATACCGATGGCCTGATGGATTACGACCAGCAGCGCGAAAATATCTGGGATGAAGACATCCTGCTCAAATTTGTGGTAAAGAACGGCCATCTGCTGCCCGATAAATTTAATCAAACCCTGATGGATTACCTGAACCTCATTGTTAAGGGTAAGGCCATAGATGATATTACCCTGCTTACGCTGAAAATTACATAAACCCTTTTTTAGTCATTCCTTTAAACAGACGGCTGATTAACTGCTTGTAAATGATGATACCTGCATCAAAAATTAAAGCGAAACATTTTTCATCCGGAAAGGGCCGGGCTGGCTGATGTTGTCCGGCTTTCAGCAAACGCTTACGGAGGCGGGCTGTGACGAAGCAGGCCGCGGCTGCCTGGCCGGGCCGGTATTTGCAGCAGCTGTAATTTTACCGCCCGGCTTTACCCATCCACTACTGAATGATTCTAAGCAGCTTACTGAAGCTGTGCGCTATGCCCTGCGCCCGGAGATTGAACAGCAGGCTGTTGCCTTTGCGGTTGCCTCGGTCAGCGCTGAAGAAATTGACATTATTAATATTTTGAATGCTTCCTTTTTAGCCATGCACCGTGCCATAGCGCAGTTACAGCCCCGGCCTGAGCTATTGCTTATAGACGGTAACCGCTTTAAACCTTATTCCGGCATTGCGCATGAATGCATTATAAAGGGCGACAGCAAGTATTTCAGTATTGCCGCCGCCTCCGTGCTGGCCAAAACCTACCGGGACGATTACATGGTGCAGCTGGCGCAGCAGCACCCCGAATATCAGTGGCATATTAATAAGGGCTACCCGACCGTAAAGCATCGCAACAGCATTTTAACACATGGCTTAACTCCGCATCACCGCCGCAGCTTTAAGGTTACAAACCCGCAAACAAGTATTTTTTGAAAATACTTTTGACATCGGGCATAACGTTGATATTTTTGTTATCAACCGATTAAAGCCCTCCTGTGAAAATATTAGTGATTACCCATCGTACGCCGTTTCCCAGAAACAGCGGTTATCCCATTGTGGTGGGCAATACCATCAAGGGCTTTGTTGATTTAGGGCATCAGGTATCTCTTTTCTCGCTCAACCCCAAACATTACAGCTTTCAGCATAATAACGATCCGGAGGATGATGAGCTTATCGGCCGCATCAACTATCAGGTGTTTGATATTGACATCAGCATCTCGGTTGTGCAGGCTGTTTTAAATGTGTTCAGTCAAACAGCCAACAATATTGAGCGCTTCCATAGCGCCTCATTTGAGCGTATGCTAGTGCATGAGGTTATTTTAAATGATTATGATGTAGTTCAGTTTGAGGGGCTGTTTGTGTCGCCGTACCTGCCTGCCCTGCGCAAGGCCACCAAAGCCCGGCTGATTTACCGTGCACACCACCTGGAGCATCAGGTATGGCAGCGGCTGGCCCTGCAAAAGAACGATCCCTTTAAAAAATTTTACCTCGGCCTTATTGCCGGCCGCATCAAGCGTTTTGAGGTACAGCAGCTGAATAAGTTTGATGCTATTGGTACCTTTACCGTGCAGGATAAACAGGTAATGCAGCAATACGGCGCCACGATACCGGTTGAGGTGCTGCCCGTAGGCATCAACATCAGCCATTATCACCCTGACGTAAGCAAAACTGAATTTCCAAGCCTGTTCTTTTTAGGTTCGCTCGACTGGATGCCGAACCGGGAGGGAATAGAGTGGTTTTTAGACACCTTTAGGGCTGATTTAACCACCGGCGACCTACGGGTACGGTTCTATGTGGCCGGCAATGATATACCTGAACGTTTTGACGATTACGAGGTGATGGGCAAAATTTACATACAGGGGGAGGTGGACGATGCGCTGGAGTTTGTAAACAGCAAGGCCATTATGGTTGTGCCCCTGTTATCGGGCGGAGGCATGCGGGTAAAGATTGTAGAGGGCATGGCAATGCAGAAATGTATTATTTCCACCTCGCTGGGCGCTGAGGGCATTGCCTATGAACATGGTGCCAATATTATTATTGCCAACACGCAGGATGAATTTTACCGGGCCATTAAGCGCTGCATTGCCGATGAAGCCTACTGCAAAGCCATAGGGCAGAACGCCCGGCAGATGGTGGAAGAAAAGCATAACATCAACAGGATTACGCAAAACATTGTAACCTTTTATCAGCAGGTGCTGGCTGCAAAAGGTTAGGTTTAAATTATTACTTTTGTGCCCTGTAAAAATTAAACGTTCCCATGAAAAACACGGCTCTGACAGATACACATATACAACTGGGCGCTAAAATGGTGCCCTTTGCAGGTTACAATATGCCGGTGCAGTATGCCGGCATTAATGCCGAGCATGATGCTGTGCGCAAGGCCGTAGGTGTGTTTGATGTAAGCCACATGGGCGAGTTTATTTTGAAGGGTAACAATGCGCTGGACCTGATACAGCGCGTAACCAGCAATGATGCCTCTAAGCTTTATAACGGCAAGGTGCAATACTCCTGCCTGCCTAATGAGCAGGGCGGCATAGTGGATGATCTGCTGGTTTACCGTATAGACGATAAAACCTATATGCTGGTGGTAAACGCCTCTAATATTGAAAAGGACTGGAACTGGATCAGTAAATATAACACCGGAGGCGTGGATATGAAGGATATATCCGACCGTACCTCCCTGCTGGCTGTACAAGGCCCGAAAGCCGCTGAGGCCCTGCAAAGCCTTACGGATATTAACCTGGCCTCTATGGAATATTATACTTTTACCAGGGGCAGGTTTGCCGGGGCAGATAATGTGGTGGTATCGGCTACGGGCTACACAGGTGCAGGCGGGTTTGAAATTTATGTAGAGAATAAATATGCCCGGGCCGTTTGGGAAGCCATATTTAAAGCCGGAGAACCCTTTGGCATTAAACCGATTGGCCTGGGCGCACGCGATACGTTGCGCCTGGAAATGGGTTTTTGCCTGTATGGCAATGATATCGATGATGCCACCTCGCCCCTGGAAGCCGGCCTGGGCTGGGTAACCAAATTTAATAAAGAGTTTACCAACTCGGCGGCCCTGCAACAGCAAAAGCAGCAGGGTATCAGCAAAAAACTGGTCGGCTTTGAAATGATAGACCGCGGCATTCCGCGCCATGATCATGAAATTGTGGATGCCGGTGATAATATAATCGGCAAGGTAACTTCAGGCACACAATCGCCTTCCCTGCAAAAGGCCATCGGCATGGGTTATATTCATCATGAATTTGCTAAGGAAGGTACTGAAATTTATATCAAAATCCGCGATAACAAGGTGAAGGCTAAAGTAGTAAAGCCGCCATTTTATAAGTAATTCCTGCTATTCAGATCCTTTCATGTTATCCTGAGCAATAGCGAAAAGCATTTATACAGATAAATTACTTTACAGGTTCTCTTTGCTATTGCTTGGAATGACAAAATTAAATATTGCCCATGCCCTCCTATAAATGCCTCGAAGTTTGCCTTACCCCGGCCTTACTGCCCCTGTACCAGGTGCAGGATTATATAGTAGTAATTATTGATATTTTCAGGGCTACGTCTTCTATCTGCTATGGTATTGATAATGGGGCAGCGGCTATTATTCCGGTATCGCAGGTGGAGGAATGTGCCGCCTACCGTGAACGGGGCCTGGATTACCTGCTGGCCGCCGAGCGCAATGGTGAGGTAGTGGCCGGGTTCGATTTTGGCAACTCGCCGTTTGCCTACACGGCCGATAAGGTGGCCGGTAAAACGGTGGTGCTAACAACCACTAACGGTACCCATGCGCTGCACCTGTCGCGCCAGGCCAGGCAGGTGGTTATCGGGTCTTTTTTAAATTTAACGGCGCTGTGCAGCTGGCTTAAAACACAGCACGAAAATATTTTACTGGTTTGCGCCGGCTGGAAGAATAATTTCAACCTCGAAGATACCTTGTTTGCCGGCGCCGTAATAGAGCAGCTCAAAGCAGGCAGCGTAAAGCTGGACGACCCCGCCATTGCCGCCAACGACCTGTACCAGTTAGCTAAAAGCGATCTGGGCGCCTATCTGCAAAAAACCTCCCATAGTGAGCGCCTCAAAAAACTGGGTATTGAAGAAGACATAGCCTTTTGCCTGAACGTGGATATTACCACCGCCATACCAGTGCTGCGGGGGGATAAGTTAGTGGCGCTGCATTAAGTCCTGTTATATAACCTTGAACTGTATCCATGCTTAGTGCAGATAAATCGTCACAGTATTATAAATTTACCGCTTTTAACGTGTACTGCCTTTCTTCTGTAGCAATTAGAATATCAATTACTTCAGCTTTTCATTATTCCGGTGCCGCTCTGTATCGCGGATAGTCTTCTTTTCGAGATTCTTCTGCAGCGCATCGGTGAGGTTGATACCCGTTTGGTTGGCCAGGCAAATCAGCACGAACAGCACATCGGCCATCTCATCGGCCAAGTTAACCTCGGTATCTGATTTTTTAAAGGATTGCTCCCCGTATTGCCGGGCCATAATGCGGGCCACCTCGCCAACCTCTTCCATCAGGATGGCGGTATTGGTAAGTTCATTAAAATACCGGATGCCGGTGGTTTTGATCCACTGGTCAACCGTTTGCTGTGCTTCGTCGATAGTCATTAGGCAATAATGGTATGAATGGCCCGAATGTGGCAAATTTATTTAAATAAACAGTGTATGCCTGTTAATAACAGGCAGGCGGGACAGAGGAAAAAGGCTGCCATACCGCAATCCCCAAGCTACGCCAACAGAAACAGATTGATCCGGCATCATCAGCCTTTCGCATTAGCTCAGTACTTCTTCTAAAATTTCGTGGGCATGAATGTTGCCAAAGCCTTCAATGTGCAGGGCATAGTATTCGAGCAGGCGGTTCAGCAGGTAACGGCGCTCATTATTATTGATCTGGATGGCTGCCATGCTTTCAAACCCGTATTTCATGAGCCTGTAAAAAATTTGTGTGTAGGGAGGCGAAAGGTATAGCATGCTTTCAGGCTTATACCGTGTAAAAACCCCATTCTTCATGTCAAAATAATCTGCCTCGGCGGCTGTACTGCTATCAGGATAAAAACCCAGGTACCGGGTAAGCGTGGTCAGGAAAACCAGGTGAAAATTAGCCAGTCCGGCCTGCTGGTGGTCCAGCAGTTCTATTGAATTAAATATAAATTCAAACAGATGCTCATCGGGCGTGGGCTGTTTAATGGCTTTGTACAATACCTCATTTAAAAATTGAGTGATGCCGCTTTTAATTACATCATAAGGAATATTTTGCAGCAGCGGGGCGTTCTTCAGTTCTTTGATGCGCTGCACTGCGCCGGTATTCTTATAGTAAACAATTAAATCGAGCAGGTGGAGGGGCTGCAGCATATTGCGGCTGATTTTGGCCTTGGGCTTTTTAACGCCATTGATAATGTAAGACTGCAGCCCGAATTTTTCAGTAAAAATCTGTACCACTACGCTGGTTTCGCCGTAGTCGGTCACCTTAAAAACAATTCCGCGGGTTTTATGCAGCATAGCGCAGTAAATTCATTATGTTCAGGATAGCAGCCTCAGAATAAAGGTTGAGAGGCAGCTCTGCCTAATTAAACAACACATGCGTTAACCTGTTGTACCTCCACTAATAAATATTGAGATGGATTTACAGTTAAATGGTAAAGTAGCTCTGGTATTAGCTGCCAGCAAGGGCCTGGGCAGGGCCGTTGCGGCCAGCCTTGCTGCCGAAGGCGCTGATGTAATCATTGCCTCGCGCAATGCGGATGAGCTAAATAAAACTGCTGCTGAAATAACGCAGCAAACCGGCCGCAAGGTAACCGCCATGCCGGCCGATGTATCACAGGCCGGGCAGGTTACCGGTTTGATTGCAGCGGCAGGCAGCCAGTTCGGGCATATTGATATTTTGGTAAACAATGCCGGCGGCCCGCCCTTTGCCAAATTTGAAACTTTTGATGATGAGCAATGGCAAAAGGCCTTTGAAACCAATCTGCTCAGCTTTGCCCGCACCAGCCGGCAGGTACTGCCCTACATGCAAAAGGCCGGCGGAGGGCGCATCATCAATATCATCAGCAGTTCCGGTAAATCGGTACTGGCTAATTCGGTACTGTCCACCAGTATGCGCCTCGGGGTAACAGGCATGGCAAAATTAATGGCCGATGAGTTTGGCCCTTATCAGATTACCGTGAACAATGTTGGCCCCGGCACCATTTTAACCGACCGGGTTAAGCATACCCTGCCGCCCGGGCAGGATCCCGAAGAAGCGTTAAGGGAAAGGGCAAAGTCCATCCCGCTCGGCCGTATTGGTAAGCCGGAGGAGTTTGCCGCCGTAGTTACCTTCCTGGCGTCTGCGCAGGCAGCCTACATCAGCGGTACTACCATACAGGTAGATGGCGGGGCAGGCAGAAATGTAGTTTAGCATATGGAGAAGCAGGAAGTAAAAAACAGGAGCCGGGCATCAGAGAATTATACTTAATTCTCAATAACCCGGTTCTGTTTCCCCATAATTTTTCTTGGCTCTTGTTTCTGGTTTCTAACCCCTTATATCTTGATTTTTGGTTGTGTTTTAACTATCTTTGCGCCTCTAAATTGAGGCGGAACACATTGATGTACAAGGAATATAAGCAACTTAATTTATCGCAGACAGGCAAGGATATACTGGCATTCTGGAAAGAGCATCATATTTTTGAAAAAAGTATCAGCAGCAGGCCCGCAGATAACCCCTATACTTTTTATGAGGGGCCGCCTTCGGCCAATGGTATGCCGGGTATTCATCACGTAATGGCCCGGTCTATTAAGGATATTTTTTGCCGCTATAAAACGCTGAAGGGCTACCAGGTAAAGCGTAAAGGCGGCTGGGATACTCACGGCCTGCCTATTGAGCTGGCGGTGGAAAAAGCTTTAGGCATCACGAAGGATGATATTGGCAAAAAGATTTCCATTGAGGATTATAATGCCGCCTGCCGCAGGGAGGTAATGCGCTATACCGACATCTGGAATGACCTGACTGAAAAGATGGGCTACTGGGTTGATTTGGAGAACCCCTATGTAACCTACGAAAACGAGTATATAGAAACCTTATGGTGGATATTGAAGGAGTTCTATAACAAGGATTTGCTGTATAAAGGCTATACTGTACAGCCCTACTCGCCCAAGGCAGGCACCGGTTTAAGCTCGCACGAGCTGAACCAGCCAGGCACTTACCGCATGGTGAAGGATACTTCCATAACCGCCCAGTTTCACCTGAAAAACGACCAGCAGCACCCGCTGATGCCGGTATTGTTTGAGGATGAAGGCGAGGACACCTGCATACTGGCCTGGACTACCACCCCATGGACCTTGCCCTCCAACTGTGCACTGGCTGTGGGCGATGATGTGGATTATGTAAAAATCCGCACGTTTAACCCTTACACCTATGAGCTGGTAAGCGTGGTGCTGGCTCAGGATTTGGTAAGCCGTTACTTTAAGGCCGAGGGCGAGCATGCTTCGTTTCAGGATTACCGGGGCGGCGATAAGGTTATCCCCTGGGAGGTGCGGGGCAGCCTTAAGGGAGCCGAGATGCTGGGCCTGCGCTACCGCCAGCTGATGCCCTATGTAACCAACGCCGATTTAGAGGCAAACGCTTTCCGGGTTATTGCCGGCGATTTCGTAACTACCGACGATGGCACAGGCATTGTGCACACGGCCTCCGTTTTCGGTGCGGACGACTTCAGGGTGGCGCGTGCCAATGGCGTGCCTGCTGTAATGGTGCCTGATGAAAACGGTAATGAGGTGCCCCTGGTAGATAAGCAGGGCCGCTTTGTAAGCGAGGTGACCGATTTTGCAGGCCGCTATGTAAAGGAAGAGTATTATAGCGACGAGGAACGCGCCCGGCCCGATTTTAAGCCTACCGATGTTTTGATTTCCATTAAGCTGAAGGAGGATAACAAGGCCTTTAACGTGCAGAAATATGAGCACAGTTACCCGCATTGCTGGCGCACCGATAAACCGGTATTGTATTATCCGCTGGATAGCTGGTTTATCCGTACCACAGCAGTAAAGGAAAAGCTGGTGGAACTGAATAAGCAGATTAACTGGAAACCCGAATCAACCGGGACAGGCCGCTTTGGCAACTGGCTGGAAAACCTAGTGGACTGGAACCTTTCGCGCTCCCGCTACTGGGGCACGCCGCTGCCGATATGGCGCGAGGAGAATGGTACGGACGAGAAGTGTATCGGCTCTATGGCCGAGCTCGAGGAGGAAATTCAAAAATCCATTGCCGCAGGCTTTATGCCCGAAGGCTCGCATGTGCCCGATTTGCACCGCCCTTATGTGGATGACGTAATACTGGTATCTGCCGGCGGCAATAAAATGGTCCGTGAGCCCGACTTGATTGATGTTTGGTTCGACAGTGGCGCCATGCCTTATGCCCAATGGCATTTTCCGTTCGCCAATCATGAAGAATTTAAGAATGCCTACCCGGCAGACTTTATTGCCGAAGGGGTTGACCAAACCCGCGGCTGGTTTTTTACTCTGCACGCCATTGCAGTAATGCTGAGCGAAAGCAGCGACACCATTAAGGCCGTGAATGCGCAAACCGGTAACCCCGGCATTGCCTTTAAAAATGTGGTTTCCAATGGTTTGGTATTGGATAAGAATGGTAACAAAATGTCCAAGCGTTTGGGTAACGCTGTTGATCCTTTTGCCACCATTGAGCAATATAGTGCCGATGCTACCCGCTGGTACATGATCAGCAATGCTTCGCCCTGGGATAACCTGAAATTTAATTTAGAGGGGTTGGATGAGGTGCGCCGTAAATTTTTCGGTACCCTGTATAACACCTACAGCTTTTTTGCGCTTTATGCCAACATTGACGGCTTTGCCTACAGCGAGGCCGACGTTGACCTGAACCGGCGCCCGGAGATTGACCAGTGGATTGTTTCCCTGCTCAATACCTTAACGCAGGAGGTGGATGCCTTTTACGCCGACTTTGAGCCTACCAGGGCGGCCCGCGCCATACAGGATTTTGTGGACGAGCACCTGAGCAACTGGTATGTGCGCCTGAGCCGCCGCCGTTTCTGGAAATCGGATAACTCAGAAGATAAGCTTTCGGCCTATCAAACGTTATATACCTGTTTGGTCACGGTGGCCAAGCTGATGTCGCCCATTGCGCCGTTCTTCGCCGAGCGCCTGTACCAGGATCTGAATACTATTACCCGGAAGGAAGATTTTGAGTCAGTGCACCTGAGCGATTTTCCGGCCTACCGCCAGGATTTGGTGAACAAGGCTCTGGAGGAGCGGATGCAGCTGGCGCAGCAGATATCGTCGCTCACGCTGTCGCTGCGTAAAAAGGTAGGCATTAACGTGCGCCAGCCGCTGAGTAAGATTTTGCTGCCTATCCTGAACCGTAATTTTGAGCGTCAGGTAGAAGCGGTAAAAGAGTTGATCCTGTCGGAAACCAACATCAAGGGCATTGAGTACATCGGAGATACTGCCGGTTTTGTGAAAAAGAAGATCAGGCCCAACTTCAAGGCCCTGGGCGCTAAGGTAGGCAAGGATATGAAAGCCGTAGCCCAGGCCATTAATGAACTGAGCCAGGAAGATATCAGCAAGTTGGAAAGTGAAGAATATATCTCGATACTTGATACTAAATACTCAATACTATCTTCTGATGTTGAAATCATCGCTGAGGACGTGCCGGGATGGCAGGTAGCCAACCTGGGTAAGTTAACGGTAGCCCTGGATGTTACGCTTACCGATGAACTGAAGCAGGAAGGTATATCGCGCGAGCTGGTAAACCGGGTACAGAATTTGCGTAAGAGCAGTAACTTTGAGGTAACCGATAAAATAAACGTGCGCCTGAGCAGGCAGCCTGTAATTGCCGAAGCGGTAAAAAACAATCTGACCTATATTTGCGCCGAAATACTGGCCTCCGACATTCAGTTTGACGATGTGCAGGAAGGCGAGAAAACAGTAATTGATGATAATGAAATTTTGATAGCGATAACTAAAATATAAATGGAAACACCAAACGAAAGAACCAGATACTCTGATTCAGAACTGCAGGAATTTAAAGATATTATCCTGGAGAAGATCCGCATAGCCCGCGAGGAGCTGAATGCCCTGGCCTCATCACTGAGCAGCCCGAACTTAAACGGCACCGATGATACCGCCGGCACCTACAAAACACTGGAAGATGGCTCGGCCACCCTGGAAAAGGAATCTATTAACCAGCTGGCCGCCCGCCAGAAAAAGTTTATTGAGCAGCTGGAAGCCGCCCTGGTGCGTATAGAAAACAAAACTTACGGCGTATGCCGCGAAACCGGTAAGCTGATACAAAAGGAGCGCCTGCGCGCCGTACCGCATACCACGCTGAGCATGGAAGCAAAAATGAAGCAATACTAAATGAAGGCTGCGTACACCAAACCATTCCTGACCGCCGCGTTTATTATCCTGGCCGACCAGATTATTAAAATCTGGGTAAAAGGCCACATGTACCTCGGCGAGCAGATCCGCTTTCTGGGCAGCAGGGGCATGCTGTTGTTTACCGAAAACAACGGCATGGCCTTTGGCTGGGAACTGGGAGGCGAAGCCGGCAAGCTCATCCTCACCCTGTTCCGCATTGCTGCGGTTTGCGGCATAGGTTACAGTTTGGTGTACCTCATTCAGCACAAGTATCACAGGGGCCTGATTATGAATGTAGCCCTTATTTTTGCCGGGGCTACCGGGAACATCATTGATTCTGCATTTTATGGCCTGGCTTATCATTATGCCCCCGTATTTCAGGGCCGGGTGGTTGATATGTTTTACTTCCCGCTCATTTCGGGCACCTTCCCTAAATGGCTGCCTGTGTGGGGAGGCGAACCCTTCGAGTTTTTCAGGCCCATCTTTAACCTGGCCGACTCAGCCATCTCGGTAGGCGTCATCATGATCCTGATCTACCAGAAGCGCTACTTCAAAAGCCAGACTGCCGAAATCAGCAGTCCGCACAGCGAAGTACTGGAAGAATGATTTAAATGTGCAGATTTTTTAATGTGCAGATGTGCAAATGATATGTAAAAGGCCGCTTATTAAAGCGGCCTTTTTTGCTTAACTGCTTTCAACTGCTGCCTGGTTATTACTGTTATTGCAGATTATTCGCATTTACAAATACATAAAAGATTAGAAAAACAACGGGAAACTAAGAGGGTAAAAACACTTTCTGATAAAAGCCTTGTCATTTTCAAAAAAACCTTGTCATTCTGAGCGGCAGCGAAGAACCTGTACACATGTAAACTACCTTACAGGTTCTTCGCTGCCGCTCAGAATGACAAGAAAAGAATGCATCTATATAATTCACTGATTTAAGCTGCCCCATGCAGCAAGACTTAAACCAGTGTAGTGCAGGCCACCCTCAGCGTGTCCCACAATGCTGTAAATGCGGCCTGTTCTTCAGGCGGGAAAAAACACCAGTAAGAATGACCTTAGAGTTATCAGCACAGCGGTTTTCGCTATCCCAAAAGCTACGCCCGGTTGATACAAAACAGGACAAAGCGGTGCGGTAGGAGGGTTTTTTTCGTATCTCGCATAAAAGTACAGATGCCAGGGGTATGCCCGGCTTATTTTACTTTCCTGAAATCGTACGGCGTTATCTCCACAAAATCGGCCACCTTGAGCCGGAAACCAGTAACATTGCCGTTCTGCACATAAAACGGAAAGACGGCCTTGCCGAAGGCCGGATCAGAAAACACGGTATAAAAGCGGTTGCCCCCTAAAGGCTGCAGGTGCGCATACATTTTAGGGTGATGCTCAAAGCGCATAATCAGGTCATTGTTTTCGCCCTTGGCAATGGTAATGTTGCCATAAAGGTCGTTCACATAGCTGCCGGCATAATCATTCAGGCTTTGGGCAGGGTGCGGGTTAAGGGCTACGGAGTCGCGCAGCTTTTTGTCCTGCTGCTGCTCGGCGGCAGTATAGGCCCGCGTTTGCGAAACGGAACGGTCAATATAATTATGATAGGGCATTTTCAGATACATATCAATCAGTTCCCGGTTAAGCGAGGAAATGAGGTTGTTCTGGTCGGTATTGGTCAGCACCACAATGCCTAAATTCAAATCGGGCACTAAGGTAACCGATGACACAAAGCCGCTTACGCCGCCGGTATGCAGCACCAGCCGGTGGTTTTGGTACTGCTCTAAAAACCAGCCCAAGCCGTATAGCTCGAATTCGCCCTGCGGAGTTTCACCCACAATGGCCTGCGGCTGCCGGGTGGCCGTGATGGCCGCCGACGGTATTACCTGCCGGCTGCCGGCCTTGCCGCTGCTTAGCAGGGCCAGCATCCACTTGCTCATATCGGTAGCCGATGAGCTGATGCTGCCTGCAGGGGCCAGGTTATCATCCTGCAGGTAGGGTATAGCCGTCAGCCGCCCGTCAACAATGGTATGTGCGGCCGCCTTGTTGAATGATTTTTGCAGGTCGGCGGTCAGCGCCAGGGTATTCGTCATCCCCAGCGGGGCAAAAATAGTTTCCCTGATGTATTGCTCCCAAGGCTTGCCGGTTACCTTAGCCAGCACTTCGCCTGCGGTTGCAAAGGCGGCGTTGGTATAGCCCCACCGTGTACGGAAAGGATAAACAGCCTTAATGTGCCCCATCCGTTCAATAACCTGCTGGCGGGTAAGGTTGCTGTTATAATAGGTAAAGTCGCCCTGAAAGGTTTCAAAGCCCAGCCGGTGGCAGAGCAGATCGCGCAGGGTAGCGCCGCTGTTAGCCAGCGGGTCGTTCAATTTAAAATCGGGCAGGTACTTGGTTACCCGGTCATCTAGCGAAAGCTTTTTCTGCACCTGCAGGGCAGCCAGCGCAGTAGCGGTAAAAGCCTTGGTATTGCTGCCAATCATAAACAGGGTATTTACATCCACTTTGGTAGGAATACCCAGTTCCTTGATGCCATAACCCCGCATCAGCACAATCTTACCATCCTTTACAATGCCGATGGCTGCGCCGGGTATGCGCCAGTTAGTGAGGGCCCGGTTTATATAGCCGTCCAAACTATCCTTTAAAAATTTGCTGCGGTCAATACGCTGTGCCTGCAATAAGTGGGCGGCACAGCAGCAAATCAGAAAAAGGTATAGTTTTTTCATTACAGAGACAATAAATTTACCGGTGTTAAAATAGTAATAAACGCAAAACTAACCGCTACATTACGCAACAGTATAAAACTTAATTTAACCTGCATGAATAAAAGAATTTACCGGGTGCTATGTGCGGCACTATTAACAGCTGGCCTGCAGCCAACAGCTTCGGCACAGTTTGGCCGCAATACCATCTGGGCTAAGGATGGTTACCAGTATTACAAGGCCGGCACTGATGGCATTACGGAACTTGACAGCCGCGACGGCAGCAAAAAAACAGTTGTGGTAACTGCGGCCATGCTTACCCCGGCAGGCCGGAGTCCCCTCAATGTAAGGCGCTTTGCTATAACCGATAACGGGCGGAAGATACTCATCAATACCAACACCAAAAAGGTTTGGCGTTATGATACCCGCGGCGACTACTGGGTGTATGACCTGGATGCTAAAACCCTGCGTCAGATTGGCAAGGACCGCCCGGCATCGTCACTGATGTTTGCCAAGTTCTCGCCCGATGGCACGCGGGTGGCCTATGTGAGCGGGCACAATATTTATATGGAAGATTTAGCCGGCGGCGCTGTAAAGCAGTTGACTACCGATGGTACCCTGCGCCTCATCAACGGCACTTTTGACTGGGCTTATGAGGAGGAGTTTGACTGCCGCGATGGCTTCCGCTGGTCGCCCGACGGGCGCTCCATTGCGTACTGGCAACTGGATGCCCGCAAGATCAGGAACTATCTGATGCTGAACACTACCGACTCGGCTTATTCCTACACCGTGCCGGTAGAATACCCGGTAGCAGGCACCGACCCCAGCTCGTGCCGGGTAGGTGTAGTGAACGTGAGTACCGGCAAAACCTTGTGGATGAAGGTGCCGGGCGATGCCATACAGCATTACATTCCGCGTATGGAGTGGACTACCGGCAGCAATGAAATTATTTTGCAGCAGCTTAACCGCCCGCAAAATGAAAGCCGGGTGTTCATCTGCAATGTATCAAACGGTGCGGCACGGGTAGTTAACCAGGAGGATGACAAGGCCTGGGTTGATGTGCGCAGCCATACCGGCTGGGAGTGGATTAAAGGCGGAAAAGAATTTATATGGCTGAGTGAAAAGGATGGCTGGCGGCACATTTATTCGGTAAGCCGCGAGGGTAAGGAAATACTGCTTAACAGGGGCAATTATGATGTAATCAGCTTAGAGCGTGTGGATGAGCCCGATGGCTA